>DAOUEG010000115.1:0-62600 GCA_034430495.1 Dehalococcoidales bacterium
CATCCTGAGTCCGCCTGAGGCGGGCGAAGGATCTCGGCCGGGTGGGGACGTTAGCTACGCCGGAGCATCCCCACTCCGAGATTCTTCGGTCGCCCGCCTGAGGCGAGCTCCCTCAGAATGACTTTTTGGGGCAAAGCCCGACAAAAAGAAGGGGGCCCGTTTCCGGACCCCCTTCGGGATGGCTGAACGTGTGACGGTTAGACTTCCCGGAACTCACCTTCCACGGTGCCTTCGTCGTCGCCGCCGCTGCCGCCGCCGGCCTCACCGCCGGGGGGCGGGGTCTCGCCGCCGGGCTGCTGCTGCTGGCCCTGGCTGTAGACCGCGGAGCCGATTTTCTGCATCGTCTCGTTGAGGCCCTGGGTGGCCGCCTTGATGGCCTCGAGGTCCGTCCCGTTGAGGGCGTCCTTGACGGCCTTGATCTTCTCTTCCGCCTCGGTGTTGAGCTCCGCCGGGACCTTGTCCTTGTTGTCGCGGAGCATCTTCTCGCTCTGGTAGGCCATCGTGTCCGCCTGGTTGCGGGCCTCTATCTCCTCGCGGCGGTGGGCGTCCTCGGAGGCGTGGGCCTCGGCTTCCTTCTGCATCTTGTCCACCTCGTCCTTGGAGAGGCCGGAGGACGCGGTGATGGTTATCTTCTGCTCCTTGCCGGTGCCCTTGTCCTGAGCGCGCACGTTGAGGATGCCGTTGGCGTCAATATCGAACGTCACCTCGATCTGGGGCATACCGCGCGGGGCCGGCAGGATGCCGTCCAGCATGAAGCGGCCGAGGGTGCGGTTGTCGTTGGCCATGGGGCGCTCGCCCTGGAGGACGTGGATTTCCACGCTCGGCTGGTTGTCCGCCGCGGTGGAAAATATCTGGCTCTTGGCAGTGGGGATGGTGGTGTTGCGGGGGATGAGCGGGGTGGCCACGCCGCCGAGGGTCTCGATGCCGAGGGTCAGCGGGGTGACATCGAGCAGCAGCACGTCCTTGACCTCGCCCTTGAGCACGCCGGCCTGGATGGCCGCGCCGATGGCGACGACCTCGTCCGGGTTGACGCCCTTGTGGGGCTCCTTGCCGAAGAACTCCTGCACCTTCTGCTGCACGAGCGGCATGCGGGTCTGCCCGCCGACGAGGATGACCTCGTTGATCTGGGCGGCGGTGATGCCGGCGTCCTTGAGGGCGTTCTTGCACGGCTCGATGGACTTCTCCACCAGGTCCATCACCAGCTGCTCCAGCCTGGAGCGGGACAGGTTGATGGCCAGGTGCTTGGGGCCGGACGCGTCCGCCGTGATGAACGGCAGGTTGACCTCCGTCTGCTGGACGGAGGAGAGCTCTATCTTGGCCTTCTCGGCGGCCTCCTTGAGGCGCTGGAGGGCGGTCTTGTCATTGGACAGGTCAATGCCCTGGTCCTTCTTGAACTCCGCGATGAGCCACTCCATGATGCGCTGGTCGAAGTCCTCGCCGCCGAGGTGGGTGTCCCCGTTGGTGGACTTGACCTGGAAGGTGCCTTCGCCGAGCTCGAGGATGGAGATATCGAAGGTGCCGCCGCCGAGGTCGTAGACGGCCACCGTCTCGTCGCCCTTCTTGTCGAGGCCGTAGGCGAGGGCCGCCGCGGTGGGCTCGTTGATGATGCGCAGGACTTCGAGGCCGGCGATCTTGCCGGCGTCCTTGGTGGCCTGGCGCTGGGCGTCGTTGAAGTAGGCCGGGACGGTGATGACGGCCTCGGTGACCTTGTCGCCGAGGTACGTCTCCGCGTCGGCCTTGAGCTTCTGCAGGATCATGGCCGAGATCTCCGGCGGGCTGTAGTCCTTGCCGCCCATGGTGACGCGGACGTCGTTGTTGGCGGCTTTGCCGACCTTGTAGGTCTTGCGGTGCGCGTCTTCCTCGACGGGAAGCTCGCGGCCGGCCGGCTCGCCGAACTTGCGGCCCATGAAGCGCTTGATGGCGTAGATGGTATTTTCCGGGTTGGTGATGGCCTGCCGCTTGGCGATCTGCCCGACGAGGCGCTCGCCGTTCTTGTTGACCGCCACGTAGGACGGCACGAGGCGGCTGCCCTCCGAGCTGGTGATGACGACGGGCTCGCCGCCTTCCAGCACGGCGACTTCACTGAAGGTGGTTCCGAGGTCTATTCCGACTGCCTTGCCCATTTAGCTTTCCTCCTTAGCGTCCTCCTCACCGTTGCCCACGATGACGCGGGCCGGGCGGAGGAGCTTGTCATGCAACATATAGCCTTTTTGAAATTCGCCCACCACGGTGCCCTCCGGGCCCTTGTCCTGGTGGACGGCCTCGTGGACGGTGGGGTCGAACGTCATGCCGAGCGAGAGGACCGGCTTCACGCCGATGCTCTCCAGCGTGGACCGGAACTTCTTGGCCACCAGGCGGGTGCCTTCCAGCCAGTCCTGGGCCTCGCCGTCCTCCGGGGCGTGGTCGAGGGCGCGTTCCAGGTCGTCGAGCACGGGCAGCAGCTTCCGCAGGAGCTCCGCGTTGGCGCTGAGGAGGAACTCCTTTCGCTCCTGCTCGGTGCGGCGCTTGTAGTTCATGAAATCGGCCTGGGTGCGCTGCCAGTTGGCGAGGTACTCCTCGGCCTTTTTCCGGTAATCGTTGACGGCTTCTTCCGGGGCGGCTTCCGCCTCTTCGGGAATGCCGTTATTCTCTGCTTCGTTCATCTCTGAAATCATGGGGCCTTGCTTCCTGTCAGGCGGTTTCCGTTTCGGCGGGGAAATCGCGGCCGTAGAGGCCCGCCACGAGCCGGTTGAGCACCGAGGCGAGGTAGTAGACGGCCGGGATGGTGTGGGAGTAGGGCATCCGGGTGGGGCCGACGACGGCGATGGTCCCGGTGGCTTCCTCCGGGAGGCCGTAGCGGGTCAGCACCACGGAGCAGTTCTGGATGGCGGTGTTCCGGTTCTCCTTGCCGATGACGACGTGGACGCCGGCGTCATGCGGGGAGTAGGGCAGGATGACCCTGAGCAGGCCGCGCTGCTCCACGAGCTCCATCAGGCTCTGCATCCGCTCGCTCTCGGCGAACTCCGGCTGGTTGAGGATGAAGTGCCAGCCTTCCAGGATGGGCTCCTGGTACTCCTGGGTGTCCTCCGCCCGCATCATCTCCAGCACGAAGTCGGCCGCCTGCCGCTCCAGCGGGGAGAGCGCCGGCTTGAGGGCCCGTATCTGGCTGGTGGCGCGGCCACCGAAGAGGCTGTTGAGCTTGATATTGACCGGGGCCAGGGCCTCCTGGGTGACGGGTCCCGCGAAGGAGACGAGCTGCTGCTTGACCTTGGCGCCTTCCAGCACGGTGACGAGCAGGGCCCGCTCGTCCTGGACGGCGATGAACTCGACGTGCTTGAGGTGGCAATCGGCCGTCTTGGGCAGGCTGACGAGGGCCACGTTGCGGGTCATCTGGGCGAGCAGGGAGGCGGTGAGGCTGACCCAGGACTCCACCTCGCGCTCCGCCTGGTGGAAGGTGTGGCTGATGAGCCGCTGTTCCTCGCTGGGGAGGTCGAGGGCGTTGATGGACTCCACGTAGTAGCGGTAGCCCTTGTCCGAGGGGATGCAGCCGGCCGACGTATGGGGGCGGATGAGGTAGCCCTCCCGCTCCAGGTAGGCCATGTCGTTGCGGATGGTGGCCGGGCTCACGCCGAGATTGGCGCGGTCCGCTATCTCCTGCGAGGGGACCGGGGCGACCCGCTCAATATACTGCCGGATGATATAGTTCAGTACCTTGCCGGCCCTGCCGGGAATCATAGCTGCCGCCCTCCGATTAGCAGTCTCCTCTGCCGACTGCTAATTATACTTTAGCACTTCGGGGCGCCCCTTGTCAAGGCAATTTGAACGTGTGCGGAGGGGCATTTTTCTTGATTAAACCGGCCCGTCCGTGCTAGTATGAAGACGTGGATATCACGTGGCTGGGACACTCCTGTTTCCGTATCAAGGGCAGTCAGGCGGTCATCATTACCGACCCCGTCCCGGCCGAGACCGGCTATACCCTCGGCAAGCAGACGGCCGACATCGTCACCGTGAGCCACCCGCACCCCTCCCACGCCTGGGTGGAGGGCGTCCAGGGCGACCCCAAGGTCATCAAGGGCCCGGGCGAGTACGAAATCAGTGGCGTGCTCGTCATCGGCGTCTCCACCTACCATGACGCCGTCAAGGGCAACTCCCGCGGCAAGAACACCATGTACCTGATGGACATTGACGGCGTGGCGGTCTGCCACACCGGGGACCTCGGCCACGTGCCGAGCGACGACCAGATAGAGGAAATGGGCAACGTGGACGTGCTGATGCTGCCGGTGGGCGGCGCCTCCACCATCAACGCCACGCTGGCCACCGAGGTGGTGCGCAAGATGGAGCCGCGCGTCGTGATCCCGATGCACTACAAGACGGAAAAGACGACCCGGGAGCTCGACGGCGTGGACCTCTTCCTCAAGGAGATGGGGCAGAGCGGCATCGAGCCCAAGCCCCGCCTCTCCGTCACCCGCAACAACCTCCCCGCCAGCGCCCAGGTCTACGTCCTGACCGTCTAGCCGCCCCGCCCGTCCGCCAGGAACCCCGCCAGCAGCTCGTTGAAGGCGTCCGTGTCCGATTTGTGCGGCGCGTGGCCGGTGCCCGGCACGATTTCCAGCCTCGCCTGCGGGATGAGCCGCGCCGCCCGGCGGGCGTTGGCGACCGGCAGGTAGGGATCCCGGCGCTTCCAGACGATGAGGGTCGGCGCTTTCACCTTCGGCAGGTCCTCCACGCAGGCCCAGTCCGGGTCGTCGTCCTCGTGGGCGAGGAAGGTGGGGGCGGGCTGCGGGCGGTGGAGCCAGTCGCGGAGCCGGTTGAAGGCGGTCACCAGAACGATGCCGAGCCACGAAGTCTTCCCCAGCCCGGCGGCGTCTATGAGCACGAGCTTGTCCACCAGGTCGGGCCGGTTGACGGCCACCCCGAGCGCCAGCCGCCCGCCGAAGGAATGGCCGACGAGGGAGGCCCGGCCGAGGCCGAGCGTCTCGATGAACTGCTCCAGGAAGGTGATGAACTCGGTGAGGTAGTAGCCGTCTTCCCGGCGCTCCGTTTCGCCGAAGCCGACGAGGTCCGGCGCGTAGAGGGTGAAGCGGTCGGCGAGGGCGGACAAGGTGCCGAGCCAGTCGCGGCGGTCCGAGGCGCCCCCGTGGACGAGCACCACGGCCGGCCCGGTCCCGGTCTGGTAGTAGCGGACGCGGTGGCCCATGACGAGGGTCTGGTTATCGGCTATGGAAGAGGGCAGGGGTTCCGTTTTCGCCTCCGGTTGGCCGACCCCTGGACGATGCCGTATAATAGGGTAGCCCGCGACCATTGTAGGGCATAGACGCGCGCCGGGACAAGCGCGGAGAGGAGGGGCCCGCATGATAGCGCCACGCAAGCTGCGGCTGACCGAGACCGTCCACGGCTCCGGCTGAGCCTGCAAGATAGGTCCGGGCGACCTTGCCAAAGCGCTCGACGGCCTGCCGTTCCGGACGGACCCCAACCTCATCGCGGGGCCGGAGCGGGCGGAGGACGCCGGCGTCTATAAAATCCGGGAGGACCTGGCGCTCGTCCAGACGGTGGACTTCTTCACGCCCATCGTGGACGACCCGTACGACTTCGGGCGTATCGCCGTGGCCAACTCCCTGAGCGATGTCTACGCCATGGGCGGCACGCCCCTGACGGCCATGAACGTCGTCTGCTTCCCCAAGGACAGCATGGACATCGAAGTACTGCGGGACGTGCTGCGGGGCGGGCTCGACGCCATGCACCAGGCCAGCGTCATCCTCGTCGGCGGGCACACCGTGGACGACCCGGAGCTCAAGTACGGCCTCTCGGTGACCGGCACCATCCACCCGGACGAAGTCGTCCACAACCACGGCGCGCTCCCCGGCGACAAGCTCGTGCTGACCAAGCCCATCGGCACCGGCATCATCGGCACGGCCATCAAGCAGGGCACCGCCGGCGCCGACGCCATCAGGATGATTACCGATTCCATGACGGCCTTCAACGATGCCGCTTCCCGGGAGATGAAGCAGGCGGGCGCCCATGCCTGCACGGACATCACCGGCTTCGGGCTGCTGGGCCACGCCGCCGAGATGGTCGCCGGCGGCGACATCGGCTACCTCATCCGGGCGGCGGCGGTGCCGGTGTTCCAGCCGGCGGTGGCGCTCGTGGAGAAAGGCGTGGCCCCCGGCGGTCTGGGGCGGAACCGGGACTACCGCGGCGACATGGTGGTCATGGAGCCGACCGTGGCCGCGCCGATGCGGGAGCTGCTCTGGGACCCGCAGACCTCGGGCGGGCTGCTGGCGGCGGTGAGCGCGGATAAGGTGGAGGGGTTCGTGGCGGCGCTGCACCGGGCCGGGGTGAGGGCCGCCGTCATCGGGGAGGTTACCACGGAGCATCCGGGGCGTATACGGGTGGAATAATGTGGCAGAAGTGGCTCAGGGCGCTGTGGCTGGCCATCGCCGACGCCTTCGACGACCTCTTCCTCTTCCCGACCTCGCTGGACCGCCAGAACGTCCGGCTCTGCGAGGCCATCGCGGCGCGCCTGCCGGTGCAGTTCTCCTACCGCGGCGGCGAGCGTACCGTGGAGCCGTTCTGCCTGGGGCTCGTCCACCGGGGCGGGCGGCGCAACATCTCCCTCCTCTGCTACCAGACGGGCGGCCACGCCGAGCTCGTCGGGGTGGAGGGGTGGAAGCTCTACCGCGCCCGGGAAATCCAGGACCTCGCCGTGGGGCGGGAACCGTTCGTCGGGGACCGCCCCGGCTACGACCCGGACGAAGTCCCCATGTACCGGGTCTACTGCCGGGCCGTCCCGGCGCGGAAGTGGTCCGGACCGGCGGCGCGGAGCATCGAGGAGCTGGTGCGCGGCGTTGACGACGAGGCGGTGCGGGAGAAGCTCCGCCTGACCCACGACGAGCTGATGCATATTTTCCGCCGCATGCACCCGGAGGCGGTACCGGACCTGGACGACCTCGGCGAGCTGGCGGAAAGGCCCCCCCAAAACGAGGAACCGGCGCCGCGTAACGTGGCACCGGCCCCGGACAATCCCCTCCAGGAAAAACCTTCCGACTAGCGCAGCTGCGCCATCACCCTCTTCAGCAGTTCCTCGTCGTCGCGGACGCCGCGGACGTCCAGGTTGGTGCGGCGGAAGGCGCGGACCATGGCTTCGATTATCTTCGTCTTGCTCAGCTTGCGGCCGCCGCTGAACTTGGCGGTGGAGGCGAGCCCCTCCAGGTAGGCGTCCTCCTCCCGGTTGAGGAAGACGGACAGCTTGATCATGGCGGAGCGGGGCGGCTCCGCGGGCGGGGGCGGGGCCGTGTCCTCGGCGGGCGGGGTCTCCGGCGGGGCGGCCCGCTCCGAGCCGGTCAGCCGGTCGAGGGCCGTCCCGTAGGCGAGCTCCTCGGTAATCTTAGCGCGTTTCATGCATCACCTCCGCGGCAATTTGCCGGTACGCTGCCGCTCCGTCGGAGGTCGGGGCGTACGTCAGTATGGTCATCCCGGCGGCCGGCGCTTCCTTGAACCGGACGCTGACGGGAATGGTTATATCGAAGACCCGTATCCGCTCCCCGAAGGCCCGCTTGGTGACCTCGATGACCTCGCGGGTGTGGAGGGTGCGGGTGTTGGTCATGGTGAAGAGGATGCCGAGGATCTCGAGGCGCGGGTTGAGGCGCTCCTGGACGCGGAGGATGGTCGTCAGAAGCTGGGCGAGGCCCTTCATGGCGAGGAAGTCCGCCTGCATGGGGATGAGGACGCTGTCCGAGGCGGCCAGGGCGTTGATGGTCAGCAGGCCGAGGCTGGGGAGGCAGTCAATCAGGACATAGTCGTAGTCCTCGCGGATGGGCTGGAGCATATCGCGGAGCATGAGCTCGCGGGTGAAGGCGGAGACGAGGTCGAGCTGGGCCTGGGAGAGCTCGATGTTGGCCGGGGCCAGGTCCACGCCGGGCATATCGGTAGGGATGGTGACCTCCCTGAGGGTGAGGCGGTTATCGCCGCGGATGGTGGAGGTGAGGACGTCGTAGACGGTCTGCTGGAGCTCGTCCGGGTTGACGCCCATGCTGATGGTGAGGCTCGCCTGCGAGTCCCAGTCCACGAGCAGGACGCGCTGCTTCGCCTCGCTGAGCCCCTGGGCGAGGGCGGCGGCGGTGGTCGTCTTGCCGACGCCGCCTTTCTGGTTGACGATGCAGATGACCGGCATGATTGATACGGCTCTAGTATACCGCAATTGCGTAACTGCGTCTATCATCCCGAAAGGGGGCGACATCGCCGCCCGGTTGCCAAGCTGATAATTGAGAAAATTAAGAAATAGACAAAGAAAAATGAAAAAAGTTGAAAAAAGTATTGACAAAGTTAAGACCCGGCCCTATAATGGTGGCAGAAAGAAAAGGAAGGCCGAGAAAAAACAGGGGACCGGAACCATGACGAGAGAATGGCACGAACTGACCAAGATGACCCAGGGGAAGGAGATCGTGGTGGAGCGGGTACGGGAAGTGGAGAGCGGCATCGCCATCGAGGGGAGCTTCGCGCTGCCGCCGCTGGCCAACCTCTCCGCGGAGGACCAGGTCTTCGTCATGGCGTTCGTCCGGTCCCACGGGTCCCTGAAGGACATGGAGAACCTGTTCGGCATCAGCTATCCCACGGTGAAGAACCGTGTCAACCGCATCGCCCAGCAGCTCCAGTTCGTCGAGATCGTGGCGGGGCCGACCGAAGGTGATAACGTGGTCGGCGAGCTGGAGCGGGGCGAAATCACGGTGGAGGAAGCTTTGAGGAGGTTGCAGAAATGAACCGACCGCCGCTTTGGCTGAATGTCCGTATCCGGGAGGAGGGCCGGCGCTTCGGGTGGTTTATCCCGCTGCCGCTGTTCCTGCTGGCCCCGGTCATCCTGGCCATTCTGCTCGTCCTCGTGCCGTTCATCCTCATCGGCGTGCTGCTGACCTGGGAGATGGGCTGGGGCAGGGTAGCCCTCAAGGGGCTGCTCGCCAGCTTCGGGCTCTTCTGGGCCATGCGCGGCCTGAAGGTGGACGTCCGGGGACGGCGACAAATCGTAATGGTATCCGTAATCTAGGCGGAGGAAGTGAAGGAGGCAGTACCATGAGCGACGCACGGAAGAGAATCCTGGAAATGCTGGCGGACAAGAAAATCAGCGCCGACGAAGCCGACCGGCTCCTAGAGGCGCTAGGGAGCGGCGACAGCGGCGGGGGCCCGGTCCCGGTCGTGGAAGTGCCCCGGAAGGGCGCCGGGAAGTACCTGCGGGTCACCGTCACCCCCGGCGACGACCCGAAGAAGCATGACATCGTCAACGTGCGGGTGCCGATGTCCCTGATACGGGCGGGCATCAAACTGACGGCCCTCATACCGCAGCACGCGCAGGACAAGATTGACGAGGCCCTCAGGGACAAGGGCATCAACTTCGACATGCGGAGCATCAAGAAGGAAGACATGGAAGAACTCATCGAGGCCCTGGCCGACATGGAGGTGAACGTGGACGGAGCGAGCGGGGAGAAGGTCAGGGTCTTCGTGGAGTAGCCTGACGGGGCCGGGCGGGAGCACCTCCCGCCCCGGCCTGTCCCGGGTCCGGCCCGGGAGCGGAACCAATCCATTTCCAGTTCAAAGGTGGTTAGCGCCACGGAGGGGAGTCCGTGCGCCAAAAAACGGGGAGGTTGAGGAATGAACACCCACACGGCAGGCAGGCAGAACTGGACGGAAAAGCTGGCGCGGGCCTGCGCCCGGCGCCCCTGGGTCACCGCGGGTATCTGGGTGGTGGCTATCGTCCTGGCGGTGATGGCGATGGGCCTCTGGCTCGACGACGCCCTCGTCACCGACGTCAGGCCCACCAACAACCCGGAATCGTCGGCGGCCCTGGACCTCATGAACAGTCGCCTCGGCCAGACCGAGGACACGACCCTGGACGAGATGATAATCGTCCGGTCGGGCACCTACACCGTTGATGACCCGCAATTCGCGGCCGTCGTCAGCGGCCTCTACAACGATATCGCCGCGCAGGGACCGGACGTGTTCCTCGGCGGGGCCACTTACTACCTGACCCAGGACCCGACCATGGTTTCCGCCGACCGGCACAGCACCATGATCCCCTTCGTCATGCCGGAGAACGGTGACGAAAAGGTGGCCGGGGTCTACGCGGCCGGCGACGCCTACGCCAGCGATGACTTCCAGATTTACTACACCGGCTCGGCGTCCTGGGCGGCGGACTCCATGGAGCTCGGCGAGAGCACCATGGCCCGCGGCGAGACCATCGGCATCGGCGCGGCGCTCGTCATCCTGGCCATCGTCTTCGGGGCGGTGGCGGCGGCGGTGCTGCCCGTTGGTCTCGGCGGGGTGGCCATCATGGTAGCCCTCGGCCTGACGGCCGTGGTCGGCACGGCCATGGACCTGACCTTCATGATAAGCAACATGATAACCATGATGGGCCTGGCGGTCGGCATTGACTACTCGCTCTTCATTCTCACCCGCTTCCGGGAGGAGCGGGCCCGGGGTCTCAGCAAGCTGGACGCCATCGGCCGGACGGGGGCGACCGCCAACCGGGCCGTCTTCTTCAGCGGCCTGACGGTCATACTGGCCCTCTCCGGGCTGGTGATGTTCCCGCTCTCCATCTTCATCTCGATGGGCATCGGGTCCATCCTCGTCGTGATCGTGGCCATCGCGGCCTCCATGACGCTGCTGCCGGCCATGATCGGCCTGCTCGGCGACAAGGTCAACGCCCTTCGCATCCCCTTCGTTCAGAAGAGACAGGCCGTCACCACCTACGAGACCAGCACCGGGTTCTGGGCCTGGATGACCCGGACGGTGACGCGGGTCCCGGTGGCCAGCCTGCTGGTGGCCGTCATCCTGCTGCTCGGGGCGGCGGTGCCGTTCCTCGACAAGCAGTCCGGGATGAGCGGCATCTCCGGCATGCCGGACTACCTGCGGGCCAAGCAGGGCTATATGGTGCTCCAGCAGGAGTTCCACGTCGGGCTGGACACGCCGGCCATCGTCGTCATTGACGGCGACGTGACGGACCCGGCCGTGACGGCGGGCGTCGAGAAACTCCAGGCCTCGCTGGCCGGTGACGCGGCCTTCGCGGGGTCGCAGTTCGTGCCGTACCCGGCTAGCCGCCTCGGCGTGCTCTACGCCGGCCTGAGCGGCGACAGCATGAGCCGCGCCACCATGGAATCCGTGGAGCGGATGAGGGCGGACTACATTCCGGCGGCCTTCGCCGGCAGCGGCGCCGACGTGATGGTCACCGGCGATACCGCCTTCATCGTGGACTTCAACGCCACCACGAGCCGGTACACGCCGTGGATATTCGGCTTCGTGCTCGGGCTGAGCTTCGTCATCCTGCTGCTGGCCTTCCGTTCCATCGTCATCTCTACCACGGCCATCATCATGAACCTGCTCTCGGTGGGGGCGGCCTACGGGCTGGTGGTGCTCGTCTTCCAGAAGGGCGTCGGGGCCGGTCTCTTCGGCTTCATCCAGGTGGACGTCATCGAGACCTGGCTGCCGCTCTTCCTCTTCGCGCTGCTCTTCGGGTTGAGCATGGACTACCACGTCTTCCTGCTGAGCCGGGTGCGCGAGCGCTACCTGCAGACCGGCGATAACGCCGAGGCCGTGTCCTTCGGGCTGCGGTCCACCGGGCGGCTCATCACCGGCGCGGCGCTCATCATGGTGGCGGTGTTCGGGGGTTTCGCCCTCGGCGACCTGGTGATGATGCAGCAGATGGGCTTCGGGCTGGCGGTGGCGGTGCTGCTGGATGCGACGCTGGTACGCTGCGTGCTCGTCCCGGCGACGATGAAGCTGCTCGGCACGGCCAACTGGTACCTGCCGTCCTGGCTGCGCTGGCTGCCGGATATCAGCCTCGGCGACCAGGCCGAGGTTCCTTCCGGCGACAGGGCGCCGAAGCGAGCGAAAGCCCCGGCGGGCCTGCGGGCCATCCCCGTCCCCGCCGACGAGGACTAGGTCAACCTTCGGTCACTCCTAACCGGCCCCGGACAGGGGCCGGTTCCTTTTTTCCGGCACGAGCCCGAAGAAGATTATGGCCAGCACCCCGAGCCCGGCCCAGACGAGGAACGGCGCGCCGGGGGCCGCGGCGGCCAGGGCGTTGCCGGCCGGCGGCGCGATAGTATAGCCGAGGCGGGTGAAGGAGTGGACGAGGCCGACGGCCGTGCCGGCGTTCTCCGGCCCGATGCCCTCCGCCTCCACGGCCATGGTGGCGGCGATGGCCCATATCATGTCCCGCACCATGCCGACCATCACGGCGAAGAGCCAGACCGTCGGCGTGGTGAACCAGGTGAGCAGCAGCGTGCCGGCGACGGAGATGACGAGCGCCGGCATGAGCACCGTCTTGCGGCGGCCGAGCCGGTCCGAGAGGAGCGTGAAGGGAACGGCGCAGGAGGTACCGGCGGCGTTGAGGGCGGCCAGCGCCCCGTCCGCTGAAGCGGGCGTCCAGCCGGCGTTGCGCAGGTAGAGCGGCAGGTAGCCCATGACGCTCTTGTTGCTCCCGGCGAAGCCCATCATGGCGAGGGCGATGAGCCAGACGCTGCGGGAGCGCGTTACCCGGCCGATGGACGCGCCGAAGGAAGCCTGGCGCTCGTGTATATCGGGTGACGATACGACCGGCGGCGCCGGCGCCGTGGCGAACCAGAGGACGCCGAGGAGGACGGAGACGCCGCCGTAGGCGACCAGAACGTGGTGCCAGCCGCCGAGCCAGGGGGACATCACCGTGGCGCTGAGGGCGGCCCCGGTCATCAGGCCGCCGCCGACGCAGGCCGTCAGCACGCCCTGGGCGGCCCCGAGGCCGCGGTCGTGGAACCACTGCGACACGCTCTTGACGACGATGACCGGCACCGCCTCGGCGAAGAGGCCGAAGACCACCGAGGTGCCGATGAGGGCGCCGAGGCTGGTCGAGAGGCCCCGTACCGCCCCGAATACCCCGGCCCCGATGCAGACCACCGCCAGCACCCGCCGCACGCCGTAGCGGTCCGCCAGCAGCCCGGCGACGATGATGCTGATGATGCCCGCCGCCGAGGAGGCCCCCCAGACCACCCCCACCTGGACGATGGACAGGTTGAGCTCGGCGGCTATCTCGCTGAAGAGCACCGGCAGGGCCGCGGTGGAGAAGGCGAAGACGAAGAAGCTGATGGCGCATCCCAGGATAAAGGCGTAGCGGCGCCGCCCGGGAGACACCGTCGCGTTCATGTCAGGCCAGCAGCCCGCGCGCCGCCAGGTCGTCGGCGACGTCCGCCAGGTCGAGCTCCTCCAGCTTCTTGCGGGTGGGGTAACCCGTCGCCGGGTCCCAGCCGCGCAGCTGGTAGAAGTCCGTCTTCATCCGCTCGAAGCCGCCCCGGTCGAGGGTCATCCCGGCGCGGGAGAAGATCTCGCCGTCCCGGCCGGGCACGAGCACCTCGTTGTTGAAGAAGATGTCGTTCCTCTCGATGGGCTCGGTGAAGAGGTAGTCGAGGACGCAGTCGCCCTCGCGGCCGGGCCAGCCCTGGCGGAGGAAGACGGCGCGCTGGAGGTTGAAGTTGCGCTCGCCGATGCGGTAGACGTCCTCCTCGCTCGCTATATCGGCGCCCGATACAGCCGCGTAGAGCTGCCCCTCGGTGACGGCGTCGGGCGTGCGGGCGAAGAGGCCGATGGTGTACTTGAGGTCGCAGACGATGAGGCTCTCCTTGACGTAGGCGCGGTCCTGGACCATCCTGGCGGCCAGGGCTTTGCCCTCGTAGGTGGAGAAGTCCGCCGCCAGCTCCGAGCCCCACATGCGCCTGGCGGCGGCGCGGAAGGCGGCGGAATCGAACTTCGCGCTCTTGTCGCCCAGGGCCCAGGGCAGCCAGGCCATGATGGGCGAGGCGACCTCGTGGAGCTGGTTGATGATGCGGCGCGGCTCGAAGGCGTAGATGAGGGCGGTGATGAGGGCGATGCGCGGGTCGTAGTCCCGCTTTTCCCCGTTGGCGGTGGCCACGAACCGGCCGAGCACGGCGGCCGCCTCCGGCCCGACGGCCGCGGCGGCGCCGATGACGCCCCGGGCCATAAACTCCCCGAAGCCCTCCCGGTAGACCATCTTGCGGAGCACGTCCCGCACGAAGGCCTCGGTGCCCATGCCGGACAGGAACAGGCCGGTCTGTGCTTCCGTCAGCAGGCCGTGCCCGTAGCAGTACTCCAGCCAGGTGATGACGGGGGAGGCGACGGTGGTATCCAGGCCGTAGCCGTCCGCCAGCCGGGCGGCCAGCATCCGGGTCTCGGTGCTCTCCACGGTGCCCTCGTGGAGGGCGTCCACCCAGAAGTCCGACTGCTGGCAGAGGGACTTGTAGAGGCGGCCTTCCCAGTCGTAGACCTGGCGGGAGCAGCCGCTGCCGCAGCCGAAGCAGACCCCCTTGCGGGTCAGGCCGGGGATGGACCAGGGCGGGTCCGGGGCGCCGGCGGCCCCGGGGAGCGGCCGGTTGAGCGTCCTGACCAGCTCCTTGAGGCGGTCCGGGTGGGCGGCCACCGGGCGGCGGCTGCCCCGGGCGGCGACGGCCTTGACGTTCTTGGAACCGAGCACCGCCCCGAGCCCGCCGGAGCCGGAGGCGCGGCCGTCCGAAAGGACGGTGGCGAAAGGAATGAGGTTCTCGCCGGCGGGGCCGATGGCCAGGGTGCTGAAATCCTCGCCGAGCCGCTGCTCGAGGGCGATGGTCGTCTCGAAGGTGGTGAGGCCGCAAAGGTCGGCGGCGTCGCGGAACTCGACGGTAGCGTCGTCAATGTAGAGGTAGCAGGGGGACGACGCCTTCCCCACGATGACGAGGGCATCGTAGCCGGCCGCCTTGAGCCAGGCCCCGAAGCGCTCCCCGAGGTTGGCGTAGCTGCACAGGTTGCGGTCTCCCGCCGGGGACTTGCTGTAAATCTTCCAGCGGTAGCCGGCCACGCCGGGGAAACCGGCCAGCGGCCCGCTGGCGGCGATGAAGGCGTTCTCCGGGTCGAAGGCGTCCGCCTCCGGGGGGACGAGCTCCCAGTAGAGCCGGGCGGCGAGCCCCTGCCCGCCCATGTGCTTCCGCGTGTAGGGGGCGCTGTCAATCACCCGCGAGGTCCCGGTGGTGGCGTCGGCGATGAGGATGCCGCCGGCGTAGCCGTAGTCGGTCATGTTCAGGTCCTTTTGTACGTGTATTTCACCCTCGCTCCCGCGCGCCGGCGCGGGAGGGGAGGGAGGGGCCGCCCGCCCTGAGCACGTCGAAGGGCGAGCGGCCCGCGTGGCGTCAGGCTAGCTCAGTCCGAGCTCCTTGAGCTTGGCCGGGGAGGGAGTGCCGGCCTTGTCCCAGCCGCGGACGGCGTAGTACTCGTCGAGCATCTCGTCGAGGTCTGCCTGCGTGATGACCTGGCCCTTGGAGTTGCCCTCCTTGATGGCCTCGGTCATGAGGCGCTTGGGCAGGCTATCGTCCTTCCGCGTGAAGCCGGCCCCGATGTTGAAGAGCCGGGCCACGTTGTTGAGCCGCTCGCCGATCTGCTCCACCTGCGCCGGCGTGAAGGCCGTGCCGGCGGCGGCGTTGACGAGGTCCGCCGTGTTCTGGCAGGCGACGGCGGGGACGGCCATGTCGAGCAGGAAGGCGCACATGGTGGCGCAGTCGCAGGTAACGGAGCGGACGTCCTGGTTCCACTTGGTGAGCTTGCCCTTGCCCTCGGTCTTGGTCCTGTCCACCGGTTCCGGGATGGGGATGGAGAAAATCTCCTGGAAGGCGTAGCCGCGGTTGTGGTCCGCGCCGGTGTAGGAGGTGGCGTAGTTGAGGCCGTGGGCCTTGGCGCCGCGGACGTCGTAGGCGGGGAGCTCGAGCCCCTTTATCTGCATGGCGTAGTCCCCGGTGCCCTTGCCTACCTTCTCGGCGGCTTTCCTGGTGCCCTGGCCGAGCAGGTCGCCGAGGCCGTCGCGGAAGGCTATCTTGCGCAGCATGTCAATCATGGCGGCGTGGTTGCCCCAGGTGAGCTCCAGGCCGCCGGTGTCTTCCTTCGTCAGGAGGCCCTTCTCGTAGAGCTCCATGGCCCAGCCGATGGCCACCCCGGCGGAGATGGTATCAATGCCGAACTCGTCGCAGAGGCGGTCGGCGGCGATGACGGCGGGGAGGTAGTCCACCCCGCAGGTGGAGCCGAGCGAGTAGACGGTCTCGAACTCCGGCCCCTCGGCCAGGTAGCCGGCGTAGGGGCCCTCGGTGACGAGCTTGACCTGCGAGCAGGCCACCGGGCAGTCGTGGCAGGGGTTGCGGGTGACGATCATGGTGTCGTTGGCGTCCTTGCCGAGACCGGGGACCATGTTGACGGTGCCGGTGGCCGACCAGTTGCGGATGGAGAAGATGCCCATCTCGCTCATGGCGTCCACCACCATCGGCGTGCCGGCGTGCGAGAACTCCGGGTAGAGCACCGGGCTGGCCCGCATGGCGTCCAGCATGGCCTTGCGGGCCGTCTTGAACGCCTCCTGGTCCGCTACGCCCGGTTTGCCGGTGCCGCGGACGGCAATGGCCTTGAGGTTCTTGGCGCCCATGACCGCCCCGAGGCCCTTGCGGCCGGCCGCGCGGCGCTCGTTGACGATGCAGGCGATGGGCACCTGCCGGTCCCCGGCCGGTCCCGTGCAGGCGATGCGGTAGTTGTGGTCGTGGAGCTCCTCCTTGATGAACTCCTGCACGTCCGAGGTCTGCATCCCCACCAGGTGGGCGGCCTTGCGGAACCGCACCTCCCCGTCCTTGACCGAGACGTAGGTGGCGTCCTTCGCCTTGCCCTCGATGATAATCATGTCGTAGCCGGCCTGCTTCATCTCGGTGGGGAACTGCCCGCCGGAGAGCGCCATCCCAACCGCCCCGGTGAGCGGCGACTTGGCGGCGACCGCCATGCGGCTGGCGCAGGGCGCCCCGGTGGCCGTCAGCGGCCCGACGGCGAAGAGGAGCTTGTTGGCCTCGGAAAGCGCGGGCGTGGCCGCTGGCACCTCGTCGTAGAGGTACTTGACCGCGAAGCCGGCCCCGCCGAGGTAGTCCTTCACGACCGGCTCCGGCAGGGCTTCCTCCGTGGCCTTTTGCGTCGTCAGGTTTATCCTGAGAATCTTGCCCGCATAACCACCTTTGTACATGGCAATTCCTCCTTCGTAGATTTGGGTGGTGCTAGACCAGCACGCTGCCGCCGTTGACGACGATATACTGGCCGGTGATGAAGTCCGCGTCCGCCGAGGCGAGGAAGACGGCCGTGCCGACCACGTCCGCCGGCTCCTCGCGGCGCTTGAGGCACTGCTGCTCGATGGTGGCCTGGAAGGACGCCTCGCTGCGGTCCTGGCCTAGGCTGGCCTCCGTCGCCGTGAACCCGGGGGCGATGCTGTTGACGTTGATGCCGTGCGGCCCGAGGTTCCGGGCCAGGGCCTGGGTCAGCGCGTAGACGGCGGCCTTGGAGCAGGCGTAGGGCATGAGCCCGGCGGACCCGGCCACCTTGAACACGTCCGAGGCGATGTTGATAATCTTACCCTTGCCCCTCTTCACCATGAGCGGGGCGACCGCCTTGCAGACGAGGTAGGTGCCGGTGACGTTGATGCCGAACATCACGTCCCAGTCCTCCTTGACCCAGCCGTCCCAGGGGCGGCGCTCCACGCCGTAGTAGAGGGCGGCGTTGTTGAGCAAGATGTCCACGCCGCCGTAGAGCTTGTCCACTGTCACGGCGATGGCCTCGGTGTCCTCCGGGGCGGAGATATCGGCGCGCATGGCCCGGGCCTCGCCGCCGTTATCACGGATCTCCTTGGCGGTAGCCTCCGCTCGCGCCAGGCTGATGTCCGGCAGCAGCAGCCTGGCCCCTTCCGCCGCGTAGCGGAGGGCGAACTGCTTGCCGAAGCCGCGCCCGGCCCCGGTGATGATGGCGATTTTCCCCTGCAGTACGGGTGACATGACAGCCTCCTGGGAACCCGGTCTCGTATACTCGGTGATTGTACACCGCCGCCGAGCCTGCGTCAAACACGAAAACCGGCTCCCGGATTGACATTCATGAAGCTGTTGTGTACTCTGTAATGCGGAGCGAAGCACCACCCTTTCGGGAATTAGTGTAAAAAGGAGCATGCACTATGGCACATGGTTTTATGGGTAAAATCCTCTGGGTTGACCTGGCAGCCAAGACCCTCACCGACGAGCCCCTCGATGAGCGGATGGGCCGCGACTACCTCGGCGGCTACGGCCTCGGGGCGAAAATCCTCTTCGACCGCCAGAAGGCGGGCGTTGACCCCCTCGGGCCGGACGCCATCCTCGGCCTCATGACCGGCGTCCTCACCGGCACCGACGCCCTCGGCGGCTCGCGCTACATCATGGTCGGCAAGTCGCCGCTCACCGGCGGCTGGGGCGACGGCAACTCCGGCGGCGCCGTGGGCCCGAACCTCAAGTTCGCCGGCTACGACGCGGTCTTTTTCAAGGGCATCAGCGCCAAGCCGGTCTACCTCTACATCGAGAACGGCAAGGCGGAGCTCAAGGACGCCGGCAGCCTCTGGGGCAAGGACACCTTCGAGACGCAGGACGTCCTGCGGGAGGCCCACGGCAAGGACGTGGAAGCCGCCTGCATCGGCCCGTCCGGCGAGAAGATGTGCCTGACGGCCGCGGTCATGAACAACAAGGGCCGCGCCGCCGCCCGCTCCGGCCTCGCGGCGGTGATGGGCTCCAAGAAGCTCAAGGCCATCGCCGTGAAGGGCAACCTGGAGGTGCCGGTGGCGGACAAGGCCGCCTCCGCCGCCATGCGGAAGAAGCACCTCGCCAACATGGGCCCGGCCCAGCTGATGAAGGACTTCGGCACCTGCGGCATGTACGGTTTCACCGCCCAGGTGGACGACACGCCCTGCAAGAACTGGGGTGGCACCGCTGTGGTGGACTTCCCGGACTTCGAGAAAATCAACGGCCCCAACATCGTTGACAAGCAGGAACGGCGCTACGGCTGCTGGCACTGCCCCATCTCCTGCGGCGGCGTCATGAAGGCCTCCGCCCCGGACAGCGACTACCAGTGGGAGGCCGGCGCGCACAAGCCGGAGTACGAGACCCAGGCCATGTTCGGCGGCAACTGCCTCAACGATAACGTCGCCTCCATCATCAAGGCCAACGACATCTGCAACCGCTACGGCCTGGATACCATCGCCGCCGGCTCCTGCATCGCCTTTACCATCGAGTGCTACGAGAACGGCATCCTGACCAAGGACGACACCGACGGCCTGGAGATGACCTGGGGCAACCACAAGAACATCATCGCCATGCTGGAGAAGCTGGCCAAGCGCGAGGGCTTCGGGGATGTGATTGCGGACGGCACCAGGAACGCCGCCAAGAAGATCGGCAAGGGCGCCGAGAAGTTGGCCATGAACGTGGACGGCATCGAAATCCCGGCCCACGATTCCCGCGGCGGCCTCAACTTCGCCATCGGCTACGTCGGCGAACCGTGCCCGGCCAAGCATACCCAGGGCGGCGAGGGCCCGCTGCCGAAGGGCGCCCTGCCGGAGTTCGACCGCGACGCCACCAAGGGCCGCGGCCCGGCCCACAAGCAGGGTGCCGCCTACACGGTGGCCTACAACGCCGCCGGGCTCTGCATGATCGTCATCGGCGACGGCTACGGCCACATTGACGACTTCGTCGAGGCGCTCCGCACCATTACCGGCTGGCCGATTGACAACGCCGAGGTCATCAAGACCGGCGAGCGCATCGAGACCATCCGGCAGGCCTTCAACATCCGCGAGGGCCTCACCACCCCGTGGCACTTCCCGGACCGCATGATCGGCAAGCCGCCCAAGACGGTCGGCCCGCGGGCCGGCGCCACCCTCAACCCGCCGGACCTCACCGACGAGTACTTTACCGAGCTCGGCTGGGACACCAGGACCGGCAAGCCGAGCAAGGCCAAGCTGGAAGCGCTCGGCATGGCCGACGTGGCCAAGGTGCTCTACCCGTAAAATAATTATCCGGTCACCCCGGGGCTCCCGATTTCGGGGGCCCCTTTTTTGCGACAAGATCCTCTTGTTTACGCCCCGGGGACGGGGTATAATGCCTACGAATTTCGCCCCGTTGCAGGAGGGGGAGGCGCCATGGCCGAGGTTTTTTTACGCGTGACCAATCTCCACAAGAGCTTCCACGACTTCAAGGCCGTGGACGGCGTGTCTTTCACCATTGACAAGGGCGAGATTTTCGGGCTGCTCGGGCCGAACGGCGCCGGCAAGACGACCACCATCCGCATGCTTTCCACCGTGCTCGCGCCGGACGAGGGCGAAATCACCATCGGCGGGCACGACCTCAAAAGCGAGGCCGAAGCTATCCGCAGCCTCATCGGGGTGTGCCCGCAGGAGCTCGCCCTCTACGAGGACCTCTCCGCCTTCGATAACATGGTCTTCTTCGGGCGGATGTCCGGGCTCGCCACGCCGGAAGCCAGGGAGCAGGCGCGGGCCAACCTCAAGCTGATGGGCCTCCAGGAACGGGCCAGGGGCAAGGTGGCCACCTTCTCCGGGGGCATGAAGCGGCGCATCAACCTGGCCATCGCTTTGATGGGCAGCCCGCGGTTCCTCTTCCTCGACGAGCCGACGGTGGGCATCGACCCCCAGTCCCGCAACTACATCTTCGAGAACATCCAGGACCTCCAGAAGAAGGGCCTGACGGTGCTCTACACGACCCACTACATGGAGGAGGCCGACCGCCTCTGCAACCGGGTGGCCGTGATGGACGCCGGCAAGATTATCGCCATGGACACGCCGCGGAACCTCAAGGCGCAGATCGGCGACCCGGACAAGACGACGCTGGAGGACGTGTTCCTGAACCTGACCGGCCGGAGCCTGCGGGACTAGCGGCATGAAACGCGCCCTCTACATCACCCTCAACGAGGTGCGGCTCTTCCTCCAGGACAAGGGAGAGCTGGCCTTCGCGCTGCTGCTGCCCATCGCCACCTTCGCGCTGATGTACGGCGCCTTCGGGGGGAACACGCTCTTCAAGGCGACGGCGTACGTCGTCAACGAGGACGGCGGCCCGTACTCGCAACGGCTCGTCACGACGCTCGACGCCGTGGACGGCATCTCCGTTGACCTCATCAGCCTGAAAGAGGCCGAGCGCAAGCTGGAACGCTCGGACCTGCTGCTGGTGCTCGTCATCCCGGCGGATTTCTCGCAGACGCTCTCGTCCGGCGGCCAGGCGCAGCTCCTCTTCAAGCAGCGCGGTAACGGCGGCCAGGAGGGGCAGATACTGGCCAGCATCATCCGGGGCGTGGCCGGGAGCATTGACCAGGAGTTCCAGGCGCGGGCCGGGGTGACGTCCTTCACCGAGGGCACCGGCATCACGCCGGACCAGGTGACGACGGCCGTGCAGCAGTACCTGACCCAGGAGCGGCAGGACCCGACGGTCACCGTCAGCGATGAGACCCTGGGCGGCGGACCGGACTTCATCACGACCTTCCTGCCCGGCATCATCACGATGTACGTGCTCTTCACCCTCACCATCAGTGCGCGCGCCATTGTCGAGGAGCGGCAGCGGGGCACCCTCGAGCGGCTGCTGACGACGCGGCTCTCGGCCACGGAGCTGTTCCTCGGCAAGTACTTCTCGGCCACGGCACGGGGGTTCGTGCAGACGTTCATATTGCTGGCGTTGTCCTACGCCGTGTTCCGGCTCTTCACGCCGCTCACCTTCCTCTACGCGCTCGTCATCGCGCTCGTCTTCGCGGCGGCGGCCGGGGCGCTGGGCCTCATCATCGCCGCCGTGGCCCGCAGCGAGGACGGGGCCATCTGGATAGGGGTGGTGTTCACCATGTTCACGGTGATGCTCGGGGGCACCTTCTTCGAGGTGACCGCCGGCTCGGTGCTGGCGAAGATAGGCACCATCTCCATCAACACCTACGCCAACGAGGCCTTCCGGACGGTCATCAACCGGGGCGGCCTCGGTCAGACCTGGCCGCAGCTAGCCGTGCTCGGCGGGGTCATCGTCGTCGGTTTCATCGTCAGCCGGCTCCTGTTCCGGGTCGTGCCGGGGGGTAAGTAGGGGCCATGAAGACGTTCAAGCAGATCCTGTTCATGGCCCAGAAGGACCTCAAGGTGTTCGCCACGGACCGGACGTCCCTGTTCTTCTTCATCGTGTTCCCCTTCATGTTCATCGTGCTGTTCAACTTCCTGCTCGGCAACGTGGGCGCCGAGGACAACCGCCAGGAGCTCCATATGGCCACGCTGGAGGGGCCCGGCAGCCTGAGCTACGATATACTCGGCGCCATGGAGACGCAGGACGCCTCCCAGCTCCCGCCCGGCCAGCCGGTCATCGTCTGGGACAAGGACGTGAGCGCGGCGCGGCAGCAGGTGGAGGACGGCGACCTGGGCGGCTACGTGCTCTTCCCGGCGGATTTCACCCAGGCCCTCAACGCGGGCGCCGGCGCCGGCCTCACCGTGGTGGCCAACGCGGACGCCACCAGCACGGAGGCAGCCCTGAACGGGCTGGCCCAGGCCATCGCCACGCAGCTCGCTACGTACCGGGTCACCGTGGCGGCCAGTGTCTCGCTGCTGGTGCAGAGCGGGCAGCTCGCTCAAGCCGATATTTCCCAGGCCGTACAGCAGATGATGGACCGCATACTGGCGAGCGGGCAGGCCGGCGCGCCGCCGGCCTTCATCACCTACCAGACGCAGAACTACGGGAACGTGGAGGGGACCAACGCGGCGGAGTTCGTGATACCGGGCTACCTGGTGATGTTCGTGTTCTTCGCCGCGGCCATCACGGCGGAGCAAATCGTCCGGGAGCGCGCCAACCATACCCTGGAGCGGCTGCTGACGACCTCCGTGCCGCGGCAGGCCGTCCTCTGGGGGATTTTCACCGGCATCTTCGCGCGGGGGCTGGTGCAGATCATCATCTTCTGGACGGTGGGCATTTTAGCCTTCCACGTGGACCTGGGCGTCGCGCCGGCGGGCGTCATCATCCTCTCGCTGCTCATGGTGCTGATGTCCTCCGCCTTCGCGCTCATGCTTTCCACCATGGTGCGGACGCGCCGCTCCGCCGGGGCCCTGGCCAACATCACCTCGCTGATACTGGCGCCGCTGGGGGGCTGCTGGTGGCCGCTCTTCCTCTACCCGGAGTGGCTCCAGACCATCGCCAAGATTACGCCGCACGCCTGGGCGACGGACGGTTTCAACCGGCTGATGCTCTACGGGTCGGACTTCTCCTCGGCGGTGCCGAACATGATAGCGCTCTTCGTCTTCGCCGTCATCTTCGGGGTCATCGCGGTCTGGCGGTTCCGCACCAGCGCCGTCTGAGGCCGCCTAGTTCCGATTGATGATGTAGTGGGTGGTGCCGCTCGTCAGCGTCTCGCTGCGGACGGACAGGATGAGGTAGATGAAGGTCCAGGCGTCCGTCCCGGAATCCATGTCCAGGTGGAGCTCGGTATCGCCCGGCGTCAGGATGCCGGACGCCCAGGTGACCGCGAACGTATCCACGTCAACGCCGGGGTAGCTCATGTCCGGCCCGGCCCCGTTCCAGACGTTGTTCCAGGGGCTGGCGCTGTTGGAGAGGTAGGCGCTCGTACCGGACTGCTGGCCGGTAATCTCCAGGCTGTCGCCGGTATAGGCGGCGTCACCCTCGCCGACGAAGCAGGTGATGCGGGCGGCGTTCGTCTCGGTGATATTCCCGTTGGCGTCCCGGATGGGCTCCGGGACGACGAAGTTGGTGATATCGCCGCCGGGGACGCCGTCCTGGTCGAAGTCCAGGTTGGTGTTGCCGGGGTTATCGGCGAAGAAGTCCCGCAGGTACAGGTAGTGGCCGGCCGTCGTCGGGCTGGCGTAGATGAGGATCATGGACCAGCCGGCGTGAGAGAGGTAGTTGCCGGTGCTGCCGTCAACGTCACCCACGGTGTAGTCCGCGTTGCCGGTATGGTGCTCTTCGCCCTCGTCCACCGGGTACGTCTTGACGAGCCGGGACACGTCCGTCTTGCAGCGGTAGAAGTAGCCGCCGAGGCTCGTCGGGGCCAGCAGGACGGCCGAGCTATCGGCTTCGAGCGGGTCGCTCCCGACGTGCGGGTCGCCGTTGCCGTCGTAGTGGACCTGCTGGCCGTCAATCTCGAAGGTCGCCTCCGTGTCTGGCGGCAGGTTGCGGACGAGGAAGTTATCAATGCTGACGGACTGGCCGTGCTCCAGGCCGACGGTATCGAACCGGATGGTGAACTGGCCGGTGGTGTACGCCGCCGGCACGTAGTATTCATAGCTGTCGTTGGAACCGGTCACGTCGTCGCGGAAGGCCTCGATGGTATCGCTCCAGGTGGCGCCGTTGTCGCCGGAGACGGCGAAATCGAGGCCGTCGGACGAGGTCATCGGCACGGTAATCTTGATGTTGTCCACGAAGAGCGCGTCACTGCCGGCAAACCCGACGACCCTCAGGCTGAGCCTGAAGCCGGAGGTGCGGTATTCCGCAGGGATGGTAATGGTCCACGTTTCCGAGCCGCCGGACAGGTCGTCCCTGAAAACTTCATCGTACGAGCTCCAGGTGGTGCCGTTATCGGATGAAAACGCGTAGTCGAGCCCTTCCGACGAGCCGAGGTGCCAGTCGTCTTCCGACAGGTCCATGCTCAGGGTCAGGGGCGCGGCGCCGCCATAGCCGCTGAGGTCGATGGAGGTGTCCATGGTCAGGTTGGCCGCGGTGCCGCCGCTGTTATAGCGGGCGCGGAACCGGTTACTCGAGATAGACCAGGAGCCGCCGGCCGTCCAGTCGTCGAAGTTGTCACACGTTTCGAGGTACACGGACGCGTCCGAGGAGTCCTGGTCCCAGGTGATGAGTATGGAACCCGGGGTATAGTCGCTGAGGTCGAGCGTGTCCAGCGTGAGGTAGTCGGCATCGGCCGTGCCGCCGGTGTTCTCGCCCACGTACTCCCCGGACCCCTGCGACCAGTCCGAGGGAGAGGCCCGGAGCCAGTTGGTGGTGATATCGCCGCCGCTGTCGCTGAGCACGGTGACGATGTGAGAGTCGTCCAGCCAGCCGGTCCAGTAGAGGTAGGCGTCCAGGGCGTCGCCGTCGGAGGGAACGGAGGTGATGGAGGTGGTGCTCTCTGACAGCAGCGTATCGCGCCTGTCGTACGGGTAGTAGTTGTCCAGCATGAGCGAGTTGCCGATGGCGATGTACTCGCCGGTCATGGCGTCGCCCATCTGGCGGAGCTCGGACTTGGAGGAGTAGGCGGTAATGGTGGTCCCGCCGACGGTGGAGGTAATCTTGAAGATGCGGGTGTCCACGTCCCAGGAGATGGGGTACGGGCTCTCGGAGCCGTCCTCGAGCTCGGTGGTAATCCAGGCGATGGCGGTGGGCATCTCGTCCGGGTTATCGTCCGGCGGCAGGTAGTCGAAGCTGAGGTCGAGGTGCATGGGGGAGTCCTCGGTGCTGACGTCGGGGAAGTCCGTGAAGAGGGGATAGCTGCCGAAGTCGTAGCTCCAGACGATCGCCGTGCCGCCCGGAACGGTCGTTTCGCTGGGTTCCGAGTAGCAGGGGTCCCCGCCGTCCAGGTTTTCCAGGGTGCTGTTGCCGTTGTAGCGGAACCCCTGCGGCAGCCAGACGCCGATGGAGGTGACGGTCAGGTTCTCGCTGACGTCGGCCGGGTCGTAGTCTATCTTGATATCGTAGGGCTCGCCGGGAATGGCGCCGGCGGTGCCGGTGACGACGAGGCGCTCGCCTTCGATGATGGACTGGGCGTCCCCGGAGGTGAGGCCGAGGCTGTCCAGCGTCACATTGGAGGGTATCCAGACGTTCTGGATGGACACGTCCGCGGTGAGGCCGTTGAGCTCGTCGGTCTCGTAGCTGTACACGGTATCGAAGTCATACGGGCTGTAGCTCGGCCCGAAGTAGTCGTACTTGATGCGCCAGACGCCGTCCTCGATGCCGGAATCCGCCGTGTAGATCGTGTTGGTCTGGGCCTCGTACGTCTGGTTGGAGCGGAGCGCCGTCATGGACAGCGAAAGCGCCGGGACCAGCACGAGGCTGCCGATGACCAGCAAGATGAGGACCAGTATGATGGCCTGGCCGCCCTGGGCGGCGTGGAAACCGGAGAGCCAGCGCTTGGCGTACTGTTTCATATCCCTTCTCTCTACAGGTGGGGCCGGGCCGCGACATCACGGGTGCGGGTGACCTGGACGGCGTCCCGCCCCGTGCCGATGCCGATGGTAATACTGATGTTGTAGCTGTTATTGTCCGACGTGCAGTAGGTCAGCTCCTGGTCGTCGCTGACGTCGCCGGCGAGGAGGGTCGTGGTGCTGCCGGAGCCGTCGCTGTAGGTGCGGCGCAGCGCCCCGTCCTCGAGCGAGTAAGTGACGGTGTACACCGTGTTGTCCCACCAGGTCCAGGACATGACGAGGTCGTCCGAGTCCGGGAAGCCGGCGGTCCCGTTGACCGTCTGGGCCATCTGGATGTCCTGGCCGATCCAGTGCACCGCGTTCATGGCCTGCTGGCTGGCGGCGGTGTAGTCCGAGTTCCTGGCCGTCTCGCGGGTGACCTGGGCGATGGCCACGGACACGCCGAGACCGATGAAGGCCGTCAGCGCCAGGCTGAGGATCATCTCGATGACGGTAAACCCCTTTTCGCCGGGGCGGCGGCGTGCGAACCGCATCATCGGGTCACCTTATAATCCTGGAGGGCGTAAATTTCGTGCCCGCGGCGCTCGATGGCCACCGTGAGCAGCTGGATATCGTTGGTGCGGATGTCCTCGACGGTCAGGTTGATGCTGTAGCCGGTATACTCGTCCGGCAGCGTCACGTTGTAGGTGGCGGCGAAGGGCATCTTCTTGACGCTGTCCATGGTGCTCTCGGCCAGCGTCTTGGCGCTGGCGTGCTCGTCGGCGGTCACGCGGGAGGTGGAGGTGGTGGCGGTGGCGCTGAGGAAGGCGGCCCCGATGATACCGAGCAGCGCGAGGGCCACCAGTACCTCGATGAGGCCCATCCCCAGTTCCTGCCAGCGATTGCGTTTCTTCCGGCGTACGTCCGGTTTCATCTCAACCACTCCCGGTCCGCCGCAACGGCGAAAGGAGAACCCGCGGGCCGGCACGGTTTCCCCTCCCGGTAGTATGGCCCCCGTTGCCGGGGGTGTAAATAGCCTTTTGGTCACTGGGACGTGGCCTCCGTTACCTATGCGACGAGCGATTTCACGATGGGAGACTTGAGGAACGCCTTGACGACGGCGGGGTCGAACTGGGAGCCGGAGCAGCGCTTGATCTCGGCGATGGCCCGGGCGGCCGGCATGGCGGCGCGGTAGGGCCGGTCCGA
This sequence comes from Dehalococcoidales bacterium, assembly GCA_034430495.1. Lineage (GTDB taxonomy): Bacteria > Chloroflexota > Dehalococcoidia > Dehalococcoidales > RBG-16-60-22 > DAOUEG01. The sequence continues at coordinate 27,143 of DAOUEG010000115.1, forward strand.
GGTCATGGCGTCGAAGGAGTCCGCCACGGCCAGGATGCGCGCCCCGAGCGGGATGGCCCGCCCGCTGAGGACCTGCCTGCCGTTCCGGGCATTGAAGCTGTCATGGTGGTGGCGTATCATCTCCACGATGGCCGTGTTGACGAGCGGCTGCACGATGCCGGGCCCGATGCTGCAGTGGGTCAGGATATAATCGTACTCGGCCGGGGTGAGCGAGCCGGGCTTGTTCTGGACGCTCGGGTCAATGCCTATCTTGCCGATATCGTGGAGGAGCGCCGCCCAGTGGAGGTTGTCGAGCTCCGCCGGCGACAGCCCGAGGGCCTGGCCGGTATCAATGGCGAGCTTGGTGACGCGGCGGGAGTGGCCGGCCGTGTAGGGGTCCTTGGCCTCCAGCGCGCTCACCAGGGACTCGACGGCGTCCATGAACAGCTTCTGGAGCTCGCGGGCCTGCTGCTCCACCTTGCCTTCCAGGTCCTGCCGCTTTTCCTTGAGGTTGAGCTCGAGCTGGCGCTTCCGCAGCACCGTCTCGATGTTGCCGACGAGCTGGCCCACGTCGAAGGGCTTGGTGATGTAGTCGAGCGCCCCGTTCTTCATGCAGGTCACGATGGTTTCCGGCTCGACGACGGCGGTGGCCATGATGATGGCCGTGTTCGGGTGCTTCTCCCGCAGCTGCGGCAACAGGTCGGCGCCGGTGGTGCCGGGCATCATGATATCCAGGATGACGAGGTCCGCCGGCCAGGCTTCGAGGTGGGCGAGGGCCTCGGCGGCGCTGCCGGCCTCGGCGCAGGCGAAACCGTTCCGCGTCAGACACTTGTTGAGGCTGCGGCGGACGGTCTTTTCGTCGTCAACGATGAGGATTGATTCGCGGCTCGGCGCGGCCAGTAACGTCATGATGCAGGTTTCCTCTCTGTAGCGGTATCGGATGAAGCTCCCTCCGCCGGGGCGTCCCCGATGATGGGGAAGGTAATGGTGAAGGTGGCCCCCTGGCCGACCTCGCTCCGCACGCTTATCTTGCCGCCGTGCTTGACGGTGATGCCGTAGCAGATGCTGAGGCCGAGCCCGGTCCCCTTGCCGATTTCCTTGGTCGTGAAGAACGGGTCGAAGATACGCGGCAGGACGGATTTCTTGATGCCGCAGCCGTTGTCCTGGAAGCTGATTTTCACCGAGTTGCCGGTGTGCCGCGTGGTGACGGTGAGCAGGCCGGGGCGGCCGACGGCTTCGATGGCGGCTTCCGCGTTGAGAACGATGTTGAGGAACACCTGCTGCAGCTGGTAGCGGTCAATGGCGACCTCCGGCAGGTTCCCGGCCAGGTTGGTGACCACGGTGATGTTGCCGGTGCTCGTCAGGTACTCCCGCAGCCGCAGCACGTCCCGGACGATGTCGTTGGGGTTGGCCCGTCCGCGGGCGTAGTTGTTGTTGCGGGTGAACAGCAGCACGTTGCGCACGATGCTGGCGGCCCGCTTGGCCTCGTCGTAGATGCAGGCGAGGTCTTCCCGGGACTCCCCGGCGACGCTGCCTTCGAGCAGCATCTGGGAGAGAGCCAGAATGCCGGTGAGCGGGTTGTTGAGCTCGTGGGCGAGCCCGGCCGCCATCTGGCCGATGGAGGCGAGCCGGTCGGTGAGGTAGAGCTTCTCCTTCTCCTCGACGGCGCGGGAGATATCGGAGAAGGTCATGAGCGTGCGGTTGTTCTCCATGCGGGTAATGACGCAGGCAAAAATCCGGTCCGTGCGGCCCTTCTGGTAGCGGAACTCGAGGGCGGCTTCCGCCCGGCGCCCGCGCTTGACCTCCCGGTAGGTCTCCAGGAGCTGTTTGACCGGTAAAATGTCTTTCAGCCGGCGTGCGGCCGCGGGCCGCCCGGCGAGGCCGAACATGCGGCGGAAGGCGGCGTTGACGAGGATGGCGTTGTCGCCTCTATCGGCCACGACGACGCCCTCCGTCATGGCGGCCAGTATGCTGTCCACGAGCTCCTTGCTGACCTGGAGCTTGGATTCGGTCTCCTTCTGCCGGGTGATATCGTGGTAGATGCCGATGTAGGAGACGGTGTTGCCCTCCTCGTCCATGAGGGGGGAATAACGGCAATCGCAGATAATCACCTCGCCGTCCTTGCGGCGCTTGCGGATGACGCCGGTCCAGGGGTTGCCCCGGCCGAGATTGAGGTACATCCGCGCCAGCGTCCGGCGGGGGAGCGGTTTATCATTGAAGAGCGAGAGCGGCTGGCCGGTCGCCTCTTCCAGCGTGTAGCCGAAGAGGTCCTGGGCCGTCTTGTTCAGGTAGACGATCTTGCGGTCGGCGTCCGCGACGACGGTGGCGTCCGAGACCTGCTCGGTGATGGAGCTGAGCAGGCGGAGCTGCTCTTCCGTTTCCCTGAGCTTGGTGATGTCCAGCACGTGCATCATGACGTGGGGCTGGCCGTCCAGAGTGATGACCCGGCCGGAGGCGTAGCCCATGCGGAACACGCCGGTCTTGGTGCGGTAGGGCAGCAGCTCGTCGTGGAACTCGCCGTGCTCCAGGAGCAGGTGGGCGACCCGTTCGAAGTCTGCCGGGCTGTCCCAGAGGCCGAGCTCGTCCGGGGTGCGGCCGATGACCTCGGCGCGGGTGTAGCCCTTGTCGCGGAGGAAGGCCTCGTTGACCTCCACGAACCGGGTGCTCGGCAGGTGGGCGATGGAGATGCCGGCCGGGCTGGCGTTGAAGGCGGTGGTCAGGCGCTCCTCGGACTCGCGGAGGGCCTTCTGGGTGGCCTTGCGGCCGGTGATGTCGCGGCTGATGAAGACCACGTCCGTGGCGCGGCCGTCGGCATCGCGGATGACCGTCTTGGTCTGCTCGATCCAGACGTCGGAGCCGTTCTTGTGGGTCCAGCAGAACTCCACCGGCGTGGTGCCCCAGGGATTGTCCGGGTCGGAGAGGGCCTGGAACTCCCGGTAGCGGTCGCTGCCGTCCGGTTCGATGCCGGGGACGCCGGGATGGGCGTAAAACTCCTCCTGCGTGAAGCCGGTAATCGGGTAGCAGGCGGGGTTGACGTAGACGAGGTGCTGCGTCGGCGCGAGGCTGACGTGCAGTATCATGTCGCTGGAGTTCTCCGCCAGGGCGCGGAAAAGGTCCGCGCTCTCCCCGGCGACGGCCGGGGCGGCGAGGTCCATGACTGCCTGTTTCGTTGCTTTCATCTGATGCCGCCGGGGGCGCCGTCCGCCCCCGTTTTTCCCACGTAATATGGCCCAATCGTACCACCCGCAGGGTAAACAACGGGTGAACGCCGCGCGCGCGGATATAAAAGTTCCGTAAAAATCCGCCCCTGTTTGAGCATGAGGCGGGCGCCGGGGCATGGTACAATGGCGGCATGACCCGGCGCCGGAGCAGCCGGGCGTTTCCCCCGGGGAGAAGGAGCCTGCCATGAAGATAACCCTGCCGCAGCTGGCCTGGCACGGACGGGAGGACCGGGACTTCGAGCTGCCGGACGACTGGGACGTCCGGACCTGCCCGATGGCCGGGCACGACCGCCCCCGCCTGTCCGACGCCGCCCTGCGGCGGGCCGTGCGCGGGCCCATCGGCATGGCGCCGCTGCGGGAGTACGCCCGGGGGAAAAAGCAGGCCGTCATCCTGTTCGACGACCTGGCCCGGGTGACGCGGGTCGCCGAAATCGTCCCGCACGTGCTGGCGGAGCTGGCGGCGGCGGGCCTCCGGGACGGTCAGATCCGCTTCGTCTGCGCCAACGGCTGCCACGGAGCGATGAACCGGACCGACTTCGAGAAGAAACTGGGCAGCGACGTCCTGGCGCGGTTCCCGGTCTACAACCACTCGCCGTTCGATAACTGCGTGCCGGTGGGAACGACGAGCAGCGGTACGCCCCTCGTAATGAACGCCGAGGTCATGGCCTGCGACCTCAAGATAGGCATCGGCTCCATCGTGCCGCACATCATGGCCGGGTTCGGCGGCGGGAACAAGATAGTCCTGCCGGGCGTGGCCGCCTACGAGACGGTGGTGGCCCTCCACGCGCCGCGGCAGGCCGGCACCTCGACGGTGAGCGGCATGGGCGCGCTGGCGGACAACCCCCGGCGGCGGGACGTGGACGAGGCGGCGGCCATCGTGGGGCTGGACATGAAGATTGATGCCGTCGTCAACGCCCGCGGCGAGACGGTCAAGCTCTTCGCCGGGGCGCCGGGGCCCTGCTACGCCGCTGCCCTGGCCGAGGCCCGGAAGCACTACCTGACCCCGGCGGCGCGGGAGCAGGACGTCGTCATCGCCAACACCTTCGCCAAGGCCAACGAGGCGGTCTCCGGCCTCATGGTGGCGTTTCCCTCGGTGAAATCGTCCGGCGGGGACGTGGTGCTCATCGCCAACGCGCCGGACGGGCAGATGACCCACTACCTGATGGGGCCGTGGGGGAACGACATCGGCGGCAAGCTCCAGCTCGTCATGACGGCGCCGGAAAACGTGGCGCGGCTCATCGTCTTCAGCGAGTACCCGGAGCTGGCGAGCCGGTACTACCTGGCGGACACCGGCAACGTATTCCTCGTGAACGACTGGGACGAGGTGGTACGGATGCTCGCCGGGCGGCACGGCCCGGGCACGCGGGCGGCGGTCTACCCGAGCGCGGATATCCAGTATTTCGGGTAAATCAGAAGCCGACCGGCGTGCCGGAAACCCGCACCAGCACTTTTACGAGGTTTTCCTTGTCCTTGAGCAGCCCCTCGAACCCCTCCTCGACGGCCCGCTCCAGCGGGACGATGGTGGAGACGAGCGGCGCGGCGTCGAGGCGGCCGGCGGCGAGCAGTTCGATGACCTCTTTCCCCTCGTCCACGTAGATAGAGCTGCCCACGATGGTTTTTTCGGAGAAGGTGATGGTGCGGTAATCGAGCGTGCCCGTTTGTTCGAAGACGCCGGCGACGGAAATCATGCCGCCGGGCCGGGCCAGATTGACGGCCAGCTGCGGGGTGTCCGGGTAGCCGACGCACTCCACCGCCGCGTCCGCGCCGAGGCCGTCCGTCAGCGCCCGTACCTTCGGGACGGGGTCGCCGTCCTCCAGGCAGAGCACGGCGTCGGTGCCGAGCCGCTCGGCGAGGCGCGCCCGGCCCCGGTGCTTGGCGACGAGATAGACGCCCTTCGCCCCCGCCCCCTTCGCCGCCAACAGCGCGGACAGGCCGATGGCCCCGTCCCCCACCACCGCCACCGAGGCGCCGGGAGCAACCTTCGCCTGCCGGACGGCGTGGAGGCCCACGGCCAGGGGCTCGACGAGGGCGGCCAGCTCGTCCGGGATGGCATCGGGGACGACGTAGCAGGCGTAGGCGGGTGCCACGTAGTAGCCCGCCAGGCAGCCGTCCGCGGTGAGGCCGTTGAAGCCCGCCTCGACGCAGAGATTGACGCGGCCCAGTTTGCAGTAGTGGCACGTCCCGCAGTAGCGGTAGCCCACCCCGGAGACGCGGTCGCCGGGGGTGAAGCCTTTGACCCCCGGGCCGACGGCGGCGACGGTGCCGCAGAACTCGTGCCCGAGGGTGAGGGGAGCCCTGGCGGCGTCCACCAGCACCGGGCCGTCGCTGTACTCCTTGAGGTCGGTGCCGCATATACCGGCCAGCGTCACCCGTATCTTGAGTTCGCCGGGGCCGGGAGACGGCTCCGGGACGTCGTCGAGCCGCAGGTCGCGCCGTCCGTGCCAGCGGAGAGCTTTCATCACTTACCTTCCTCGCAGGGTTAGGCCATTATCCTGACGCGGCGCGGACTTTGTCAACCCGCCTGGAACGCGTCGAGGAGGGGCGCCGCCTGCTTCGGGTCCAGCTTCTGCCGCACGACCGCCTGCCTGGCCAGCTGGGGGAGCCTGTCTTCGTAGACGGGGCGCTCCTTCCGGTAGATGATGCCGGTGGGGATGCGGTCGCCCCACTCCATCGCCTTGGTCATGGCGGCGGTCCAGTCGGACGGGTCGTGGCCCTCGTCCTCCACCTTGTAGACGCGTTCGCGGTACCACTGGTAGGTGTTGACGTGGTTGAAAGACACGCAGGGCTGGAGGATATCAACGAGGGCGAAGCCGTGGTGGCTGATGCCGGCCCGGATGAGGTCGGTGAGTTGGGGGACGTCCCCGGCGAAGCCGCGGGCCAGGAAGGTGACGTCCGAGGCGAGCGCTACGGCCAGCGGGCGGAAGGGCTCGCCGGAGCCGAGGGGCGTCGTCTTGGTGACGGTGCCGAGGTCGCTCGTCGGGGAGGCCTGCCCCTTGGTGAGGCCGTAAATCTGGTTGTTGGTGGCCAGGTAGGTCAGGTCCACGTTGCGGCGCATGGCGGCCAGGAGGTGGTTGCCGCCCTCGCCGTAGGCCCCGCCGTCGCCGTCAATGCCGATGACGGTCAGCTTGTGGTTCACCAGCTTGGCCCCCTGGGCGGCGGGCAGGGAGCGGCCGTGGAGGCCGTTGAAGACGTTGCCGCGGGTATAGTGGGGCAGCTTGGGCCCCTGGCCGATGCCGGAGACGAAGAGGACGTCCCGCGGCGCCAGCCCGAGAGCCACGAGGGCCTCGTTGACGGCTTTCAAAATGCCGAAGTTGCCGCAGCCGGGACACCAGGCGATGGGGACGTTCGAGGCGTAGTCCTGCAGCGTTACCATGTCGAAACCTCCTTGCGCACGCGCCGGGCGATGCCCTCCGGCGTGAAGGGGCGGCCGTCATACTTCAGGATTTTGGCGTCCGCGACGAGGCCGGTCTCCCGCCGCATGAGGCGGGCGAGCTGGCCGGAGGGGTTGTTCTCCACCACGATGGCCTTGCCGGTCTTCGCCACGGCGGCGGTCACCTGGGCCGAGGGGAACGGCCAGACCTGGCGGAGCTGGAGGGTGTCCGCCGGGATGCCCTCGTCCTTCAAAAGGGCGGCGGCCTCGCGGATGGCGCCTCCGGTGCTGCCCCAGCCGATGAGGGTGAGTATCGCGCCCTCCGTGCGGCGGGCGACCGGCCGCAGCACCTCGCGGGCGAGGCCGCGGTTCTTGCGCTGCCGCTTCTCCACCTGGCGGTTGCGGGTGGCGGCGTCCTCTATCATGTGGCCGTACTCGTCGTGCTCGTCGGAGTCCGTCACCACGAGGGCGGGGCCCCGGCCGGGGAGGGCCCGCTTGGAGATGCCGGAGCGGGTGATGGCGTGGCGCAGGTAGTCCTTGCAGGTCCGTATCTCGGCCTCGGAGAGCATCTCGCCGCGGTCAATGACGACCTTGCTCAGGTCCGGCCGGGCGATGGTGGTGAAGGAGGTGGCCAGGTGGTGGTCCGAGAGGATGAAGACGGGGGTCTGGTACTTCTCCGCCAGGTTGAAGGCGGTGACGGCGGCCTCGAAGGCCTCGTCGGGCGTCGAAGGGGTCAGAATAGCGCGGGGAAACTCGCCGTGGCCGGCGTGGAGGGCGAACCAGAGCTCGCCCTGCTCGGTACGGGTGGGCAGGCCGGTGGCCGGGCCGGGCCGCTGGGCCAGGAAGATGACGACCGGCGTCTCCGTCATGCCGGCCAGCGCCAGCGCCTCCACCATGAGGGCGAAGCCGCCGCCGGAGGTGGCCACCATGGCGCGCGCCCCGGTGAAGCCGGCCCCGACGGCCATGTTCATGCCGGCGATCTCGTCCTCCACGTGGACGGCCACGGCGCCGAGGGCCCGGCCTTGGTTGGCGATGAACTCCATGACGGAGCTGGCCGGGGTCATGGGGTAGCCGGAGACGAAGCGGCAGCCGGCGGCAAGGGCGCCGAGGGCCACGGCATCGTTGCCGTTGATGAGCATCTGCCGTGCACCACCCGCTTTCTTGCGGCCGGCCGGGAACGCGACCGACACGCCCAGGTTGTGGATATAATCATAGCCGGCCCTGGCGGCGCCCCGGTTCTCCCTGACGGTCTTGGCGCCGTGGCGGCCGAACTCCTTTTGCAGGGTGGAGCCGAGGATATCAAGGTCGAACGAACCGGCGCCGAGCACGGCGCCGACGGCCACGGTGTTCTCCATGAGCTTGTTGCCGGCGGTCTCGGTGGCGAGCTTGGCGAGGGGCACGTTCACGAAGCGTTTGCCGCTGAGCGTCTCGCCGACGGTCTGGGCGTCGTAGATGACGATGCCGGTGGGGGCCAGCTCGCGGCGGTGGAGCTCGATGGTCTCCCGGTTGAGGGCCACGAGGATGTCCAGCTTCTCGTTGACGGCGCGGACGTCCGCCGTGGCGGCCCGGATGCGGAAGAAGTTGTGGCCGCCGCGCACGCGGCTCTCGTAGTCCTGGTCGGCGAAGACGGAGAGCCCGGCGGCAGCCAGCGAACCGGCGAGGATGGCCCCGACGGACTGCACGCCCTGGCCGGCCTCGCCGCCGACCATGATGACGATTTCGTTACTCATGGGGATACCTCCCGATACTTCCATTCTGCCACAGCGGTTCAGGTACGTTCAAGGACAAACGTCACGACCCCTCCGCCAATTCGCACCGGTCAAACCAAGCTGGTATAATGGGTTGGATTTTTCAGAACCGGCGGGGTAAGCATGGCAGAGAGCAACGTCCTCAGGATACAGTCAACCGTGGCCAAGGTGATAGAAAACGTGGCCCGCGTCATCGTAGGGAAGGACGAGGTGGTGGAGCTCGCGGCCATCGCGCTGCTGTGCGAAGGCCACATTCTGCTGGAGGACGTGCCGGGGCTCGGCAAGACGGTGCTGGCCAAGTCCCTGGCGAAGTCGCTCGGCTGCTCCTTCCGGCGCATCCAGTGCACCCCGGACCTGCTGCCGGCGGACATCACCGGCACCTACATCTTCAATCAGCGGACGTCCGATTTCGAGTTCCGGCCCGGTCCGGTCATCGCGCAGGTGGTGCTGGCGGACGAAATCAACCGCGCCACGCCGCGCACGCAGAGCGCGCTCTTGGAGGCGATGCAGGAGCGGCAGGTGACGACCGAGGGCGAGACGCGCCCGCTACCCCGCCCGTTCCTCGTCATGGCGACGCAGAACCCCATCGAGCTGGAAGGCACCTTCCCGCTGCCGGAGGCGCAGCTCGACCGCTTCCTCGTCAAGATAACGATGGGCTACCCGAGCGTCGCGGAGGACAAGCAGATCCTGGCCCGGTTCCGCACCGAGGACCCGCTCGACGAGCTCCAGCCGGTCATCACCGCCGAGGAGCTGCTCGAAATGCAGCAAGCCGTGCGCGAGGTGCACCTGACCGGGGACGTGGAGGACTACATCGTGCGGCTCATCCACGCTACCCGCGAACACGAGGCCCTCGAGCTCGGCGCGAGCCCCCGCGCCATGCTGGCCCTCTACAACGCCGCCCAGGCCCTGGCCGCCGTGCGGGGACGGGACTACGCCACCCCGGACGATATCAAGCACCTCGCCACGCCGGTGCTCGTCCACCGCCTCATCCCCCGGGCCGAGAGCCGGCTGCGCGGCCGGCGCGCCGAGGAAACGTTACAGGAAATCATGGCCAAGGTCTTCGTGCCGGTGGAGGCGGAGGAAGCAGCCGGGGAAAGCTAGGCCATGCGGAGCGATAGCTGGCTGCTGCTGGCAGCCCTCATCCTTGTCATCTCCCTGGCGCTGCACCAGGTCCCCCTGGCGCTCATTTCACTGCTGTTCCTGCTGGCCGGGGGCGTCTCGCGGCTGTGGAACCGCTACTGCCTGAGCCGGGTGGAGTACAAGCGTCGGCTGACGGCCAACCGGGTGTTCTTCGGGGACGAGACCGTCTTCGAGATCGAAATCGCCAACCGCAAGCCGCTGCCGCTGCCCTGGCTCCACATCGAGGACGAGCTGCCGGAGCAGGTGACCCTGCTCAAGGGCAAGGCCCAGCAGGCCGCCGACGACCGGGTCGTCCTCAGCAACATGCTGCCCATCAATATGTACCACCGTGTCATCCGGCGCTTCCCGCTGAAGTGCGACCGGCGGGGGGCGTTCCTCTTCGGGCCGACCCGCCTCCACTCCGGCGACCTCTTCGGGTTCTTCCGGCGCACCATGATGATAGAGACGATGGACACGCTGCTCGTCTACCCGCGGCTCGTGCCGCTCGAGGAGCTCGGCATCCCCTCGCACCAGTTCTTCGGGGACATCCGCCTCAAGCAGCACCTCTTCCAGGACCCGGTGCTGACCGCCGGGGTGCGGGACTACCACCCGGGCGACAGCCTGAAACGTATCCACTGGAAGAGCACGGCCCGGCTGGGGAAATTACAGACGAAGCTCTTCGAGCCGACGACGACGGTGGACATCAGCATGTTCCTCGACGTGCGGACGCTCGACGCGCCCTTCTGGGGCAGCGTGCAGCAGCTCCAGGAGCTGGCCATCATCACGGCGGCGAGCATCGCGCAGGGGGCCCTCGAAGCCGGGTTCCGGGTGGGGCTCTACGTCAACCAGATAACCCGGTTCTCCAGGGGCCTGGCGCGGGTGCCCCACAGCCAGCATCCGGAGCAGCTGGAGCGCATCCTGGAGACGCTGGCCCAGGTCCACCAGGTGGACAACATCAAGCTGGAGAACTACATCCGCCAGGAGGCGGCGGCCCTGCCCTACGGCAGCACCATCGTGGCGGTGACGGCGGTCCCCCGGCCGGAGCTGCTGGCGACGCTGCTCGATATGCAGCGCCTGGGCCGGAGCGCCGCGCTGGTGAAGGTGGGCGGCCCGCCGCCGGACGTCAGCCGGACGCTGCGCGCCTACCACGTCACCGATGAGGCCGCCTGGAACGTGGTGGAGAAAATCGGCCTCAAGGAAGCCGGCAGCACGGCGAGCGGAAGTGATGGAAAAAAGCAATAAAATAGACTGGCTGGCCACCGTGCTCTACCCGCTGGCGGTCGTGCTCATGGAGGCCTTCTGGGTCTTCCCCTGGCTCTACTGGCTGGGGAGCTGGCCGATGTACGCCGAGCCGCGCCAGCCGCTGAGCCTGGCGGCCGTCATCGTGGTGCTGGCGGCGGCGCTCGCCCTGACGAAGCTCGTCAGCCGCCACGAGGAGTGGCCGCTGGCGGCGGTCCGGACGGCGGTCGTCGGGCTGGGCGTGGCGGCGTTCTTCATCGTGTTGCGGCTGGCCTACCCGCCGCCCGCCGGGACGGGCTGGTTCGTCTATCTCCACGGTTTGCTCGACCAGACCTTCCAGCACCCCAGCACCATCGTGCTGGCGGGGCCGGCGATCGTTTACCTCTGGTGGCGGGGCATCACGCTGGGGCGGACGACCACCTATTTCCGGGACGTGTACCGGCTCTTCATCATGGGCCTCGCGGCGCTCATCGTGCTGCTCATCCTCTGGCAGGTCAGCGGCTACAACGAGCGGTTCAGCGCGCCGGGGCAGGACGTGGCGATGTACGTCATCGCCTTCTTCTTCTTCGGCCTGCTGGCCATCGCCGTCTGCCACCTCTACGCGATACGCCGGACGATGCCGAAGGAGGAAGCGGCCCTCACCTCCGTGCGGCGCTGGCTGCCCATCATGCTGGCGGTGGTCGGCGGCATGGTGCTCGTCGGCTTCGGCGTGGGGGCGATATTCTCGCCGGAGTTCTTCGATTCGGTCGGCCGCATCGCCCACACGGTGGGCCACGCCCTCAGTACCGCCGCCGAGTACATTTTGATACCCCTCGGCTACGTCATGGAGGCGGTGCTGTGGGTGCTGCGGTGGTTCATCAACCTCATCCGGGGGAACCTCTCGGGCGTGGAGCAGGCGTCGAGCGCCAACCAGACGCCGTTGTTCCAGAACGTTGACACCAAGGCCTGGCCGCCGGAGATTCTCGCCGCGCTCAAGTGGGGCGTCCTCGTGATCATCCTCGGGCTGGTGGTGTTCTTCATCGCCCGGGCGGTGACGCGCTCCCGGCGGCGGCGGAACGCGGAGGACATCGAAGAAATCAACGAGTCCCTCTTCAGCTGGGCGGGCCTCCGCGACGATTTGAAAGACCTCTTCGGCCACCTGCGGAACCGTTTTGCCCCCAAGCGGCGGCCGCGGCCGCGCACGTTTGATGATACCGCCGGGACGCTCGACGTGCGGGAAATTTACCGGCGGCTGCTGTGGGAATCGGCCCGCTCCGGGCTGCCGCGGCGCCCCGGGGAAACGGTGGAGGAGTACGCGCGGCGCCTGGGGCGGCTGGTACCGGACAGCGCCGCGCCGCTCGAAGGCATCAACCCGGCCTACTCGGAAGCGCGCTACGGCGACCGGCAACTGGCCGGGGAGCGGGTGCAGGGCGCCAACCAGCTCTGGCGGAGCCTGCGCGGCGTGCTGCGCAGGCTCCGCGGCGAGCCGGGACCGTAAAATTCACCATCTGTGAGGTTCATTGCCCATGACGACCGATGCCAGGCAGCTCCGGAAAGAACGCGAGGAACGCATCATGAACGCCATCCGGTTCAAGCCGAACGACCGGGTGCCGGTGGACACGCCCATCGGCTACTTCCCGGCCCGGGTGGCCGGTATACCCTGCTCGGCGGCGTTCTATGATTTCGACGCGTGGTACGACGCCTACGATACGACCATACCGGACTACCCGGCGGACATGATATTCGTGCAGGGGTTTCAGCCGGGCACGGCGCTGGAAATCCTCCAGCCGCAGCAGAGCCGCTGGCCGGGCTTCAACACGGACCCCAACCACGGCCACCAGTCCATGGAGATAGAGAACATGCGGGCGGACGAGTACGACGCCTTCCTGGAAGACCCGTCCGATTACCTGTTCCGCGTCCATACCTCGCGGGTGGCGCCGAAGCTGGCCGGGCTGGCGAAGTTCCCCCGCCTGAGCGAGCTGCACGGCTTCATGGGGGCGAACGCCATCGCGGCGGCCCTCGCCCAGGATGACGTGGCCCTGGCGGTTCAGACGTTGATGGAGACCGGGCGGGAGCGGGAGAAGTGGCGGGACCGGATCGAGAAGTTCAATAAAATGGTCGAAGGGCACGGCTTTCCCCAGTACTTCCAGGGCGCATGGATGCCGCCCTACGACCTGATGTCCCACTCCATCCGCGGCATGGAGGGCGTTATGCAGGACATCTTCCGGCAGCCGGACAAGCTCATCGCCGCCTGCGAGAAAATCCTGGAGATTGAGCTCCGGCGGCCGGACCCGTTCCCGAGCGAGAACGGCTACACCCGCATCTTTATGACCAACACGCGCGGCTCCGACGACTTCATGTCCACCAGGCACTTCGACAAGTTCTACTGGCCCACCTTCAGGAAGCTCGTCCACGCCCTCATCGAGCGGGGGCTCACGCCGTGCATCTTCTTCGAGGGCAACTTCACCTCGCGGCTCGAATATCTGCTGGAGTTCCCGAAGGGCAGCCTCTGCGCCAAGCTGGACACGACGGATATCTTCAAGGCCAAGCGGATACTCGGGGGCCACGTCTGTATCGAGGGGAACGTGCCGTCCTCGCTGCTCCAGGTGGGCACCGTCGAGCAGGTCAAGGACCACTGCAAGCGGCTCATTGATGCCTGCGCGCCCGGCGGCGGCTTTATCCTGGCCCCCCGCAGCTCCACCGACGAGGTCAAGCCGGAGAACCTGCGGGCCATGATTGACTGCGCTACCGAGTACGGCGTCTACTAAGTCCCGAGCTTGTTCATCAGGTGTGAGAGGGCGAAGCTGAGGGTGCGGCGGATGTACTGCTGCGGGCGGCCGGGGAAGTCCGGCGTGCGGGTCTCCGTGCCTTCCGCCGCGGCGATGGTGAGGAACGAGGCGGTCTTCATGCCGTCGCCCTCCGGGACGCAGTAGCCGTCAATCGCCAGCGCCAGGTCCGCCCCGTAGAAATCGCGGGCCCGCTCGGCCAGTTCCCTGGAACGCGCCTCCCCGGCCCCGGCGGCGTCCGCCGGTAAGACGAGGCCGCCCTTGAAGAAGCGGACGCTGTCCGGCGCTTCGGCGAAGAGCTGCGTGAGCTGGCCTCCCGTGAACGTCTCGGCGACGGCCAGCGTGCGGCCCGTTGCCACCAGCCGCCGCCCGATGGAGCTTTCCATGGTGTCGTCGTCGGCGCCCCAGACGTTCTGGCCGATGACGCCGCGGATCTCCTCCTCCCGCGCCGCCGCCAGTCTGGCGGCCTCTTCCCGGGTGGGCGCCTTGGCGGTGATGCGGAGGTGGATGCCGTCCGCCTTGGCGTAGATGCCGAGGGTGGGGTTGCTGCCGGAGAGGAAGGGGGTCATCAGCTCGTCCACGAGGCCCTCGGACATGCCGAAGGTCTTGAGCGTGTGGGACAGGATGACGGCGCCGCTCTTTTTCTCCAGCCGCGGCAGCACCTGCTGGAACCACATGTCCTGGCACTCGATGGGCGGGCCGGGCATGAGGACGATGATGCGGCCCTCCTTCTCCACCCACCAGCCGGGCGCCGTGCCGGCCCGGTTGGGCAGCGCCGTGGCGGAGGGAATGAGGGTGGCCTGCTTCAGGTTGTTGTCCGGCATCTCGATGTTGCGCCGGGTGAAAAACCGGGTCAGCGTCTGCCGCAACTCCGGCCGGACGGTCATCTCCTCGCCGACGAGGGCGGCGGTCACCTCGCGGGTGATGTCCCCCTTGGTCGGGCCGAGGCCGCCGGTGGTGATGATGAGGTCCGCCCGCTCCCAGGCCCGGCGGAGGACGCTCGAGTAGCGCTCGAAGTTGTCCCCGACGACGGAGGAGAAGTGGAGGTCAATGCCGAGCGCCGCGAGCTGCCTGGCCAGGAACGAAGTATTGGTATCAGCTATCTCCCCGAGGAGGAGCTCGGAGCCGCTGGTGATGATCTCTGCTTTCATGGGACCTTCCTTGCGGGTGCTCTCCCCATTATGGGGGAAGAGGCGGCAATGCTCAAGTTGGCGTAGCGGGCCGGAAACTGGTACTATTGAGGTAACCTTTTGAAGGAGCAGATGCGCCATCGGCACCTGCCCCTTTTTTGATTGGACAGAGTAGGCCCGCTATGTTCAAAGAGGACTCCCGCTACCGCTGGTACGCGCTGCTGCTGGCCACGCTCACCTACGGCGCCATCGCCGGGGCGGAGCGGCTGTCCATGCCGGTGCTCTTCCCCGCCATCGCCAGGGACCTCCATCTGAGCCTGGTGCAGATAGGCACGGTCTGGGGCATGGACCCGCTCGCCGGGGTGTTCATCGGGCTGCCGGGCGGGCTGCTGGTGGACCGCTTCGGCCTCAAGCGGACGCTGACCATCGTCTGTATCTTCGCCGGGATATTCGGGGCGCTGCGCGGCTTTTCCGTTGACTTCATCACCATGTCCGTCTTCATGTTCCTCTTCGGCATCATGGCGGCCATCACGCCGAGCGTGGTGCCCAAGGTAACGGCGGTCTGGTTCGACGGCAAGCAGCTCGCCAATGCCAACGGCCTGCTCAACGTGGCGTGGTCGGTCGGGGCCGTCTTCGCCACGATGTCGAGCGCCACGGTGCTGGCCCCCTTCCTGGGCGGCTGGCGGGGCGTGCTCTTCCTCTTCGCGGCCCCGCCCCTTCTGCTCGGGCTGGCGTGGTGGTTCACCGGCCGCGAGCCGCACAGGCCCATCCGGGCTTACGAGACCGGCGAAACGGAGACGGTGCCGTTCAAACAGGCGCTCTCCCACGTGCTGCGCATCAAGAACGTCTGGATCCTCGGCCTTACCCTGACGAGCTACTGGGGCGCCAACATGGGCTTCGGCGGCTACCTGACGCTCTACCTGGAGGACTCCCTCCACTGGTCAACGGCGGCGGCCGGCGGCGCCATGACCCTGCTCAGCGGCATCGGCATCCTCGGCGTCATGCCGATGGTCTGGTACTCCAATAAGATAGGCTCGCGGAAGGCGGTCATCGGCATCGCCGCGGCGGTGGTGGGGGTCAGCATGGCGGCGGTGCCCTTCGTCAGCGGCAGCGCCCTGTGGCTGCTCATCGTCGTCGGCGGGCTGCTGCGGGCCGGCGCCACCGCCCTCAGCAACACCATGCTCTTCGAGATGAAGGGCGTCGGCGGCAAGTACGCCGGGACGGCCATCGGCCTGACGAACACCCTCGGCATGGTGGGGGCCTTCCTCTCGCCGCCCATCGGCAATAGCCTGAGTTCCATCAGCGATGGCGCTCCCATCCTGTTCTGGGCGGCCCTGTCGCTCCTCACGCTGCCCTTGCTTTTCTTCATCAAAGAGCGCAACATACACGAAGAGCCAGCCTACTAAGCCGGGAGGTGCGCGATGCCCCGAGCGAGAACCTATCAGCCGAGGGCCAAAATCATCGCCACCATAGGCCCGGCGACCGCCAAAACGACGGTGCTCGGGCGCATGGTGCGGGCCGGCATGAACGTCGCCCGGCTCAACCTCTCCCACGGCACCTTTTCCGAACACGAGACGTACATCAGCCGGGTGCGCGAGGCCGCCGCGGCGGCCGGCAAGCCGGTGGCCGTCCTCATTGACTTGCCGGGCCCCAAGTACCGCATCGGAAAGCTGGAAGGCGGGCAGGTGACGCTGCGGCGCGGCCAGACGGTGCGGCTCACCGGCGATGACGTCACCGGCGATAAGAACACGCTGCCGGTGACCCTGCCGAGCCTGGACAAGAGTGTCCGCCCCCACGATACCGTCATCCTCGACGACGGCACCATCTTGCTCCGGGTGCGCGCCATCGAAGGGGGCAGCATCGTCTGCCGGGTCACCGTGGGCGGGGTGCTCATTCAGGGGCGGGGGCTCGTCGTGCCCGGCATGAAAATCTCCGTGCCCTTCATGACGGAGCGGCTGCGGGAGTGCCTGGCCTTCGCGGTGACGCAGCAGCCGGACTACCTGGCGCTCTCCTTCGTGACGACGGCCGAGGACATCGCCGGCGTGCGGGCGGTTTTGAAGGAGCTCGGCACGAGCGTCCCCGTCGTCGCCAAGATAGAGCGCGCCGAGGCGCTGGAGAATTTCGCCAGGATACTGGACGCGGTGGACGGCGTCATGGTGGCCCGGGGCGACCTGGGCGTGGAGCTGCCGCTGGAACGCGTGCCGCTCATCCAGAAGGACCTCATCCGGGCCTGCAACCGGGTCGGCAAGCCGGTCATCACCGCCACCGAGATGCTCGAGTCCATGATCAACGAGGCCCGGCCCACCCGCGCCGAGGCGACGGACGTGGCCAACGCCATCTTCGACGGCACGGACGCCATCATGCTGTCCGGGGAGACCTCCATCGGCAAGTACCCGGTGGACGCGGTGCGGACGATGGCCCGCATCGCCCGGGCGGCCGAGAAGAAGCTCCGCTACGACGAGCTGCTGGCCGAGCGCCGCCAGTGGCTCTGCGCCGAGACCGACGAGGTCATCAGCTTCAACGCCTGCCAGACGGCCTACAGCCTCAACGCGGCCTGCATCGTGGCCTTCACCCAGTCCGGCAGCACGGCGCGGCGCATCGCCCGGTACCGCCCGAGCGTCCCGGTGCTGGCCCTGACGCCGGACCCGCGGGTGCTGCGGCGGCTGCTCCTCTACTGGGGCGTGCGGCCGGAGACGGTCACCGGCGCGCCGGACCGGCTCGGCGATGTCTTCACCTTCGCGGCGGCCAGGGCCCGCGACCTGGGCCTGGCCAGACCGGGGGACAACATCATCATCTCCGCGGGGATACCCATCGGCGAGGCGGGGACGACCAACCTGCTCAAGGTGGAGCAGGTAACGGCCTGAACCCCGTTTTGACAAACCCCGCCCGTTCCCTTACGATGCTACCAATGTTCCGTCCGAAGGAGATTTCGCCATGCCATCCAGCTACGCAAACTACCTCCACAAGCTGACCTTCAGCAACGACGGCCCCGGCTACTACCGGCAGGTGACCACCATTGATTTGAGCCCGTGGGACATTGACACCCGCATCCAGTACGGCGTCTACGAGGCGGCCGGGCCGCTGGCGGCGGAGAGCCCGGTGGCCCACACCCACGATTTCGACCAGGTGATGCTCTTCTACGGCGCCGACGCCGCCGACATGGGCGAGCTCGGGGCGGAGATTGAGTTCCGCCTCAGCGAGACGGCGGAGCGGTTCATGATAACCTCTTCCACGGCGGTGGCGATACCGAAGGGGATGCCGCACTTCCCGGCGGAAATCCAGCGCATGAACAGGCGGTTCGTCGGCGTGACGGTGTCCGCGTCATCGGCCTACCGCGAGAAGGCGTACGACATCAGCAAGGAGACGCTCGACAAGGCGCCCTACGGCAGCTTCATGGGCGGGCTCCGCAAGCACGTCATCCCCATGGCCTTCCAGCGCAAGGGGCCGTGGAGCTACGGCCCGAGCAACCGGGACGATTCCGGCGGCAGCCTGACCTTCATCCGCGGCAACGACGTGGGCTTCGAGTTCCTCATCATGCTGGAGAGCATCAAGAAGGTGCCCTACCGCTTCGGGCCGGACCCGGACAGGCCCCACGCCCATGCCCAGCCGGAGATTCTGTTCTTCCTGGGGACGGACCTGGACGACGTATCGAAGCTCAACGGGGAGGCGGAGATCTGTCTCGGCAAGGAGATGGAGCGCCACACCATCACGGAGCCGACGGCGGTGGTGGTGCCGAAGGGTCTGGCCCACAACCCGCTCGTGATGACGAAGCTGGAAAAACCGTTCCTGCTGATGGACGTGCGGCCCTTCGGGAGCGGACCGATGAACGCGGGCCGGGGCTAGCGGTCAGCGTTCGGCGGCGAGCTCGTCGTACACGTCCATGACGAGGGCCGGGCAGACCCTGGTGCGCCGGATGATGTCCGAGTAGAGGACGGTGCCGTCCTCGGTGAGGATGCGGCGGACCTCTTCCTTGACCTCCGTCCGGGGCACGCTCCGCAGGACGATGACGTTCTTCTTGGCGGTCTTCTGCTCGAGCTCGGCGAGGCGTTCTTTCACCTGGCGAAGCTCGTCCTCGGCGCCGAAGTAGTGGTTGACCATGCGGGACCGAAACGCCATACGGCCACCCCCCTTCACGAGAGTCCTAACCGCAGTATAGTCCTGCCGCTGCCGGTTGCCAAGTCCCACCTCAGGCGGGCTACTTGATGAATTTCTCCACGTAGGCGGCAAAATCAGCCACCGTGGCCAGCGCCGCCATGCGGTCCTTGTCTATGTCCACCTCGATATCGTAGACGGTTTCCAGGCTGACGATTATCTGCACCCAGTGGAGCGAGTCCGCCTTGATGTCCTTCAGCGGCGTCTCCGGCTTGAGGGAATCCTCCGGGACGCGGGCCACCCGGGCGATGCTTTTCCTCAGTTCGTCAATGACGGCCATGGGCGGCCTCCTTTTCTTACCAGCTGTGGTCGAGCGCGTCTTTCGGACAGACGGTTCGGCAGGTCGTCCCGTTACCGGCGGCGCAGGCTTCTTGTCCGGGGCAGGCGAAGGAGAGTTTCTTCCGCAGCTCCTCCCGGACGATGGCCGTGGGACGGGCGCCGTTCTCGCTCAGCATGAAGATGCCGGCCGGGCAGGCCTCGACGCACTCGCCGCAGCCGTCGCACTTCTCGGTGTCAATGGTGATGAAGTACTCGCCGGTGCCGTCCGAGTAACCGTACTGGATTTTCTTGATGGTGGCGGCCCCGCCGTGAAAACGCTCCTCGGCGTAGAGGGCGGCGCCGAGCGCCCCGCAGAGCTGGGGGTCGTCGGCGAGCATGGGCTCCAGCCCGACTTTTTCTTTTAGCTTGGCCACCATGCCCCTGTTCTTGGAGATGCCGCCGGTGATGGCGAACTGGGGCTCGATGGCGATGCGCTTGAGCAAATTGAGCGAGCGGGTGGCGATGGCCTCGTGGAGGCCGGCGAGGATGTCCTCCTTGGGCACGCCCTTGCGGTAGTAGTTGAGCGCCTCCGTCTTGGCGAAGACGGCGCAGATGGTGTTGAAGGGGATGGGGTTCTGCGACCGCAGCGAGACGTCCCCGATGTCTTCCAGCTTCAGGCCGAGCACGTCCGCTATCATCTCCAGGAAGCGGCCGGTGCCGCCGGCGCACTTGTCGTTCATGACGAAGTTGGTGACGTTGCCGTTGCCGTCGCTGTTGATGCCCTTGCAGTCCTGCCCGCCCATGTCGAGGATGGTGCGGACCCCGGGGAAGTACCAGTTGATGCCCCGGGCGTGGGCGCTTATCTCCGAGACGTTCTCCTGCGCGAAGGGCACGAGCACGCGCCCGTAGCCGGTGGCGACGGTGTAGGTGATGTCTTCACGGGCGATGCCGGTGCCGGCGAGGACGGTGTCGAGTAATGTTTCCGAGGTGCGGACGCTCTCCGCCCCGGTGTCCATGATGGCGGACGCGGCGATTTCCCGGTCCTTCATGACGACCGCCTTGGCGGCGCGGGAGCCGATGTCTATCCCGGCGAAAATCACGGCGCCATCCCCTTGTCGAGGCTCTCCTGCGCCAGCACCGCCGCCCCGTAAGCCACCGTCAGTTGCGGGCGCTCTCCCACCAGTACCGGGAAGCCGAGCTCCTTCTCCAGCGCCCTGACCAGTCCCTTGTTGAGGGCCACGCCGCCGGTGACGGCCACCTCGCGGCTCACGCCGACGCGTTTGGCCATGGACATGAGCCGGGAGACGACGGACTCGAAGATGCCGAGGGCTATCTCGTCCCGGGGCGTCGGCGGCACGCGGTGGATGTGGGAGATGACCTCCGACTCCGCGAAGACAGCGCAGGTAGGGGTGATGTCCGCCCCCCTGGCCGCCCCGATGGAGACGGCCGCCATCTCTTCCAATGGCATTTCCAGGAGCTTGGCCATCTGGGTGAGGAAGAGGCCGGTACCGGCGGCGCACTTGTCGTGGTTGGCCCAGTCCGTTACCCGGCCGCGTTCGTTGATACGGACGACGGTGCTGCTCTCGGCGCCGATGTCAATGACGAGGCGGGCGGCCGGCAGATCCCGGGACACCCCGCGGGCGAGGCAGGTGGTGAGGGATTTTTGCCCGTGGCTGAAAGCGACCTCCTTGGCCTCGTTGCCCGTGGCGACGATGAAGGCGTCGCCTTCGAGGGAGAGGCCGGCGGTCCGGCACGCCTCGTCCAACGCGGCGCGGGCGGACTTTTCCGCTTCCTCGGCGGAGGGGACGACGGCCGCGGCGAGCACGGCGCCGCTCTCCGTGACGACGGCCTTGGTCGTCAGGTGGCCGATATCAATGCCGACGGCTTTCATGGGCTCTTGCCGCTCGTCCTGAGCCTGTCGAAGGATGAGCGATGGTTCTCCTTACCTGTCTTCGAGGAGCTCGAAGAAGCCCTCCAGTTTTTCCCGCAGCTCCGCCTGGCTGGTGACGGTGGGGTCTACCACGTCGCAGTCGAGCGTGAGGACGGGCACGTCCAGGTCGTTCAGGGTGTCCTTGAACAGCTTGATGGTGGCGCAGGAGTGGCGGCAGCCGACGTCCGCGTAGTAGATGGCGCCGTCAATCTTGTAGGCGTCCACCGCAGTGGAGATGCTGCCGAGGGCGCGGTCGTCCATCGGGCCGTACATGCGGGCCTCGGGTATCATGTAGGACTTCTCCGCCACGCTTTCAAGAGGTTTCGACGGGTCGAGCCTCCCCTCCCCCCAGTAGGTGAAGAAGGGCTCGATGACGGACACCGCGCCGAACTCGATGGACATCTTCTCCAGGAAGGCCATCGAGTACATCGGCGGGATGAAGAGGCTCATCAAGCGGAACCGCTCCCGGGGCACGGCGCCCTCGCCGGCGGCGATTTTCGCTTCCAGCTCGCCGATGAGCGTCTCCAGGTAGGCGATGCCCTCCGGCTGGCCGGGGAAGAGGTAGTCAATGGTGACGAGCTCGAGGAAGCCCATCGGGCTGAACGGCGTGGGAACGTTCTTGCGGAGCTCGTTGACGCGGCGGGTGAGCTCTATCTGGCGGTCCATGCGGGCCACCGTCTCGGCGAGGACGTCCATGTCGAGCTTCTTGCCGGAGTGCTCTTCCAGGAAGGCGATCATGCCGCGGTACTCGTTGACGAGGTAGGCTTTCTCCTCCGGGCTCGCCTGGAAGGGGCGGTCAATGAAGTAGCCGGGGCAGTGGCAGAGCTCCATGATGAGTTCGCCGCTCTTGGCGGTGTTATCGCAGACCATGTTGGACCACAGCATGACGTCCGGGCAGGGGACGGCCCCGGTGGCGAAGGCGCCGGCCAGGCCGCGGTGCGGGGTGCAGATCTCCTGCGCGAGGCCGAGGGCGGAGCCGGCGGCCAGGATATCGCCGCACTCCCCGGTGAAGAGGGAGGTCATCCAGGTGGTGGTCTCGGTGTGCATGGGGACGAGGCCCATCGCGTGGATGAGCTCGGAGGGGAAGAAGACGGTGTGCGCCGCCACGAAATCGCCGTGCTGCCTGGCGTTCTGGAGGCGCTCGAAGTACCCCAGGAGCATGTCGTAGTACATGACCTGGGAGCGGCGGGCGGCGGGGTCCGCTTCCGTCATCCGCTTGATGAGACGGCAGGCCCGGATAATGGCCTGTATCTTGCTCCCGGAGGTCGTCGTCATTTCTTGCGGCCCTCGATCATCTCGATAAAAGCCTGGACGCGGGTGGCGATCTGGCCGGAGCCCGACGTGCCGTACTCCAGGTCCAGCCCGAGCACCGGCACGCCGATGGCCGCCAGCCGCTTGGTCAATAGCGGTACATCATGCGCGTAGGGGACGCAGTAGCGGATAATCTGGCTGACGACGCCGTCCACCCTGAATTTTTCCACGTACTCGATGATACGGTTGAACCGCTCGTCCGAGGGGTACATGCGGGCGCAGGGGAAGTTGTTGAGGTAGCGGTGGGCGAGGGCCTCCTGAAGGCTGTCGAATTTCTCCGGGTAGACGAGGTCGCCCCAGTAGCGGGTGCTCGTGCAGAGCTCGTCGGTGACGACGAGGCCGCCCTCGTTCTCGATGGAAGCGATGAACTCCGGGTTGGTGAGCACGGAGCCGACCACCATGAGGCGGGCGCGGTAGGTGTGCGCGACCTTCGAGGCTTCTATCTCTTCGAGCAGCTCCTTGAGCCACTCGTTGAAGAGCTCCTTGGGCATGCGGTAGCTGGCGTTGGAGACCTCCATGACCTCGGCGCCGGTGACGGGCGGGTGGTCCCGCGTGCGGTACTCGTAGAGGGCGTGGAGGAGGCGGCGGGACTCGTTGTAGAGCTCGATGGAGGCGCGCAGGGCGTCGTCCGGGATCTCCGTTTCGAGGAACTCCTCGAGGTGCTGCTGGAAGCGGACGACCTCGCGGTGGTAGAGGAGCACGGCCTCCTCGGAGTATTTCCGCGGCACGCTCAGCACGTGGTGGAACGGGGTGCCGATGTAGGTGCGCCAGACGTCGAAGAGGCGGCGGGCGCCGTCGCAGGTGGAAGCCCCCACCACGCCATCGAGGAAATCGTACTCCCCGGCGAGCCCCATCTGGAGGCAGGAGCGGGAGAAGGAGCAGTTGTTGACGTAGAGGTAGGCGTTGCCGTCGTCGAGGTCCGTCTCACGGTCGTAGCCGGTGATGCGGACGGACAAAAGGCCGGCGGCGTGGAGGATTTCCTCCGGCACGTAGGTGCAGAGAAACCCGAAGACCCTGCCCCCCCGCTGTTTCCGCTCCCGTATCTGGGCGGTGTCGGGGAAGGTCCGGTTGACCTCGCGGAATTTCTCGAGCGTTTGCAGCCCGCTGGATTTTGCTGTTCCTGTTGCCATAGCGAGATGTGAGAGCCCGTGCCTTGTCAATCAGTATACCGGGGGCGAGCCTGACGGCGCAACCCGGGTTTAATCGCGTTTCTATTTGTCATTGCGAGGAGCCCGGCTGAGGCGGGCGACGTGGCAATCCCTCGGCCCGCTCAGGAAATAAGGTAGCCGCCGTCCACCACGACCATCTCGCCGGTGATATAGGAAGCCATTTCCGAGGCCAGGAAGAGGGCCGCCCGGGCGATATCGTCCGCCTCCCCCAGCCGGCCGAGGGCCATGCGGGCCATGAAATTCTTGAGTTCCTTTTTCTGCGCCCGGAGGTCGTCCGGGGAACCCTCGCCGGGCGCGACGCTGGTGGCGAGGGCGCGGGTGAGGATGGCGCCGGGGGCGATGGCGTTGACGCGGATATCGTGCGGGCCGAGCTCCCGGGCCAGGCTCTTCGTCAGCATGAGCACGCCGCCCTTGGAGGCATCGTAGGCGGTCATGCCCGCCGCCGAGGGGTGGAGGGCCTCGATGGAGGCCAGGTTGATGATGGCCCCGGGGCGGTGGTGCTCCCGCATCCACGCCGCGGCGTACCTGGAGCAGAGCCAGGTGCCGGTGAGGTTGACGGACGTTACCTTCTCGAAGTCCGCGGCGGACATCTCTTCGAGGAACATCCTCGGGTAGATGCCGGCGTTGTTGACGAGGACGTCAATGGAGCCGGGCTTCTCCGCCGCCGCGGCCACCATCGCCCTGACGCTCGCCTCGTCGGCGACGTCGCACTGCGCGGCGAAGGCCTGGTAGCCCTGTCTGGCGAGGTCGGCAGCGGAGGCAGCGGCGGCGGTCTCGTCAATATCGGCCAATACCACGGCGGCCCCGGCCTCGGCGAGGCGCGCGGCGATGGCCAGGCCGAGACCGGCTGCCCCGCCGGTGACGATGGCCCCCTTGCCCTTCAGGCTCAGCAGATCCGTAATGGGAACGAAGTCCGGCATAACCACCTCGCGTTCCTGAGTATCATACGGGGAACGGGGAGGGGGCGTCAACACTTTACCGCCCGTCCGGGGGGGAGTACACTATGGTGGCAATTCTCAGCGGGGAGGCAAAGCATGAACCGGCAGGAATACCTCGACTACATCGGCCATTTCAACCACAGGCGCTACGACCAGCTCAAGGGTTACTTCACCGACGACGTCACCGTGGAGTACTTCGACGACGCCTACGGGCCCTACGCCCCGGCCCGGACGCTCCACGGCCCGGAGGAGTTCGCGCAAAACTATAGGGCGCTCCACGCCCACACGCGGGAGATATTGGAGCTCGGCGCCTTCTGGAGCGAGGGGAGCCAGCTCTTCGCGGAGCTCTACACGGAGTTCCACACCTTCAAGGACCCGCCGCCGGAATCCGGCCGGACGTGGCAGAAGGGCAACGTCACCATCATGACCAACTGGGTGCTCTACGATTTCGACGACAAAGGCAAGATGAAGCGCATCCGCATCGCCCATTTCCGGAACTCGGACCCGAAGACGGCTCGCTACTCCGCGGACTCGTAACACGCGTGTTGCGGGCGGGGTACCGTTCGTGTAAGATAGGGGCGACCGCGTCCCGGACAGGAGACTACCATGCTTGTTGTCTGGCTCATCATCAGCGCCATCGTGAGCACCTCCATCGCCATCGGCGTGCTGGCGGCGAAACGGGTGGGGCTCAGCGGCTGGGACATCGCCCTGACCTACCTCGGCGCGGTCGGTTTCCCGGCCGTCGTCTACCTGCTCGTAGATACCTTTTTCGTCAAGGAAAAGCCATCCAAGGAAGGGAGCACGAACGTCATGGCCAGAGAAAAGGAATTTTCCAATCTCGTCAAGAGCATGATTATCAAGGACCCGCCGGCGGGCCTCTACCCGGAAAAACGCATCTGGATGGAGGCGAAGGACCTCGAGGGGTTCAACGCCCACTTCTCCTTCGGGTTCGTCAGCCGGCCCACCACCTTCCACCCGCTGGAAGGCGCCCTCGTCCACCCCTACGACGAGCTGCTCGTCTTCGAGGGGACGGACACCTCGAGCATCCTCAAGCTCGGCGCGGAGGTCTCCATCGAGCTCGGTGAGGAGCGCGAGGAGTACGTGTTCAACGAGCCGACCGTCGTCCTCGTCCCGAAGGGCGTCCCCCACGGCCCGGCCAAGGTGCGGAGCCTGGAGCGGCCCATCGCCCACTACAGCATCGGCCTGGCGCCGGAGTACCGGGCGGAGGCCGTCAAGGCCGCCGACCTCAAGCCCGCCGTGGCGGGCGACAGGTACGCCAGGTACGTCAAGAAGATGGTTACCACCGTGGACGAGAGCCAGGCGAACGGCCGGATGCCCTCCGTCATCGGGCGGGACGGCATCATGCGGCCGGCGGAGTTCGGCGTGGGGCCGGGCAACGGCGACCAGATTGTCTGGCTCTACGGGGACGACCTCGAAGGCTTCAACGTCAACTTCACCT
Source organism: Dehalococcoidales bacterium (assembly GCA_034430495.1). GTDB lineage: Bacteria > Chloroflexota > Dehalococcoidia > Dehalococcoidales > RBG-16-60-22 > DAOUEG01. Next base: position 52,931 of record DAOUEG010000115.1, read on the forward strand.
GGGGCTTCTACTCCCGGTGCGGCAAGTGGCACCGCGGCGGCGAGGCCCACACCCACCCGGAGGCGGAAATCCTCTGCTTCGTGGGGCTCGATACCGACCACCTGGACTACCTCGGCGCGGAGCTGGAGCTGGGTTTGGGGCCGGACTACGAGCGGCACGTTTTCAACACGCCGACCGTCGCCATCTGCCCGGCCGGGTTCCCGCACCTGCCGCTCATCACCCGATGGGTGGACAAGCCGTACGGGTTCTTCGTCATCTGCCTCAGCGGCGAGCACGCCTCGCCGTGGGTGGAAGCGTAGGATTCGCGGCCGCTCACGGTGAGCCTGTCGAACCGTGAGCGGGAGAAACCAAACGACGTGACGGGGGCCCGGCGCGGCCCCCGTTTTCATGGAGGTCCGCATCAAGTATCGTCCTTTCGGCACCACCGGACGCGAGGTGTCCGTGCTCGGGCTGGCGCTCGGCAACGTGCCGCCGGAAGCGGTCGAGGCCGTGCTCCGGGCGGCGCTGGCGCGGGGCATCACCTATCTGGAAATCGGCCGGCATGAAGAGCAGGTCTGCCGCCTCGTCGGGCGGGCGGTGCGGGAAGCCGGAACGGACGTCTTTATCACCGTCAGCGTCCCGCCGGGGCATTTCGATACGGGGTTCGACCTGAAAGCCTGGCTCCGGGAGCGGGCCGGCTGGCTGGGGGTAAAAGCCCTCGACGGGCTGGACTTCGCCGGGCTCGACCGCAACACCTGGCCGCGCCTGCGGGAGGCGGGGCTGCTGAAAAAAGCGGACGGTCTGGCAAGACACCTCGGGTTCTCGTTCTACGACCAGGCGCTCTACCTGCGGCCCGTTCTGCGGGAGTTCGGCGGATGGGCCTTCTGCCGGGTCAACGCCAGCTTCATGGACGCCGACCGCCTGCCGGGGGCGGAGGGGCTCATCGCCGCGGCGGCAGAAGCGGGACTGGCGGTGGTGGCGGCCGAGCCGCTGCTGGAAGGCCGGCTGCTGAACAACCTCCCTGAAAGCGTGGCGCAGCTCTGGGGCGAGCGCTCCGCGGCCGGGTACGCCCTCCGCTGGGCCTGGCACCAGTCCCCGGTGGCGACGGCCGCCGTCACCCTGCGCACGCCGGACGAGGTGAACGAATACGCGGATATCGCGGACGGGCCGGAGCTCTTATCCGTACGAGAGGAAGTCCTCGTCAGCCGCGTGCGGGACGCCTACCGGGCGCTGCGGCCCGTCCCCTGCACCACCTGCCGGGCCTGCATGCCGTGCCCGCGGGGCGTTGACGCACCGCGTATTTTCGAGCTCTACAACGACGCCGTCATGTACGGAGACCGCGCCTATGGCCGGGCCGTGTACGAGCGGGAAGGGCACGATATCACCCTCTGCGATGAGTGCGGCGATTGCGCCCGGCGCTGCGGACGCCACATTGACATCCCGGCGCGGGTCAGGGAAGCGGTCGCCGGCCTGCGCCGGCCGGAACCATAACGGCATTGGCATTCCGCCGGAGTATCCCCTATAATCAAATGAGCCACATGGACAATCAAAGGGTTCCCCTCAGCAAGGACACGGTCTTCTGGCAGGCGCTCTTCGCGGCGAAATCAATCGCCGTCATCGGCGCCAAGGACGTGCCCGGCACCTGGGGGTTCGATGCCCTCCACGCCGCGGTGGACTCCAGAAAGACGGACCCGGAGCGGCGCGTCTACCCGGTCAATCCCAGCTGCGACAAGCTCATGGGGCTGACCTGCCGCAAGACCATCACGGAGATCCCCGGCCCGGTGGAGCTGGCGGTCATCGTGGTGCCGGCCCGGGCGGCGCCGCAGGTGTTTCGGCAGGCGGCGGAGAAGGGCGTCAAGGCGGTGGTCATCGTCTCGGCCGGGTTCGCCGAGGTGGACGCGGCCGGGGCGGCCCTCCAGGAAGAGATAATGGCGACGGCGAAGGAGTACGGCCTGCACTTCGTCGGGCCGAACTGCATCGGCCACGCCGATTTCTTCACCCGGGTGGCCAGCGCCGGTCTGGCGAGCCGCCTCCCCTCCGGCCCCGTGTCCCTCGTCACCCAGAGCGGCACCCTCGGCGCCAGCCTCATGCAGACGGTGACGAGCCGGACGCTCGGGCTGGCCAAGCTCGTCAGCACCGGCAACGAGGCGAGCATCCACCTCGAGGACTGCCTCGAGTTTTTCGGCGACGACCCCAAGACAGAGATCATCGCCTGCTACATCGAGGGCCTGCGCCAGGGGCGCCGCTTCTACGAGCTGGCCAGGGAGATTACGAAGAAGAAACCCATCGTCGTCATCAAGTCCGGCGGCACCGGGGAGGCGGCCAAGGCGGCCCACTCCCACACCGGGGCGCTCTCCGGGGCGGACGCCATCTACGAGGCGGCCTTCCGGCAGGCGGGCGTTATCCGGGCCGAGGACGAGGACGAGCTGGCGGACATCGCCCAGGGGCTGTGCTACCAGCCGCTGCCGAAGGGCAACCGTATCGCTATTTTGACGATGGGCGGCGGCTTCGGCGTGGTGACGGCGGAGGCCTGCGAGCGGGAAGGGCTCGCCATCGCCCACCTCCAGGACAAGACGATCAAGCGGCTCGACGGCCTGCTGCCGGCCCGCTGGAACCGGGGCAACCCGGTGGACATGGTGGGGCTGCGGCCCGGGGCCGGGGACACGACCGTGCCCGGCTGCCTCCACGCCCTCCTCGACGACGCCAACGTGGACGCCGTCATCTCCCTCCTGCCGCCGAACCCCGGCATGTTCCAGGAAGTGATGCGGCTGAGCCCGGAAAAACTCAGGGAAGCCGCCGAGGCCAACGAGCGGTCCGTGGACAAGCTGGCCGGGGAGCTGAAAAGCACCTACGGCAAGCCGGTCTACATCATCAGCCGGTTCTCCCTGCGCGGCGAGCCCATCAAGACCGGCTACGTGCCCACCCACCAGATGCCGGAGTACACCCACAGCCGGCGGGGGGCCAAGGCCATCGGCCGGCTCGTCTGGTACCAGCACTACCTCGCCATGAGGAAGAAGCAGTAAGATGCCGAAGAAAGCGGAGCCCCCCGAGGAACGACTCGTCAACGAGGTCGAGACCAAGGAGCGCCTCAGGAAGGCCGGTATACCGGTCATCGAGACACGGCTGGCCCGCACCCGCGCCGAGGCCGTCGAAACGGCCAAAGCCCTCGGCTTCCCGGCGGCCATGAAGATCGTCTCGCCGGACGCCATCCACAAGACGGACGTCGGCGGGGTGAAGCTGGACCTCAGGAACGCGGCCCAGGCCGGCCAGGCCTACTCGGACATCATCGCCAACGTCAGGCAGCACGTGCCGAAGGCGAAAATCGAGGGCGTATCGGTGCAGCGGATGGCCGAGCCGGGCGTGGAAATCATCATCGGCATGACGATAGACCCGCAGTTCGGGCCGGTCATCATGTTCGGGCTGGGCGGCATCTTCGTCGAGGTCTTGAAGGACGTGTCCTTCCGGCTCGTACCGGTGGCCCGCATTGATGCCGCCGAGATGATACAGGAGATCCGGGGCAAGGCGCTGCTCGAGGGCTACCGAGGCCAGCCGCCGGTCAACCTCCCGGCGTTGGAGAAACTCATCGTCAAGGTGTCCGATTTCATCGAGAAGAACCCGGACGTGAAGGAGCTCGACCTCAACCCGCTCATCGCCACGGACAAGGGCATCGTGGCGGTGGACGCGCGCATGGTGCTCAAGGCAGACTAGGCTCGGTCATTACGAGGAGTCTTCCTCGGGCGGACGACCCGGCACTCTCTCTGTTGGTCATGCTGAGGGAGCGGAGCGACCGAAGAGGCTCGTTCAGAACGCCATTGTTTTCAGGTCGTCGGCCACTCTCAGCTGCGGCCCGGTGAGGGTCTGCACCTCCTCCGGCGTCCAGCCGGGGGCGGTCTCCTTCAGCAGCAGGCCGTCCGGCGTGACCTCGATGACGGCGATGTCCGTGATGATGAGGTCCACGCAGGCGGGCGCCGTGAGCGGGTAGGTGCACTTTTTGAGGATTTTCGGCTCGTTGTTCTTCGTCGTGTGCTTCAGCACGCAGATGAGGTAGTGGGCGCCGAAGGCGAGGTCCATCGCCCCGCCCATGTTGCCGGGACGGCCGAGGCCGGTCGTCCAGTTGGCGAGGTCGCCCCGCTCCGAGACCTGCATCCCGCCGAGCACGCAGAGGTCAATGTGGCGGCCCCGTATCATGGCGAAGGACTCGTCGTGCTGGAAAAAACACATCCCCGGCTTGGGCGTGGCGAACTGGCCGGTGGCGTTGACGAGGTGGAAGTCCTGCTCCTCCTCGCGCTCCGGCGTCGGTCCGTAGCCGAGGCAGTCGAGCCCGGCGGCGACGGCCATCGTTAAGCTGTCCTCGTCCCAGTTCGCGACGGCCCGGCCGGTGGTGGCGGACCAGTCGCGGGTGCCGGGACCGAGCCGCCGCAGCGGCACGTAGGCCCCGCAGGAAACGATGCCGGTCATCCGCTGAAGTCCTTTCTCACGCGTCCGGGCCTTTCTCCTGGTCCTCTTTTTCGCGATTCACGTAGTCCTGGTACCACTTCAGGCCGGAGCCGAAGATATCGGCGATGGCGATGCCGGACTTTTGTGATTTTTCCTCTTGCCGCTTGATTTGTTCCTTCACCTCGTCCAGCTTCGCCAGCAGCTCCCGGTGCCGCTCTTCCGCCCGCGCCTCCGCCTGTCCCAGCCGGAACGCCAGCAAAGCGAGGGCCAGCAGGCCGACCCCGCCGAGCTCCAGCCCGACGCGCGCCGCGACGCTGTCCACGAACCCGGAACTGACGATGCCGCCGATGCCGGCCAGGGCCAGTATCAGCGCGGCCAGGAGGTAAATCTTGGTGGTGGTGTTTGACATGGGTTTTTCTCGCTCGTTTGGTTGAAAAGACGCCCGCCCGCCTCAGCGGTTACGCCCAAGTTTAGTCAAAGTACGCGGCCTTGTCAAAAAGGCGACGAAATCCGGTTTCCGGCCGGCCGGGACGCGTGCTATAATCGTGTGACCGAACAAGGAGGCACCGGTATGAACATTCTCATCATGGGCGGCAGCGGGCTCTTCGGGCGGAAGACCGCGGCGGCCCTGCTCAGGGAAAAAGACGTGAAGCGCGTCGTCTCGCTCGACCTCGCCCCGCCGCCGGACTGGTTCCTGAAGGGCCTCGGCGCGGGAAAGGAGAAGTTCCACTACGTCCGCGGCAACGTGACGGAGCTCGAGGACGTCCTCAACGTCATGCGGACGCAGGCCATTGACCGGGTCATCAACTGGGCCTTCATCATGGTGGGCGGGGGCACCCGCATGGACCCGCGCCTGGTGACGAAGGTAAACGTCATGGGCATGAGCAACGCCTTCGAGGCCGCCAAGCTGATGGGCGCCAACCGCGTTGTCTACGCGAGCTCGGAGACCGTCTACGGCCCCCAGGGCATGTACGGCGAGCGGCCGGTGACCGAGGACGACCCGACCAATCCCACTCACTCCTACGCGGTCTGCAAGAAGTACGCTGAAATCCTCGCGGGGGAATACTCCATGCAGTTCGGGATGCACTTCACCGGCCTGCGCCCGACCATCGGCTTCGGCCACGGGGGACGCTCGCCCGCGCAGTACTGGTCGGACATGGCCTCCCTCTGCGCCGTCGGCAAGCCGTTCCACATGGAGGACGACGGCAACCGGCCGGAATCGCTCGTTTACGCGGACGACGTGGCCGAGTTCACCAGGCGGGCCATCATGGCGGAATCATCCCCGCACCCGGTCTACAACGTCGGCGGACCGCCCAAGACGCCGCGGGACATGGCGGCGGTCATCAAGCAGTATCTCCCGGACGCCAGCATCACCTTCGGGACGCGGGTGTCGGACAGCTTCCCCGGCGAGGCGGGGCTGCCGTGGCTGGTGAGCGGGGAGCGGGCCAAGCAGGACTTCGGGTTCGAGTGCCTGCCGCTCGAAGAGGCCGTCCTCCGCCACCTCAACGACGCCCGGCTCGAGGCCGGGATGCCGGCCGTCAAGGGGTAGCGCGGGCGCGGCCATCCGCCCTCTAGTCCTTCTTGTGCGACCCCGTATAGGTGTGCGACGGCCCGGCGGAAAAGACGAGCGTCGGCGTCTTGATGTCGTGGAATTCCCACGGGCAATGTTTCGTTTTCTTCGGGATGCAGACGAGCGTGCTCTTGGTGGTGGCGTGGTACTCGTCCCCGAGGACGATTGACATCTCCCCGCCGAGGTCGCGCGGCCTGGCCGGGTCGGCCCCGGCCATGGCGATGAGCTCCGGCCACTCGTGGTCGTGCTCGCTCGCCGGGGCGGCGCCGGTACCCCGGAATATCCACACGAAGTCCACGTAGAAGGCGCCCGGCACCCGGTCTTCCTCGATGTGCATGATGCGTGCGCCCGTGAGGTTGGGGTTCGGCGGGGGCGGCGGCGGCGCGTCCTTCTTCTTGCCGGCCGCCACGGTGAAGTCCTTGTACAGCTCGTCCACGATGGCGTACTTCTTTTCCCCGGCCGGTTCCGTCACCTGCGGGACGACGGTGCGGGTGTAGCGGGGCGTGATGGCGATGGTGATGAAGAAGGTGGGCCGGACGATTTTGTCGAAGCGTATCGGGCCGTGGACGACGCCGGCCGGGATGAAGATGATGCTGTTGCGCCTGATGGTCTCCTTCCGGCCGTCCAGCCAGACGGTAATCTCGCCGCCCATGTCCTGCGGGTCGTCAATGTGCCCGCCGGCGAAGGCGATGATATGGTCGAAATCGTGCCTGTGCGGTACGCCGGCCGGCTCCGCGGCGGCGCCTTCCCAGAGCCACAGGCTGTCCACGTAGAAGAAGCCGTCCTGCTTGTCGGCGCTCGTGCTCATGAGGTGGGTGGTCTTCACGCCGGGGACGGTGTCTTTTGACGTTTTCCCGCTCGCGTCGGCCAGCTCCATGACGTAGTTATCGGGGTCGTGAACCAGGCAATCTGCGTACTGCTGCGTCGCCATCGTGCCTCCTCCTGCCTTGGTGATAGCTCGGCGGCATTATAGCACAGGCCGGCGGCCGGGAAAAGGAAAGGCCCGCCGGAGGGCGGGCCCCGGTGGTTCTCGGTTCTCCGTGCGGCTAGGCGAGCATCGCCTTGACCGCGGCGACGGCCGCGCTCTGGTCGTAGCCGTACTTCTTGCGCAGCTCCTCGCCCTTGCCGAAGCCGGCGTACACCTGCGGGATGCCGAGCCGCTTGAAGTGCCTGGGGTAAATCCCCCCGTCGAGCAGCGCGTCTGCCACGCAGCTGGCCAGGCCGCCGTCCATGAGGTGGTCCTCCAGCACGAGGATGTTGCCGGTCTCCCTGACCGCCTTGTAGACGAGGTCCGTATCGAGCGGCTTGATGGAGTACATGTCAATGACGCGGGTGCTGATGCCCTCCCGCTGGAGGGTATCCGCCGCGCCGAGGGCGTCGAAGACGAGCTCCCCGTGGGAGATGATGGTGGCGTCCGTGCCCTCGCGGGGGGTGAGGCCCATGCCTATCCTGTACTCGTAGGTGCCGGGCTCGTAGAGCATCCGGTCCTTCTTGCCCTGCGCCAGCCGGATGTAGAGGGGGTGCGGGTAGTCCATACTGAGCAGCATGATGTCCCGGACCATGTTGGGGTCGCCGATGGAGAGGACGGTCATGTTCACGAGCGATTTCATGATGGAGATGTCCTCCATGGCGTTGTGGGTCGAGCCGCCCTCGGAGGTGAGGCCGCCGCCCGTGCCGACGAAGCGGACCGGCAGGTCCTGGTAGCATATCGCCGTGCGGTTCTGCTCGCAGGCGCGCATCGTCATGAAGGGTATCATGCCGGCGATGAAGGGGATGTTGCCCTCCAGCGCCAGCCCGGCGGCGATGCCGGCCAGGTTCTGCTCGGCCACGCCGACGTCAATGTAGCGGTCCGGGAAGTCCTGCTTGAAGGTCTTGATACTGCCGCCCGTGTCCGCCGTGAGCGCCCAAACGGTATCGTACTTCTCGCCGAGCTCGTGCATGGTATCGCCCATGACGGAGCGGGCGGAGAGAAACTCGCCGAAGTTGAAGGTTACTTTCATGACGCGGAGCCCTCCTTGATCTTGGCGTAGTCGGCCTCGATATCGGCCAGGGCCTTCTTCGTGTCCTCGGCGCTGAGGGCCCCGGCGTGCCAGCCGAGGTCGTGCTCCATGAACCGGACGCCCTTGCCCTTCAGCGTGCTGGCGATGATAGCGGTCGGCCTCCCGTTGGTGACGGGCGGCAGGTTATCGAGGGCCTCGACGATCTGGCCCATGTCGTGGCCGTCTATCTCGACGACGTTCCAGTTGAAGGCCCGCCACTTGTCCGGGTAGGGCTCGAGGTGCATGTAGTCGTTATCGAAGCTCGTCATGAGCTGCCGGTTGCGGTCCACCACGCCGATGAGGTTGCCGAGCCCGTAGGAGCCGGCCGTGTTGGCGGCCTCCCAGACCTCGCCCTCGCAGGTCTCGCCGTCGCCCATCATGCAGAAGACGCGGTGGGTCTCCTTCTTCTGGCGGGCGGAGAAGGCGAGCCCCACCGCCACCGCCAGTCCCTGTCCGAGCGAGCCGGTGGAGCACTCGACGCCGGGGAGCTGAATCTTGCAGGGGTGCATGCCGTAGGCGCTGCCCAGCTTGCCGTAGGTGCGGACGATTTCGTCGTAATCGAAGTAGCCCCGCAATGACATGGCGATGTACATGCAGACGGCCCCGTGGCCCTTGCTGAGCAGGAAGCGGTCCCGGGTGGGGGCGTGGATGTCCCCGGGGTCCACGTTCATGCCGTGGTGGTAGAGACCGATGAGGAGGTCCGTCATGGAGAGGTCCCCCCCGATGTGCACCACGCCGTCATAGCTGCCGCACAGGTTGATGAGCTTCTTGCGCATCTCGTAGGCGAGGTCCTGCAGGCGCCGGACCTCTTTTGGATCTGCCATACCCTGTCCTCCTCGTGGGAAAATCGGTTTGCTGCAAAAACGGCCCGGTCAGGGCTTGATGAGAATCTTGATGGACGTGCCGGCCTTGTGGAGCTCGAAGGCGTGCCTGATGTCCCTGAGCGGGATGATGTCCGTGATGAGGGCGTCGAGCTCCAGCTTGGGGAGCAAACTGAGCGCCCGCGGGAACGAGTACGGGGAGACGAAGGTGGAGGTGATGGTGAGCTCCTTGGCGTACAGGGTGAAGGGCGAAACGGGGATCTTCACGTCCTTGCCGTAGACGGCCGCCCAGAGGATGGTGGCCTTGTTGTCCGCCAGCTCGATGCACTGCTCGGCGGCCTTGACGTTGCCGGAGGCGTCAATGACGACGTCGAAGCCGCGGCCGTCGGTGAGCCGCTTCCCGGCGGCGACGAGGTCCTCGCCGAAGGGGTCCACGGCGAGGTCCGCGCCGAGCCTGAGGGCGAGCTCTCGCTTCTCCCTGACTGGCTCGGAAACCATGGCGCGGGCGGCCCCGGCCTTGAGGGCCATCTCCAGGCAGAGGAGGCCAATGGGCCCGCCCCCGGCGATGGCGACGGTGCTGCCGGTGCGGACGCCCGCCTGGTCAATGGCGTGGACGGCCACCGAGACCGGTTCCAGCAGCGCGCCCTGCTCCATGGTGAGGTCGTCGGAGAGGGGATAGATGCAGCTCTCCGGGTAGACGGCGTACTCCGCGAAGGAGCCGGAAGAGCCTTCGCCGGTGCGGCAGAAGTGCTCCATCCCGTTGCGGCAGTACCAGCAGGCCCCGCAGGAGGACCGGAAGTTCATGGCGACGCGCTGGCCGACCT
>DAOUEG010000116.1:0-33770 GCA_034430495.1 Dehalococcoidales bacterium
AAGGGAGGCAACGGACCGGGGCCGGGGGCAGTCATTCAGGGAGTACGGAGGTCGAGATTGCCACGTCATCCGCGGGGGCCGGACTCCTCGCGATGACACGTGGGTGTCACCCTCACCCTGACCCTCTCCCGTCAAGGGAGAGGGGAAAAATCCCTCCTGACCTCCCTTTACCAAGGGAGGCAACAGACCGGGGCCGGAGGCGGTCACCCACTCAGGGAGTACGTAGGTTGGGATTGCGACGGTCGCTCCGCGGGGGGGGTGGACCCCTCGCAATGACAGATGAGCGGCACCCTCACCCTGACCCTCTCCCGTCAAGGGAGAGGGAGTGGAAAATCCCTCCTGACCTCCCTTTACAAAGGGAGGCAACGGACCGGGGCCGGGGGCAGTCATCCGCCCAGGGGGTACGGAGGTTGGGATTGCGACGGCCTCTCCGCGGGGGGTGGACCCCTCGCAATGACAGATGAGCGGCACCCTCACCCTGACCCTCTCCCGTCAAGGGAGAGGGGGGATAAATCCCTCCTGACCTCCCTTTACAAAGGGAGGCAACGGACCGGGGCCGGGGGCAGTCATTCAGGGAGTACGGAGGTCGAGATTGCCACGTCATCCGCGGGGGCCGGACTCCTCGCAATGACAGATGAGCGGCACCCTCACCCTGACCCTCTCCCATCAAGGGAGAGGGAACGCGATAGGGGAAATCCCTCCTGACCTCCCTTTACCAAGGGAGGCAACGGGCCGGGGCCGGGGACGGACGCCTCGGAATGAGAAAAGAGAGCGGGGCATGAGCCCCGCTCTCTTCGTGTCCACGGGCGAACCGCGCGGTTACTCGGCCGGGGTAGCTACCTTTTCAGCGTGCCTGCCGTTCCTGCCATTGCGGAGGTAGGCGATCATGGGGTCGGTTACGAGGGGCACGACGTCCCCGATCATGTGGGGCATGAGGTTGTCCATGACCCTGGGCATGAGCTCCGGCATCTGCTCCTTCATGTAGTCCGGCATGGGGATGGCGGCGCCGACGCGCTCCAGCATGGCGGGCATGACCTTGGGCATCATCATGGGCAGCAGGCGCGGGAAGAGGACCGGGAACACCGGTTTCATCAGGTTGAGGGCGCCGGGAATCCTGCCCATGAAGCGCATCATGGGGCCCATGCCGAAGGGCATGGCGTCAACGAGCTCCGGCCACATGGTGCCCATGAGGTCAGCGAAGCCCTGCGGGGTCATGAGGGCAATCATGGCCTCGAAGACGGCCCACTGGCGCTGCACCTCCGGGTTGGGGTCCGGCAAATCGAAGCCGAGGGCCCGGGCGGCGAAGTGGGAGAGGTCAACGACCTCGACCGGGACGTTCTTCTTCTCGGCGGAGACGCGGAGCTGGAACTGGCAGCAGGGGCAGAGGGCGAGGACCTTCTCCGCACCGACGGCGACGGCCTCGTTGAGGCGGTCCTCGCCGATGTCCGCGGCCACGTCCGGCTCCTTGATGAGGGTCAGCACGCTGCCGCAGCAGTGGGCCTCCTCCCGGCAGTGCTCCATCTCCTTGAAGTTGACGCCCGGGATGGCCCGGATGACCTCCCGCGGGGCGTCGTAGACGCCGGAGACGCGGCCCATGTGGCAGGAGTCATGGAAGGTGACGTTCTGGGCGGCGGCCTGCTCCGGGAACGTGAACTCGCCGGACTTGAGCTTCTCGGCGACGAGCTCGGAGTAGTGCCTGCAGGTGAAGTCGAACTCGATGCCGAGCCTGGCGGCCCACTGGGGGTAGACGTGGCGCCACATCATATCGCAGGCGGGGCAGGAGGTGACGACGGTGTCCACGCCGGCCTGTTTCATGTTGTTGATGTTCTGGCGGAGGATCTGCTCGAAGACGTCCCACTTGCCGGCGACGAGCATGGGGGTGCCGCAGCAGTTCTCCTTCTCGCCGAGGTGGGTGAAGTCCACGCCGGCGGCGTCCAGCAGGCGGACGGTACCCTCGCCGATGTCCTTCTCCACGTGGGAGGAGGTGCAGCCGGCGAAGTAGGCGATTTTGGCCTTGTGCTGCGGGCCGTGCTTTTCCAGCAGGTCAGCCGGGAACCAGTCAATGCGGTCCTTGCGGTAGGCGGCCCAGATATCGCCCTCCTTGCGGACGGAGGCGGCCATCATCTCGAAGGGCGGGAAGGTCATCTTCTTCTCCTCGTTGATGAGGCGGCCGCGGAGCTTCATCCAGGAGGGCTCGATGGGCAGCGAGGCGGAGCAGCGGTTGTTGCAGAGCTCGCAGGTGGTGCAGCTGACGATGGTATCCACCATGGCCTGGTCCCATTTCTCGCGGCCCTCCATGTACTCGCGGAGCCAGTACCACTTGCCGCGGGGGCTCTGGGACTCCCAGCCGCGGCCGTAGAACTGGTCGCACTCGTCAACGCAGTAGCCGCACTGGGAGCAGCCGTAGGCGTACCAGGCGACGTCCGCCGGGATGTCCTTGACCGGCTTGCCGGGGCGCTCGCCGAGGCGGGTGGTGATGGCGTTGCCGAAGGGGCGGATGAGGGGCTCGACGACGCGGGCAACGGACATCATGGCGCCGATGAGACCGCCGCCGATGACCTTGCCGGGATTGAGGATGCCGGACGGGTCCACCTGCTTCTTGAAGCTCCTGAGCTTGGCCACCTTCTCCTTGCCGAGGATGCTGTCCGCCATGTTGGCGAAGTACATGCCGGTGGAGTAGGGGCGGCCGCCGTGCTTCTCCGCGATCTTCATGATGGAGAGGGAGAGCGGGAAGACGAGGTTGTAGGAGAACTTGCGCTGGTCCGCCGGGATGAAGCCGAGGATGACGACCTCCGGCTCGCCGGAGCGGCCGTTGGGGATGATGACGCCCTCCTTGACGACGGGCTGGGTAATCTTCTGGGAGATATCGCCCATGAAGCTGGAGAGGGAGGAGAGGGGAATGACGACCTCGGCGGGGACGAGGGAGGGGCCGAGGCGCTTGACGATCATGATCTTGAAGCGGTTTTCCCACTCGTGCCGGGCGATCTCATCGGAGAGAAGCTCGGCGCCGCAGGTGGCCAGCATCTCGTGGGCGCATTCCATGAACCGGCCGCGGTCCTTCTTGCGGAAGGCGATAGTGGTGATATAGGAGTCCGGCAGCATGACCTTGTGCTCGGCGGGGTGGCCGAGGTGCTCGCGGACGGGGGCCTCGTTCTTCATCTCCGCCATCCTGGGGTTGATGAAGAGGGCGGACCAGATGGGGAGTTTCTTTTCGATAAAGGAGCGGGTCATTTTCTGGAGGCCGGCGGCGGTGGGGCAGCCGACGGCGATGACGTCCAGCTCTTCCAGGGGCATGACGCGGAGGGTGATCTCCGAGATGATGCCGGTGATGCCTTCCGCCTCGGCGACGAGGTCGAGCTCGCCGCCGCGGAACTCCCGGACCCGGCCATCCGGCTGGACGACGCGAGCGGCGAGGACGTTATCCTGGAACCAGCCGGACTCGTAGGAGCCGAAGCCGGCGCCGCCCTGGGCGAGCCAGCCGCCGACGGTGGCGGAGGGGTAGCTGGAGGGGTAGCAGCGGAGCATGAGGCCGCGTTTGGCGAGCTCGCGGTCCAGTTTCTCGAAGACGATGCCGGGCTGGACGGTGGCGGTGAGAGCCTTATCGTCCGTGGCGAGGACCTGGCGCATGCGGTAGAAATCAACGACGATGCCCTTCTTGAGGGGCAGGGCGCCGCCGTAGCCGGTGGTGGCCTTGCCGCGCGGGGTGAGGGGGATGCGGTTCCCGGCGGCCCAGCGGACGAGGGCGGCGAGCTCCGCTTCCGACTCGGGCTGGACGACGGCATCCGGGATGGTCTTGCCGATGACCGGCTTGATGATACCGGGCACGACGGCGATATCATGGCCGTAGAGCTTCCGTTCCCGCGGGTGGAAGGAAACGCGGTCGCCGAAGGTGGTAACGAGGTGTTCCTGGCAGGTGGTGTTCATGGTAGTATACAACTCCTTGCGTTGGTCATTCGCGGGACGGAGACGCCGTCAGAGGAGGCGTTCCGCCAGGTCCCGGTCCCGGGCGAGGTTATCCATGAGGAGGCTGTGGACGATGTCACAGGCCTCGATGATGCGGGGATTGGCGAGGCGGTAGTAGATGCTGGTGCCTTCGCGGCGGGACTCGACGACGCCGCGGTGGCGGAGGACGGCGAGGTGACGGGAGACGACGGCCTGGGGGGAAGCGAGCCTGGCGACGAGGTAGCCGACGGAGCGTTCGCCTTCACGGAGCTCGTTGATAATCATGAGGCGGCGGGGGTCAGCGAAGGTCTTGCAGAGTTCGGACTTGAGGCGGAAGAGCTCGAAATTGTTATCGGTGGTCATGACGCGCTCCTGGACATTGATATATACGCATATCCATATATATACTAGGCCGGGGCGGGGTATTTTGTCAACCCCAGGGGGGTAGTTTTTGCGGGCGGCGGGCGGATTCTTCAAGGCGCGGGGTACATGGTGTCCATGATGCGGGCCTACACTGTTCCTCCCACGTCTGCCTACAGTGGTACCCTTCTACCCCGTCGTCGAGCGTCCCCACCCCGTACCCCCTTCCAGTCTTGCCCTGAAAACGGCGTCGCCGTCATTCCGAGCGGAGCGAAGGACCCCTACCCCTTCGTAAAAAACCGGGGTCTTCGGTCACTCCGCTCGCTCAGGACGACCTTTGAGGCGAAGCCCCGCGTGCAGGCGCAGGGGAACCGATGCGGAAGCGCAGCGTCAATAAAGCCAAGCCGGTGCCGGGGTGCGGTCCGGCGTCACTCCGCGGGCAGCGAGGCGATGAAGTCGGCGGCCAGCTCGATATTGGCCTTCTCGTGGGGCCAGGAATCGAAGTGGACGTCCATGCCCCAGAAGGGCTCCGCGGTGACGACGACGACCATGTTCAGGTCGTGGACGAGCACGATGAGGTTGCCGCCGTGACCCCAGGCGAAGTTGACCCGGTGCGCCCCGCACGCGGCCGACCACCAGTAGTAGCCGTAGCCGATATCGTGGAACGCGCCGATGTTGCCCCAAACATCTTCGACATGGGTGGCGAGAGAATCGTTCACCCAGCCGCCGGAGATGAGCTGCCGGCCGTGATAATCGCCGCCGTCCAGGTAGAGCTGCCCGAAGCGGGCCATATCGCGGGCGGTGAAAAGTATATCCCCGGCGCCGATGTAGTAGCCGTCCACGTCGCGGAGCCAGCCCTCTCCCGGGGTCACGCCGAGCGGCCCGAAGAGGTACTCTTTGCCGAGCGTCATCAGGTCGAGCCCGGTGCTCCGCGCCACGATGATACCGGTCCAGTGGGCCGTCAGGTTGCTGTACTGGAACGTCGTGCCGGGATCGGCGGAGAGCGGGAGGTCCTCGACGGCATGGAGGTAGTCTCCCGACCACATGATGTCCCACGCCTGCTGGTTCTTCTCCTCCCAGGGGTAGCCGGCCTGCATCCGGAGCATCTCCCGCACGGTAATGTCGCTCTTGCGGGGGTCGGTGACCCGGACCTCCGGGAAGTAATCGAGCATCTTCACGTCCACGCCGGGGAGGTAGCCCTTGTCGATGGCGATGCCGGCGAGCGCCGAGGTGTAGCTCTTGGTGACCGAGGCGCGCTTGTTCATCTCGTCGACGTCCGCGCCGTTGTAGTAATTCTCTCCGACGAGCTTGCCGTCCTTGACGACGAGCAGCCCGAAGAGGGTATCCCGTTTTTCCGCCTCGTAGTACGCGCGGGCCACGAGCGACGGGTCAAGCCCGACCTCTTCCGGTGTCGCCGTCCGCCAGTCGGCGCGTTCAAGCGGGGTGTAGGTAACGGCGGCGAGTTCCTCCGGGGAGGGGCCGCCGCACCCGGCCGGCAGCAGCCCGGCCAGCGCGACGACGCCTACCAGCAGAACACCAGCCAGTTTCTCCCGCATCCGGGCCTCCCTCGTTCGCAAGCAGCGGTACGTTTCCCGCTCTCCCGCCAGCCACCCGGCGTTCCGGCGGGGCGGCGTTCACCACCGCAGAGCCAAGGTCTTTGATTTTACCATAATGGCGGCAGGAGTAAACCCCCCTGTCGCCCGGGGGCTTTGCCTCAAAAGTCATTCCGAGGGAACCGAATGACCGGAGAAACCGGCTTTTCCCGAAGAGAAACGGATTCTTCGCTTCGCTCAGAATGACAGCGATGCGACTTTCGAGGGAACGCCGAACCGGTAACCCGACCCGTGGACGGGCGTTTCCTAGGCGTCCGGAAGACGGAGCTTGATGAGCGTGGCCAACTCCGCGACCCGGTCCAGCCAGTCAACGGCGGCGGCGGCGCGGCGGGCGGCGTACTCCCGGCCCAGGAAATCGAACACCACGTTCTGGACCCGGCGCAGGTCAACCGAAAACGGCAGGTCCGGCAGCTCGCGGGCGAGGGCCAGCACGTCATCCAGCCGGCCCGGACTTTCTGGCTCGGCGACGACGAGCCAGGTAAGGCGCTCCAAGGCCTGCTGGGCCAGGTAGGCCAGGCCCTCGTCGTCCAGCCTGACCTGCCAGGCGCTTACCTCCTCCAGCAGCCCGGCCAGGCGGGCCGTGTCGAGCGGTATCGCCTGGAGGACGCGCCGCAGGCTGATATCCAGCACGAACCCGGCGGCGGCGTGGAACCCGGCCGGGATGGGGTGACCGAGCTCGGCGAGGAAGTGCATCGGCGGGTGGTAGGTATCGTATATCTGCCGGAAGGCGGTCTCGATATCGGCCAGGCGGCCTTCGAGGACGCGGCCGAGCACGTCCCGCTGCTCGTCGCGGAAGAGGTCGCGGATGGAGTAGAGGGGCGCCCCGAAGTGCCTGTCCAGCCGGCGGAGGACCTCCGGGATATCTTCGTCGGCGAAGGCGGCGCCCAGGTCATCCGCGACATCCCGATAGGCCGCCTCGCCCGGGTCCTCCATGACGCCGGCGTTGACGTCGTGGTCGCCGAGGTGGAGGGCGCCGAACGCGAAGGCAGCCGATTCGAGCGTGACGGCCGAGGTGACGCAGACGCGGCCGACGGAGAGGCACCGCTGGCCGGAGTCCCGGGAGACCTCGTTCTCGAGGTCAATGCGGTAGCAGTAGACGCGGCGCGTCTCGCCGGGGCGCTCGAAGACGGAACCGATGGCGAAATGGGCGGCGGCGCGGGGGAGGTCAGTCATGGCCGGGCGGACAAACCGGTCCCAGACGGCCCGGCCGTCGCCGTAGCGGGCCAGGTTGCTCCGGGCGGCCGCCAGCCGGTCGAGGAAGGGCGCCTCGAGGTCGGGGCGGCCGAGGTCGGCGGCGAGCTGGAGGGCCCGGCCGGCGTACTGGAGCACCTGGACGGTCTCGATGCCGGCGAGGTCATCGAAGAACCAGCCGCAGCTGGTGTACATGAGCATGGCGTGGCGCTGGAACTCGAGGAGCTTGAGGACGGTGACGGTGGCCGCCTCGTCCGCGGCGCCGGCGGCGTGGCGGGCCAGAAAACCGCGGATGACCTCGGGAGAACGGTCGAGGACGACGGCGATGTAATCGTCCCTGGCGGCCCACGGGTCTTTGAGGTACGGCGCGGCCAGTGCCTCGTATACCTCAGCGAGGGTATCGCGGAGCCAGTCGAACGCGGCGCGGAGGGGCGCCCGCCAGGCCTGGTCCCAGGCAGGGTTGCGGCCGGCATTGCAGCCGCAGTCGCTCCGCCAGCGCTCGACGCCGTGGGGACAGCTCCACGAGGTATTCTCGCGGATTTCGACCTCGAACTCCGGCCGGTGGCGGGACAGGTAGTCGGCATAGCTGGTAACGGCGGCCAAGCCGTTCCGGCGGATATGGTCAACGGCGGCGGCGAGGGCCATGTCCCCGAAGTGGTGGTGGTGGCCGAAGGTCTCGCCGTCGGTCGCGAAGCTGACGATCTGGTCGTCCGTCCCCGACCCCAAACCTTCCATGAGCCGCTTCGCCAGCTTGCCGCCGTCATTGAGGATGTCCGAGAAGGCCACCGCCTGCGAGATGGACTGGTCGTAGAAGAAAACGGCGATGGAACGCCCGGAGGGCAGGTTCACCAGGTAGGGCCGCCGGGTATCCAGCGTACCTTCAGCGTCCTGCCAGCTCTCTTCGCCGAGGGCACGGAACCGGGCGGCCTGGTGCGGGCCGAGAACGGTGAACAAGATGCCCTGGGACGCCATGATTGCCAGCGTTTCCAGGTCAACGGCAGCTTCCGGCAGCCACATCCCCTCCGGCTCGCGCCCGTAGCGGTGGCGGAAGTCCCGGACGCCCCAGACGACCTGGGTGACCTTGTCGCGCCGGTCAGCGAGCGGCATGACCATGTGGTTGTACGGCTGGGCCATGGCGGCGCCGTGCCCGGCGTGGGCGGCGCGGCTGGCGGCGTCCGCGTCCATGATAGCGTCATAGACCTCCGGGTGGACCTCCTCGAGCCATTTCAGCAAGGTGGGGCCGATATCGAAGCTGATGTCCCGGTAGTTACTGGTGATGGCGGTGATGAAGCCGTCCTTATCAAGGAGGCGGGCGGCGGCGTTGGGAGCGTAGCACTCGGCGGTGATGCGCTCGTTCCAGTCGTGGTAGGGGGCAGCCGAGTCCTGGAGCTGGACGGCTTCGAGCCAGGGGTTCTCGCGGGGCGGCTGGTAGAAATGCCCGTGGATGCAGACGGCATGTTCCATGCTACGGTCCCTCCCGTTTTTCCACGGCCGCCCGCGGCGGGCGGCGGTGACAGAAGCAGGCCACGCCGAGCGAGGGCAGGGTAATTTCGATAGCGCAGGTCCGTCCCTGAGCGTCCCGGCGCCGGGCCCGGACGGCGCGGGGGTTGGTGCGGCCGGCGCCGCCGTAGGCCGCGTCGTCGCTGTTGGCCACCTCCTTCCAGTACCCGCCTTCCGGCACGCCGACGCCGTAGCGCCGGTAGGTGTAGTCCGAAAAGTTGCAGACGACGAGGACGAGGTCGTCCGCCGGGCCGCCGAGGCGCAGGTAGCTGACGACGCTGCGCTGGTGGTCCCGGACGTCCACCCACTGGAAGCCCTCCGGCAGGCAGTCCCGCGCGTGGAGGGCGGGCAGCTCGCGGTAGAGGCGGTTGAGGCGGGTGACCCAGGCGGTTATCTGCCGGTGGCGGTCGTACCGGGTGAGGTCCCATTCCAGCGTGCCGTCGTGCTGCCACTCGTGCCACTGGGCGAACTCGCCGCCCATGAAGAGGAGCTTCTTGCCGGGCTGGGTGAACAGGTAGCCGTAGAGGAGGCGGAGGTTGGCGAACTTGTGCCAGTCATCGCCGGGCATGCGCCCGAGCAGCGAGCTTTTCTCGTGGACGACCTCGTCGTGGGAGAGGGGGAGGACGAAATTCTCGTGGAAGGCGTAGACCATGCGGAAGGTAAGCTCGTTCTGGTGGTAGCGGCGGTAGACGGGGTCGAGGGACATATACTCGAGGGTATCGTGCATCCAGCCCAGGTCCCACTTCAGCCCGAAGCCCAGGCCGCCGGAGGAGACGGGGCGGGAGACCATCGGCCAGGCGGAGGACTCCTCGGCGTAGGTCTGCACGTCCGGGAAGTCACGGTAGACCTCGGTGTTGAGGCGCTGGAGGAAGGCAACGGCCTCCAGGTTCTCGCGGCCGCCGTACTTGTTGGGGACCCACTCGCCGGGCTTCCGGGAGTAGTCCAGGTACAGCATGGAGGCGACGCCGTCCACGCGGAGGCCATCGGCATGGTAAACGTCCAGCCAGAAGAGGGCGCTGGCGATAAGGAAGTCCTGTACCTCGGGGCGGCCGTAATCGAAGACGCAGCTCGTCCAGTCCGGGTGGAAGCCGCGGCGCGGGTCGGGGTGCTCGTAGAGGGGGGTGCCATCGAACCGGGCGAGGCCGTGGGGGTCGCCGGGGAAGTGGGAGGGGACCCAGTCCAGGATGACGCCGAGACCGGCCTGGTGGAGGCAGTCCACCAGGTACATGAAGTCCTGGGGCGTGCCGTAGCGGCTGGTGGGGGCGAAGTAGCCGGTGACCTGGTAGCCCCAGGAGCCGAAGAAGGGGTGTTCCATGACGGGGGTGAACTCGACGTGGGTGAAGCCGAGCCGCGTGGCGTAGGCGGCGAGGGGGGCGGCGAGCTCCCGCCAGGTGAGGGAGCGGTTGCCCTCGGCGGCGACGCGGCGCCAGGAGCCGGGGTGGACCTCGTAGATGGAGACGGGGGCATCGAGGCCGTTGCGGCCGCGGCGGGCGGCCATCCAGTCGGCGTCGCCCCAGGCGTAGTCGAGGTCCCAGATAATGGAAGCGGTGGCCGGGGGTGTCGCGTGGTAGAAGCCGCCGGGGTCCGCCTTATCGAAACCCTCGCCGCGCCGCGGCGTGACGTGGTACTTGTAGTGCTGGCCTTTGGTGGCGCCGGAAACCGTCCCCTGCCAGACGCCGGTGCCGCGCTGCCGTTTCAGGGGATGGGCCTGGGGGTCCCAATCGTTGAAATCGCCGATGACGGAGACGGCCCGGGCGCCGGGGGCCCGGACGGCAAAGCGGGTGCCTCCCGTGGCCGGGTGAGCGCCCAGCCGGTCGTAGAGCCGGCCCGGGGCGCGGGAGGCGGCGAGGTTACCCGCGGGTTGCATAATATGTTCCCGATTGGGATTGTAGCACGTTCCCCGCGATGATTGAAGCTCCGCCTGCCGGATGGTCCCGACCGGGGAAAGGAACCGGGACTATGTCGCCACCGCGTGCCGCGTTTCCGCGGCGGGCCTCGGCCAATCGAGCACCTTGAGGAGGTTGCCGATGGCGATTTCCCGGTGGGTGTCCTGGCGCAGCTTGAGGTCGTGGTTTATCTCATACAGGTTCCCGCGGCCTTCTTTCCGGATCGAGATGTAGCCGGCGCTGCACAAATCGGCGATGACCTTGCGGACCGTGCGCTCGGTCACGCCGAGCTCGTCGGCGAGCTCGGTCCCCTTACGGCGCGGGTTCATGGAGATGAGGCTGAGTACGGCGGCGTGCAGGGTCAGGAACGTCCATTCTGCCATGTCTTCTGCTCCCGTAAAAATAATTCCGGAATCTCTCTTCCGCTCTCTTGACAACCCCACCCGGACCGGGTACTATCATGAGAGATAAATCATGTATTATATTACATGAACAGATTTTACTCTACCACCGGCCGAAAGTCAACCGGTCACCCGGCGCGAACGGTGCTCCTCCCTTCTCTCCCTCCCTGCGCCGGCCAGCGTTGAAATCCTGAATAGTTGACATAGTGGGGGAAATCAAACCCCAGGAGGACCACATGGCTACCAAAGGTGCCGCCCCGCCCAAGGAACTACCGGTCGAGCGGCCGAAAATCATGAGCAAGCCGCTGCCGCAGATCCTCGACGAGATGGATGCCAACATCCAGGCCGCCGCGGACGCGGCGAAACGGGCGGAGGAAGCGGCCCGCCACGCCAAGGATTCGGCCACCGCGGCCACCACGGCTTCGAAGGAAGCCGAGGCCCGGGCCGAGGAGGCCCGCCTCGCCGGTGAGAAAGCCGCCGCCACGGCCACCAAGGCCGCCGCCGACGCTGCCGCCAGGGCCGAAAAGCTCGCCAGGCAAGCGACTGCCGCCGCCGAGGAGGCATCCGCCAAGGCCGAAGCGGCCGACCGGGGCGCCCAGACCGCCGCCGCCTCCTTCCAGACAGCCGCCGAGGAGGCGGTCAGGCGGGCCGAGCTAGCCGGTGAAGCCGCCAAGGCCGCCGCCGAAGAGGCCCGGAAATCCGCCGAGGCCGCGGCGGCCCAGGCCGCCAAGAAGGCCGAGGAAGCCGCCCGTCTCGCCGGGGAAGCCGGCAAGGCTGCGGCGGCCGCCGCGGAGGAAGCCGCCCGGAGGGCGGAGCAGGCCGGCGTTGCCGCCAGGACCGCCGCCGAAGCGGCGGCCGTTTCGGCCGCCGCTTCCGGGGCCGAGGCCACGAGGAAGGCCGAGGACGCCGCCCGGCTGGCCCGTGAGGCCGGTGAAGCCGCGGCCCAGGCAGCCGCCGATGCCGTTGCCCGGGCCGAAGAGGCTGCCGCGGCGGCGAAAGCCGCGGCGGAGGCCGCTTTGAAATCGGCCGAGGACGCCGTGGCCGGGGCGATACGCCGCGCCGAAGAAGCGGCCGACATGGCCGGCCGGGTCGCCCGGGAAGCCGCCGAACGGGCGGAGCAGGCCGCCGCCAAGGCGGAGGACACCGCCGAGGCCGCCCGGTTCGCCGCCGAGGAGGCGACGCGGAAAGCCGAGGAGATAGACCTGGCCGCCAGGGAAGCGGCCGCCGCAGCCCAGGCTGCCGCGGAGGAAGCCGCCGCCCGGGCGGAGCAGGCCGCCAGTCTCGCCGCCGCGGGCGTGCGTGATGCCATCGAGCTCGCCACCGGGCTCGGCAAGCAGGCCGATGAGGCCGTCAAGAAGGTCAAGGAAACAGTGACGGCCCTTGCCGCCGCGGTGAACGCCGAGACCGCCGTCCAGACGGAGCAGGCCGGGCGCCGCGCCAAGCGGGCCGCCAGTGACGCCTTCCAGGCCGCCGACGTGACCGTCGTCAAGGCGCAGGCGGCCGACATCGCGGGAGAGGAAGCGGTCAACGCGGCCGCCGGGGTTACCGGCGTCATCTCGGACCGCACCCACGAGGCAGGCCAGGAAGCCAAGGCGATGGCCGAAAAGGGCTTTACCGTCGCCGACAAAGTGAAGAAGAAGGCGACCAATGCCGATATCGCCGGCGACGAGGCCATCGAAGCCGCGTCGCGGGCGCTCCACAAGCTCGTCAGCCAGGCCGAGGAGATGGCCCGCCGGGCGGAAGCCGCCGCGGAAGCGGCCAGGCAGGCGTCGCTCGAAGCCTCCAAATCGGCCGAGAGTACGATGCAAGCGACCGGCGCCTCCGCCGCCAAGAAGGCGGAAGAGGCCCGGACCGCCGCCGAGCAGGCCGGTCTCAAGGCGGAAGCCGCCGCCCGCGAAGCCCGCGAGGCTGCCAAGGCCGCCGAGGCCGCCATGAAGGCGGCCGGGGCCGAAGCGACGAGGAAGGCCGACGAAGCCCGCCAGAGCGCCGAGCAGGCGGCCAAAGAAGCCATTGCCACGGCCAAGGCCGCCGAAGAAGCCGCCGAAGCCGCCATGAAACTGGCCGGCGAGAAGGCGGCTCACAAGGCGGAGGAGGCCCGCATCGCCGCGGAGCAGGCCGGGCTCAAGGCGGAAGCCGCCGCGCGCGAAGCCAAGGAAGCCGCCGAGGCGGCCATGAGGGCCGCCGGTGAGGAAGCCGCCCGGAAGGCGGAGGAAGCCCGGAAGGCGGCCGAGGAAGCCGGTCTCAAGGCGGAAGCCGCCGCCAAACAGGCCAGCGACGCCGCCAAGGCAGCCGAAGCCGCCATGAAGGCCGCGGGGGCCGAGGCCGCCCGCAAGGCCGATGAAGCGCGCAAGGCCGCCGAAGCCGCCGCTCTCAAGGCGCAGACGACCGCCGAGGAGGCGAAAAAGGCCGCCGAGGAAGCCGGCCGCAAGGCCGATACCGCCACCCGGGAAGCCCAGAAGGCGGTTGAAGCCGCGCTGCAAGCCTCGCACAGCGATATGGCCGAATCGGTCGCCGAGGCCCACCGGACGGCCGCCGAGGCGGTCAGCAAGGCGGAGGCCGCCGCCAAGGACGCCAAGAGCGCCGTCGAGGCGGCCCTGAGGACGTCCAGCCACGTCACCGCCGCCAAGGTCGAAGAGGCCCGGCGGGTGGCCGAAGAAGCCGGGAAGCGCGCGACGGCAGCCGCCGCGCGGGCGGAACAGGTGGCGCGGGAGGCGGAATCCGCTGCCGCCGAGGCCCTTACCAAGGCCACGGCCGCGCTCCCGACCGCCATGGTCAAGAGGATGCTCACCTCGCCGGAGTTCATCCTCGTCGCGCTGCTGCTGGTGCTGTGCTCCGTATTCGGCGCGGTGGCCATCAGCGTCGGCCTGGCGAGCATCGGCCCCTAGCCCCTGCCACGATGTGAAAGGATAGTACCGTCGCCGCCTGCGGAGACAGGCCCGGCGACGAGAGAAAGAGAAAAAGGAACTGAATATGCCGACCACCACGAAAACCGAACAGCCGGAAATCCGCCAACCGAAGATAATGACCAAGCCGCTCCCGGAGATTCTGGACGAGCTGGAGAACTACGTCCGGCGCGTGGAAGACGCCGTCAAGCTGGCCCAGGATGCCGCCCGGGAGTCCCGGGAAGCCGCCAACAAGGCCCAGGTAGCCGGCGAAAAGGCCGCCGAGGCCGCCAAGAAGGCGGCGGAGACCGCCATCGCCAAGTTGAAGCAGGAAGTGCTCGATGGGGACGGCGTCCTCGGGGAGAAGATTAGCGGCCTGACCGAGGCGCTCGCCACGCTCAAGGCGCAGGCCACCCAGGAAGCGCTGGCGCTCGACAAGGCCGTCATGGCCTTCAAGGACCGCCACGTCGAGGACTCACCCTTCATCGAGAAGAAGAAATAGCCGTCAGCCGGCAACAAGCACTATCCGGGCCGGAAATCTCCGGCCCGGATAGTATTTTGGTTCCCTTGAAGGTAACCTTGGACCGCTCCTGAAGGGCCAGCGGCCGATCCTCCCTTGAGAGGATGGTCAAAATCCTGACCTGCGGCCGGGTCAGCCGGAGGGGCTTGAGGATAATCCATTTCAGCCACGCGGCATCGTCCTGTTGCGGGAAGTCTGCCCGGAAGTGGAATCCCCGGCTTTCCTCCCGCGCCAGGGCGGCCCGGTACGTCAGCCCGGCGCGTAGCTCCGGTCTTTTTCATCGGTGCGCAGACAGCGTCTTTCAGCGCCTTTACGTCACCTTCGCTGACGTTACCCGGGGAGTGCGGAAGGAAGAGAGTGCCGCGCCGTCCGCCGAGGGCGGACTCCTCGCAGCGACGGGCGGGGCGGCGGTGCAAAAACGTTGACCGTTCCCGTATAATGACGGGAAAGGAGGGCGCATGGCCGGGGAAGCCGCCTGCTACATCGGGACCTCGGGCTGGTCGTACCCCAAGGGAGAGGGCACCTGGAAGGGCCATTTCTACCCGCCGGGCACCGGGGACGAGCTGGCGTTTTACAGCCGGTCCTTCGACACCGTCGAGGTCAACAGCTCCTTCTACCGGCCGCCGGCCCCGAAAACGGTGCAAAGCTGGGCCGACCGCACCCCGGCGGACTTCCGTTTCAGCGTGAAGCTCTGGCAGAAGTTCACCCACCCGGCGATGTACGCCGAAGCGACCGGCGAGGCGGCCGCCGTCTCCCAGCGGGACGTGGACCTGTTCCGCGCGGCCCTCGAACCCCTGGCCCGCGACGGCAAGCTGGGCGTGCTGCTGGCGCAGTTCCCGCCGAGCTTCAAGAATGCCGACCGGAGCCGGAGCGTCATCGCGGGAATCGCCAACGCGTTCTCCGACTACCCGGTGGCCGTGGAGCTGCGGCACCGGAGCTGGAGCGACGACCCGTCCACCGCGCCTCTCCTGCGGGAGCACCGGCTCGCCTGGGTGAGCATTGACGAGCCGCGTTTCGCCTCTTCCATCGCCGAGGACGTGCCGATAACGGCGGACTTCGCCTACTTCCGCTTTCACGGCCGCAACGCGAAGGACTGGTGGACGGGAGACGCCGAGACGCGGTACAAGTATCACTACGACGCTTCGGAAATCAGCGGGCTGGCGGGGCGGCTCCGGGCGGCCATGCGGGAGGCGGCCCGCGTGTTCGTGTTCTTCAACAACCACTACCAGGCGTACGCCGTCCGCAACGTAACCGACCTCAAGCGGGCGCTCGGGCTGCCGGTCAGGGACGTACAGATGCCGCTGGGGATGCCGGAAGAAACCGGAGGCGCCGCCCGTGCTCGATGAACTCACCGTCAAGGGTTTCGGCATCATTGACGCCATCACCTGGCGGCCGGGGCCGGGCCTGAACGTCATCACCGGCGAGACCGGGGCGGGGAAATCGCTCGTGGTGGACGCGGTGGAGGCGCTGCTCTCCGGCCAGGTCAGGGAGGAGGACATCCGCCACGGGGAGGCGGCGGCGCGGGTGGAGGGCGTTTTCTCCCTGCCGTCCGGGGAAGCGGGCGCGACCCTGGTCAACCTCCTCCGGGAAAAGGGCCTCAGCGAGGAGGACGGCGGGCTGCTGCTCTCCTGCGATTTCCGGCGGGCGGGCCGCACCGTGCCGCGGATCAACGGGCAGGCGGTATCCCGCTCCGTGCTCCAGGACATCGGCGGGGCGCTGGTGGACATCCACGGGCAGAGCGAGCACTTGAGCCTGCTGCGGCGGGAGCACCACCTCGACATTTTAGACGCTTTTGCGCACACGCTGAACCTGCGGGAGCAGTTCGGAGACAGGGTCGCCGAGCTGCACAAGCTGGACCGCGAGCTGGAACACCTCTCGCGGGACGACCGGGAGACGGCGCGGCAGCTCGAGCTGCTCACGTTCCAGATAGAGGAGATAGGCCGCGCCGAGCTGTGCGAGGGCGAGGAGGAGGATTTAAAAAACGAGCTCAGCGTCCTGGCCGGCGCCGAAAAACTGAAGCAGGCGGCTGCCGAGGTCTACGAGGCGCTCTACGGGCAGGACGGCGTGCCGGACGGGGCGAGCGCCCTCGACCAGCTGAACCGGGCGCTGCCGCGGCTGCGGACCATAGCCGAGGCGGATACCAATGTCAAGCCGCTGCTGGGGACGCTCGAGGACGCCGTGCTCGGCCTGCAGGAGCTGGCGCGGGACGTGAGCACCTACGGCGACAACCTGAACTTCGACCCGGGGCGGCTGGAGGAAGTGCAGGGCCGGTTGGAGCTCATCCGCGGCCTCAAGCGCAAGTACGGCGATTCCATCGCCGCTATCCTGGCCTACGCGGAGAAATCCGAACGGGAGCGCGAGAATTTGACGGATTCCGGCGCGCGGCGGGAGCTGCTGGCCGAAGAGCGGGCGTCGCTGCGGGCGATGCTCGGCGAGATGGCCGGGGAGCTCTCCCGGCGACGGAGCCAGGCGGCCGCAGGGCTGGCCGAGGCGGCGGCGAAGGAGCTCAACGACCTCGGGATGGGACGGGTGGCGTTCAGCGTCACGGTGACCCGGCGGCCGGACCCGGACGGGATACCCTTGCCCGGCGAGGGGACGGTGGCCTTCGGCGCCAGCGGGGCGGACGACGTCGCCTTCCTGGCCTCCACCAATCCCGGCGAGCCGCCCAAGCCCCTGGAAAAAGTCGCCTCCACCGGAGAAATCTCGCGGTTCCTGCTCGCCCTCAAGAGCGCCCTGGCCGAGGCGGACGTGACGCCGGTGCTCATCTTCGACGAGATAGACATCGGCGTGGGGGGCCGCAGCGGCGAGGTGGTCGGCCGCAAGCTCTACAACCTCTCCCGGCGCCACCAGGTCATCTGCGTGACGCACCTGCCGCAGATAGCGGCCTTCGGGGACGAGCACTTTACCGTCAGCAAGCGCGAGGACGGGGGGCGGACGGTGAGCGGCATCGAGCCACTGGCCGGCGAGGCGCGCGTCAACGAGCTGGCGGCGATGATCACGGGGCAGAAGGTCACGGCGAGGGCGCTCGAAGCGGCGCGGGAGCTCATCGAGAAGGCGGCGGCCTGGAAGGCCGGCCCCTAGATCAGGCGAGACACGAACGACCAGCCCCAGACGGAGCCGAGGGTGACGAGCGCGTAGAGGATGGCCTTGCCGAGGAAGACGGCGAGGAGGAACTTCCAGACCTTGAAGCGGACCATGCCGGCGGCCATACCGGCGATATCCATCGGCAGGACGGGGACCAAAGCGAAGGCGAAGAGGGCCAGGGAGCCCCAGCGCTGCATCCAGACGCGGGCGAGCCGCAGCATGCGGTGATTGCTGATGATGTAGTGCCCGGACAGGCCCACGGCGTAGCCGGTCATCTCGCCGATGGTGCCGCCGGCCGCCCCGACGACGCCGATGAGGATGGGGTTGAAGGTCACCCCCAGCGCGAAGAGGAGCAGGAGGCTCGGCATGGGGAGGATAACGGTGGCGTTGCCGACGAGGCCGATGAGGAACGCCCCGAGGTAGCCCCAGTTCCCGAGCGCGGCGACGCGGTCGCGCTGGAGGTAGAGCACCGCCATCACGGCCAAAACGAGCACGAGGGAAGCCACCGGGACGAGGCGGCTGCGCCACGTCTTCTTCCCGGCGGCCTCGGGGGCGGTTTTTATCGCGGTGGGGACCATGGGTCTCCGGTCATGTCATTACTCCACGTGCTTGAGGGACGAGCCTCCGCTGGCATCGAGCGTACCCATAATGGGCTGGCCGGAATAGGTGAGGCGGGAGGCGCCGGAGAGGTCGGCGTCAATGCGGCCGGTCGCGGCGACGTAGGCGGTGGAGGCGCCGCTGAGGTCAACAACGGCGTTGTTGACGGCGTAGTCCGCCAGCCCGGCGCGGGAAGCGCCGGAGCCGCCGATTTTCGCGTCGCCGCCGGAGCCGTCAATGTCAATGCTGGAAGCGCCGGAGAGCCCGATATCCGTGGCGGTGGCGGTCAGGCTGCCGGTGATGCGGCTCGCGCCGCTGGCCTCCGCCCGGAACGGCCCGGTGACGAGGCCCATCCGGAGGCTGGAGGCGCCGGACAGCCTGGCTTCGAAGGGCCGGGAGGTGGTGAAGCCCTCGGCGGTGGCGGAGACGGCGCCGGAGAGGTCGAGGCCGGTGAGCTGCGGCAGGGTGATGACGGCCTTGGGGGACTGGTTGAAGGTGAAGGTCCAGTTCCGGAGGGCGATCACGAGGGTATCGCCCTTGACGCCGACGTCGAGCTTATCAAGGAAGTCCTTCCCCGCGTAGAGCGCGACGCTGTAGTTGTCCGAGGGAACGACCTGAAGCTGGAAGGCGCTGCCTATCTCTATCCTGGTGAACCCGGTCAGGTTATCGTAAATCCGGGTCTGGAACGGGCCCTCGGCCGAGAGGCGGTCAACCCGGACGCACCCGGCGAGGGCGCCGCCGGCGGCCAGCAGAAACAGCATCGTCAGTACCAGTACAATCCTTTTGCCTTTCATTATAAGACCTCCCATCCCGCAACGGTTAGTTCGGTATCATTCCTGCACCAGCATGGCCTTGGCGAGGGCGCCGTGCCACTGTCCCAGCACCTTCACCAGGTGCATGGTGGCGGTGAGGAGGAGGGCGCCGCCGATGATGAGGAAGGGCATGGCCCAGGCCGACGTGTAGTAGAGGGCGGCGTGCGTTTCGATGACCGGCAGGTCGTAGACGAGCTCGAAGACGGGCCGGCCGATGAGCCAGACCGAGGCCGCGACGAGGCCGACGATGACGGTGAAGTAGATGATGCCGAGGACGAACTGCAGGTTCATGTAGATGGCCGACGTCCAGGTCTGGCGCTGGGTGAGCAGGTATTTGAGCTTGCCCCAGAAGCCGACGTCCCGACGGGTGAAGAGGGGCCGGTGCGGCATGCGGACGCCGAGCAGGGCCTCCACCAGCTTCCCCTCCATGAGGGCGATGCCGCGGATGGAGAAGAGGAAGAGCAGCAGCAGGACGACGCCGAAGATGATGGGCAGCATACCCACCGACACGGAGAAGCCGGTCCAGAACCAGGTAAAGTAGATGATGCCGGTGGCGAAGGCGATGATGAGGAAGAGGAGGGCGCCCCAGGCGCGCGGCTCGGCGAAGACCCCGAAGAACTTAATAAAGAAGTTGCGGGTGTCCGGCGGGGCGGGGACGGGAGACGGCGCCGGGATAGTGACGTCCTTGACCACCGGGCGGGCGCGGCTGATGAGGGCCTCGTTCTCGCGGTAGGCGGCGGCGACCTCGGCGGGGGTGCCGTAGGCGTCAATGACGTCGTCGAGGGCCTTTTCGGCGTCCCCGCCGGCGCGGGCCCCGACGGCGGTGCGGAGGTACTCCTCGGCATCGGCGAGGGCGTCCTGGACGGTGGCGCGGTCGGCCCCGGCGAGCTCTTTCTTCAGCTGGTCCAGGTATTCTTCGATACTAGCCATTACCTTCCCCTCCCTTCAAAATCGTGTCCACGAAGCCGGCGGTCTGGCGCCAGACCTCCTCCCAGCGGGCGAGGGTGGCGCGGCCGGCCCCGGTAATGCGGTAGTAGCGGCGGGGGGGACCGGACACGGAGGGTTCGACCTCGCTGGCGAGCAGGCCGGCGGCCTCCATGGAGCGGAGGACGGGGTAGAGGGCCCCCTGTTTCATCAGGCCGCTGTCCTGGAAGCCGGCCTCGAGGAGCTTGGCTATCTGGTAGCCGTACATGGGTTCCCGCGCCCGGCCGAGCACGCTCAGCAGGACGAGGGACGACGTTCCGGCGGCCATTTCCTTCTGGAACTTCTTGACGGCCTCCTGAATATCGTCCATGCGGCCCTCCTTTCTCAACCGACCGGCCCGGCGTTCCTGGTAGTACGAATTGCCGGCTGTTGTTGATTTATCACTATTACCAGGTTAATAATAGTGGCCGGAGGCGATCCTGTCAACAGGGGGGAAAGGCAGCCGCGGGAGCGGAGGATTATCTGCGGCAATGGAAAGATAAATACTTCGCTGGTTCAAGGGGAAATAATGAGAATACTCCCGTTTCCTGCCGTTTTCCCGCCGGTGATGAGTGCCGCGGCGCTACGGATACTGGAGCTGGAGGGCCTTGATACCGGTGACGACGTGGCCGATGTGCCAGTTGTGGACGGCGTCCTCGACGGCCTCCGGGGTATCGCAGATGCGGAGGAGATCGACGTCGTCCTCGTCAATGGCGCCGGCCTTGACGACGGTATCGCGGAGCCAGGTGACGAGGCCGCCCCAGTAGTCCGACCTGTAGAGGATGACGGGGAAGGGCTTGATCTTCTCCGTCTGGATGAGGGTGAGGACCTCGGTGAGCTCGTCGAGGGTGCCGAGGCCGCCGGGCATGATGACGAAGGCGGTGGCGTACTTGACGAGCATGACCTTGCGCACGAAGAAGTGGTGGAAGGTGATGGAGCGGTTGGCGTAGACATTGCAGGCCTGCTCACGGGGGAGCTCGATATTGAGGCCGATGGACTTGACCCCGGCTTCGGCGGCGCCCTTGTTGGCGGCTTCCATGACGCCGGGGCCGCCGCCGGTCATGATGTTGAAGCCGGCCTTGCCGAGCAGGGCAGCCGTCCGCTCCACCTCTTTATAGAGGTCCGTATCCGGGCCGGTGCGGGCGGAGCCGTAGATGGTGACGGCGGGGATGATATCGGCGAGGGAGTCGAAGCCCTCGACGAACTCGCCGATGATGCGGAACATCCGCCAGGATTCTTCTTTTTCCAGCGTGTTGATTTCGTATCTATTGCTCGTCATGGTGCCTCCGCGGCGGGCGGTTACTCCAGCCGGACCGCCTGGTTATAGTAGGGCACGAGGGCGTCGTAGCCGGTCTTTTCCTTCAGGTAGCGCGCGAAGTGCTCGGCGGACTTCTCCTCGCCGTGGGTGATAAAGACCTTCCTCGGCTTCTCCTTCAGGGTGGAGAGCCAGTGGAGCAGGTCGTCCCGGTCCGCGTGGGCGGAGAAGCCGCCGATGTTGGCGATGCGGGCCCGGACGGGGCGCGGCTCCCCGAAGATGCGGACGCTCTTGGCGCCCGCGATAATCAGCCGGCCGAGGGTATGGTCCGCCTGGTAGCCGACGAAGAGGATAGTGGACTCCGGCCGGGAGATGTTGTTGACGATGTGGTGCTTGATGCGGCCGCCGGTGACCATACCGGAGCCGGCGATGATGACGGAGGGTTTCCTGAGGAAGTTGAGCTCCTTGGACTCGTCGGTGGTCTCGACCATCTTGAGGTGGGGGAAATCGAACGGGGAGTGGTGGGAGTCCAGCAGCTTGTGCATCTCGGCGTCGAAGAGCTCGTGGTGGCGCTTGAAGACCTCGGTAATCTTGATGGCCATGGGGCTGTCCAGGTAGACGTCAATGGGCTGGATTTTACCTTCAATCAGGAGCCCGTTGAGGTAGTAGAGGATCTCCTGGGCGCGCTGGAGGGCGAAGCTGGGAATGACGACGTGGCCGCCGGCCCTGACGGTAGAGTTGATGATTTCCGCCAGCTGGCCGGGGATATCGTGGGGGTCACCGTGGGTGCGGTCGCCGTAGGTGGACTCCATGACGATGTAGTGCGGCGCGACGAGGGGCTCCGGGTCCTCCAGGATGGGGCGGTGCCAGCGGCCGAGGTCGCCGGAGAAGACGAGGGTGCGGGACTCCTTGCCCTCGTCGAAGACGAGGCGGATCATGGAGGAGCCGAGGACGTGGCCGGCATCGCGGAAGGTGGCGGTGACGCCGCCGGCGAGGCGGAGGGGGGTATCATAGTCAACGGTATCGAAGAGGGGCAGGGTCTTCTCGACGTCCGCCATGGTGTAGAGGGGCTCTTCCGGGTAGGGACCCTGGCGGCCCTCCTTCTGGTGCCGCTTCTTCTTGTAGGCGGCGTCCTCTTCCTGGAGCTTGGCGGCGTCCTGCAAAATTATCTGGGCGATGTCCGCGGTGGCCGGGGTAGTGATGATGCGGCCGCGGAAGCCGGAAGCAGCGAGGCGGGGGAGCATGCCGCAGTGGTCCAGGTGGGCGTGGGTGACAAGGACGGCTTCCAGCGAGCCGGGGTCCACCCGGAACGGCTCCCAGTTGCGGTAGAGAAAGTGGTGCTCCTGGTACATGCCGCAGTCAACCAGGAACCTGGTGCCGCCGGCCTGGAGCAGGTAGCGGGACCCGGTCACATTGCGGGCGGCCCCGCAGAACGTCAGGGTGGTTTCCATGGACGGACCTCCTGGCTGAATGATACCACTACGGGCGGAGCGGCGTCCAAGCGGGAGACTAGTGGCGGTGGTAGCCGTCCCAGCGGTCCCGCCGGTCCCGGCGGAGGAGGTTTTGCAGGCGGTGCATGCCGATGAAGAAGACGATGAAGAAAAAAAGGCCGGCGGCGAGGAGCCCGAAGGCGGCGGCATCGAAGCCGCCGCTGCCGAGCGCCAGCGCCGGCGTCAGGCAGGAGACGGCGCCGACGAGGCCGATGACGGCGAGCAGGATGGCGACAACCATTGATCTATCTCCCCACCGCGTAGGCTACCACCCCGGAGGCAGTGGCGTCCAAAGGGGGCGTCAGCGGCGGCGGTAGCGCTCCGCGTTGCGCTTGCGGAGCGCCCGGCGGAAGCGGTAGTAGCCGTAGAGGAAGACCATGAAGAAGGCGATGCCGACGGCGAGGGGCCAGGGGGTGGTGTAGAGGTCCCAGTTGCCGATGTTCACGGCGGCGCCGAGCATGAGCACCGTGCCCGCCAGCCCGACGAGCAGCAGGGTGATTGCCAGCTTCATGCTCCCCCCTGAGGCCGGCAGGAACGGCCGAAACCGCTCCCGCCGGTCCGGAAACCTTATTCCGAGGGCACGAGCGGGCTGTAGACGCCCGCCTTGAGGATGACGTAGCGCAGGCCGATGCCGCCGACGAGGATGCAGGCGCCGGCGATGATGAAGGCCGCCGGTGAGACGACGGCATTGAACGCGTACGGCGCGATGAGGCCGAGCGGCAGCACCATGCCGACGACGACGACGACCAGCCAGAAGACGCGGGAGACCTCGCCGGTGAGGATGCGGGTCACGGAATCACGGGCGTTGGTGTTCTCGTAGGTGGAGACCCAGAGGTAGATGGCCGTGAAGACCGCGTAGCCGGCGAGAACGTAGAAGCAGCCGCGGGCGATATCCAGCACGCGGGCGGCCGACTCGCCCTGGGAGGCGAGCATCAGGATGCCGAGGCCGCCGGCGACCCCGGCCACCACGAAGAGGATGGGCACGATGGCCGAGTTCCAGAGTTTGATGCCGCTGACGAAGCCGACGACGAAGCCGCTGTAGATGGCGACGCCGAAGGCGAAGATACCGGCGAACACCTTGAAGACGGTCTCCGCCGCGGTGGCGCCGGGCGCCCACTGGCGGATGGCGAGCTGGATGGCGGCCGCCCCGATGAAGAGGGTGATGAAGAGGAAGCCGCGGGTTATCCAGGACGATTTCACCCGCAGGAGCATGCGCCAGAAGCGCCTGGGTTTGCTGAGGTGGGCCATATCCGTGAGGCCGGTGGCCATGGCGAGCAGCCAGGCGACGAACATGCCGACCGTGCTGTCGTAGTAGAGCGAGGCCAGGTAGAGGCCCCCGGCAATGCCGCCGAAGAAGATGGCGAAGGCAACCATGATGCCGTGGCCTTCAATCCAGTCCCTTTGCGGCGTGTATTTGACCATGAATTCCCATGGTTTCGATCGA
Organism: Dehalococcoidales bacterium; assembly: GCA_034430495.1. Taxonomy (GTDB): domain Bacteria; phylum Chloroflexota; class Dehalococcoidia; order Dehalococcoidales; family RBG-16-60-22; genus DAOUEG01. The sequence continues at coordinate 23,941 of DAOUEG010000116.1, forward strand.
ATCACCGCCGTATTCCTCCTTTCGTTCCTTTCTCCGGCTAATCCAGGTAGTAGAGCGAGGGCTTGGTATCGTACTCCTCGTGGAAGCCGACGCCCTTGCGCTCCTTGATGAGCCGGTTGACCTCGCTGTAGGGGTCGTCCAGGTCACCGAACTTGATGGCCATGGTGGGGCAGACGATCATGCAGGCGGGGGAGGCGTCCCGGTCCACGCCGGGCACGAGGCCCTGGGCGAGGCCGGCGTCAATGCGCTCCTTGCAGAAGACACACTTCTGGACGACGCCCGGCTCGTGGGGGTAGAGCGCGTGGCCGATTTCCTCGTGGGGGGTGAGGCCCTGGCCGGGGAAGTAGCCCTCGCCGTCGCCTTCGTAGAAGGAGCGGGCTTGGTAGGGGCAGGCAATCATGCAGTAGCGGCAGCCGACGCACTTGGTCTCGTCCACCCAGACGATGCCGTCCTCCCGCTGCTGGGTGGCGCCGGTGGGGCAGACGTCCACGCACTTAGGCTCGGCGCAGTGGTTGCAGCGGACGGAGTAGATGACCTTGGAGACGGCGGGGTACTTGCCTTTCTCGCCGATGAGGACGCGGTTCCAGAAGATGTCCGGCGGGAGGAAGTGCTCCGCCTTGCAGGCGAGCACGCAGGCGTAGCAGCCGATGCAGCGTTTCATGTCAATGACCATTCCCCAACGTGTCATTTGCGCGACCTCCTGTCCCCGTCGAACTCAACGCGGCGGTCCGTCTTGTAGACCTTGACCATCTGGGCGGTCTCCTGGCTCCAGCAGACCGGGCAGGAATGCTTGATGTCGGATTCCAGCAGGATATTGAAGTTGGTGCCCTTGCCGAAGGCGACGGGCGCGCCCTTGGCCCAGCCGCCGGAGCAGGCGGCGATGGCGATACACTTGGGGTGTATGCCCTGCATGGTCTTGAGGTAGCCGGTGACCTTGCGGCCGTAGGGTGATTCGAGGCAGATAAGGTCGCCGTCCTTGAGGCCCTTCTTTTTGGCAGTGTCCGTGTTTATGGTGATGTTATAGGTGTAGGGGTTCTGCTTGGAGACCTCGTCGAGCCAGGGCAGCTCCATGGTGTAGGTGCCGTTGTGAAGGATGTCCCGGTAGGAGAAACTGTAGAGGTCGTAGACGTCCGTCACCTCCGTGGCGACCAAAGGTTTGAAGTAGCTGATAAGAGGGGTGAACTGTTCCCAGTCGAGCTCCACGCCTATCTTTTCGGAGTTTTCCATGATGGAAGGTTTCAGCATGGCGATATGCTCCAGGTAGATGGGTACGCGGACATCAACGTTCCAGCGCCAGTAGGCTTCTTCGGCCTTCTTGGGCCAGTCGATAGTACCGTGTTCGGAGATGTAGTCCAGGTTGTTATTGTCGCCGAAGTAAAACTTGAAGGCGCGGTCCATCATCTCCGGGTAGGATATTTTCTCATCGGGACCGATCAGCTCGGTGACCTTGGCGGGGTCGATGGCCTGGGCGCCCCGGGCGGATGCGATATCGCCGCTGATGAGGGCCTCGCCGCCGAAGCTGGAGAAGTAGACGTTGTAGTACTTGTGCATTTCCGCTCTCATGCCGATCCTGTCAGCGAGGTCCCAGAGGGCTTCGACCTTGTTGCGGCGCTCGAAGGCCGGCTGGACGACGGGCTGGCGGATGGGGAAGTTCCAGCCTTCCAGGCCGATGGGATGGTTGAAGAACGGTCCGTGGGAGGAGAAGAGGCAGTAGGCTTCCAGCGGATGGCAGTCCGGCAGGACGATATCGGCGAAGCCTTCGGCGAACTCGTTGGGGAGGATGTTGAAGGAAACGGTGAAGGGGATTTTCTCCCAGAACCTGGCGACGGTCTCGCGGTTCTGCGAGCTGCGGATCATGTTGGAGCCGAAGATGATGGCCGCTTCGATATCGTAGGGGTGTCCCATCTTGTCCCAGTAGTTGTCGAAGTCGTTCGTCATGGGCTGAGAAGAGAACGATGCCGTGGGCACCAGTTCCTTGAGCAGCATGTCTTCCGGTACGACGGATTCATGGACGGGCCACGGTCCGTGTTCCATGAAGGTGCCGGCGGTGAGCATGCCGTCCTTGCAGGGATAGGGAATGACCTTGAAGCGGCCGGTGTCCGGATGGCCGCCGACGTAGGCCGGCCAGCCGAGGGTGCCGCCGGGGACGTCCATGGCCCCGACGATGGCGTTGAGGAGGCACATGGCCATATAGCTGTGGGCGGAATTGGTATGGCCCTGGCCGCCGCGGAACATGATCGAGGCGACGGGGCGGAGCGGGTACTTCTTGCCCTCGAGCTCAATGGTGGTACCGATCATGGCGGCGTCCAGCCACTCGCGGGCGATGCGGCGGATGGTGTCCGCGGGGACGGTGCTCTCCCGGGAGGCCCACTCCGCGGTATATTGTTTCACGTGGTCCTTGACGAGCTGGAAGGCCGGATGGACGGTAACGCCGTTGACCTGGTATTCGCCGAGGAGGGCGTATTCGCCGATGGTCTTGTCGTCGTAGGTCTTGGCCCTGTTGTCCTTCGCGTCCCAGACGAGGGGTTTGTCCGTCTCCTTGTCGCGGACGTAGCGCTCGTCCGGCCCGATGAGGTAGGGCCCGTTTGTCTTCCAGCGGAGGAACTCGGCATCGTAGTGGCCGAAGTCGTTGAGGATGATGTTGATCATCGCCAGGGCGATGATGCCATCGGTACCGGGGAGGAGCGGTATCCACTCGGTGGCCTTGCCGCCGCCGAAGTTGCAGATGGGGTCAAAGACGACGATCTTGGCACCTTTCGCCCGGGCGTCCGCGGCGAGGCGCATGTTGAAGCCCATGGAGTGCCCGGAGGCGGTGCCCTTGTTGGAGCCCATCTGGATGACGTAGTTGCAGTAGTTCCAGTCCGGCACGATGGACCAGGAGGCATGGTAGAGGCCGGCGCCCATGTGGGAGCCGGAGCCGCAGTGGAGGCCGCCGCCGCCGACGTGCCAGTTCTTGGTGCCGAAGACGGCGCCGAAGACGCCGAAGCCGAGCGGCAGGTCCGGGCCGCTCCCGGCGGAGGGCGTGCCGCCATGGAAGAGCTTGTTGGGGTTGTCCGCACGTATCTTCTTGAGCTTTTCGGCGATCTCGTCGAGGGCCTCGTCCCAGGAGATACGTTTCCACTGGGGATCCTCGAAGATGCCCTTCTTGGGATTGGTGCGGCGGAGGGGATAGTTGTACCGGTTCGGGTCGTAGAGGGCCTGAATCATGGCTTCGCCCTTGGCGCAGAGGCCGCCGCGGGGGCCGAAGTCATTATCGGGTTCGCCCTCAATCTTGACGAGCACGCCGTTTACCCGGTGGGCACGGATGGTGCAGGTGCCGTAGCACCCGCCGCAGGTTGACTTGACCCAGACATCTTCCCAAATTTCCGGGTTGCCCTTGACCGACATGCCCGTAATCGGCTTTTTTTGTTCAGCCGACGAATCTTGCTTGGACATTGTCATCTGTCAGTCCACCTCCTGACATTCGATATTTCCTTATGCCTTGGTTCCGTGAGCCGGCGACCCCACGCCGGGGGCGCCGACGCGCCTGTCACCTTATGGTATCACCTCCTTAGTCTGTTGCTCTTGTATCTCTCCCTATTTCCGGGCGTAGGCGTCAACGAGGGCCTTGAGGAGCGCGTAGCGTTCCTCGACCTGGGTCTGGAGCGCCGCGATGCCATCTTCCTTGAGGTGGGAGAATTTCCGCATCAGCTTCATGAAGTCCGTGATCGGCACGGGGTTGGCGACATTGACGGTGATCTCGGGCTTGCCGTCGTAGGCCTCCCAGAGGGGGAAGTAGTTGGAGCGGACGGCCTGGCGGCAGACCTCGATGACCTTGTCCGAATCAATGCGCCAGCCCACCGGGCACGGCGAGAACACGTGGAGGTACACGAAGCCTTCCCTGGCGGCTTCCTTGGCCTTTTGCAGCTTCTTGACGTAGTCTTCCATGTGGCTCAGCGTGGCGGTGGCCATGTAGACCGGCCGGTGCATGAGCATAATCATGGGCATGTTCTTCTGGCGGGTCGGCTTGCCCTTGCCGACCTTGCCGACCGGCGTGGTGGTGGTGGCGGCGCCGAGCTGGGTGGAGGAGCTGCGCTGGTTGCCGGTGTTCATGTAGCCCTCGTTGTCGTAGGTGAGGTAGATGAGTTTCTCGTTGCGCTCGGCGGCGCCGCTGAGCGGCTGGAAGCCGATGTCCGTGGCGCAGCCGTCACCGGTGAAGCAGACGACGGTAGCCTCCTGGCCGGTCTTCTGGAAGTAGCGGGCGAGGCCGGTGCCGGAGGAAGCGACGCCGGTCATGACGTTAGCGTAGTAGGAGAGGTGGTGCCAGGCGCCGACGTTCTGGCCGTGGAGCACCGGGGCGGAGCAGGAGGGGGTGCCGCAGAAGACGACGTTCTCGCCGAGGACGCGCGGCACGGTGCGGGCGGTGAGCTCGAGCGGGCAGCCGGCGCACCAGGCGACGCCGCCGGAGAACTGGTCTTCCGTCGTGTAGTAGTCAAAGACGCGGTTGCGCTTCAGTTTCTTGGTTGCTTCAGCCATTTAGTTTTCCTCCATGGATATCCAGGTAATCTCGTTATAGGGTTTGCCCTGCGCGGCGGCGGCGGTCTCGTCAACGATGCGGCCGACGTGGTCTATCGTTATGTCAAGGTTGGCCAGGCCGTCAATATAGCTGAGGATGGGAATATCGCCGGCCTTGGTCTGGAGCGCCCGGAGCTCCACGGCGATGGGGCCGCAGTTCCAGCCGAAGCAGACGGAGCGGTCAATGACGCCGACGGCCTGCTTGCCCTTGAGGGCCTGGAGGAGACGTTCTTCCGGGAAGGGCCGGAAGAGGCGGAGCTTGATGAGGCCGACCTTGTGGCCATCGGCGCGCTTGACGTCAACGACGGTCTTGGCGGTGCCGGCGGCGGAGCCGGAGGTGAGGATGACGTAGTCGGCGTCCTCGCAGCGGTATTCCTCGAGCTGGCCGCCGTAGGCGCGGCCGAAGTAGTCCGCGAAGAGCTTGTCCACCTCGTCCACCTTGTCCTTGGCGCGCTCGAAGGCCTGGACGTGCTTCCAGCGGGCCTCGACGTAGCCCATCTCCATGCCGTGAGAGCCCATGCCGACGGACTTGCCGGGGATGATGCGGGGGCGCTCCGGCATGTCCTTGAGGGGGGCGAGGTAGTTGTCCACGTCCTCCTGCTCCGGAATCTCTATCTCCTCGGCGAGGTAGGAGAGGTAGTAGCCGTCATAGTTGACCATGACGGGGAGCTGGATATCAAAGTCCTCGGCGAGGCGGTAGGCCATGATAATCTGGTCCATGATTTCCTGGTTGTTTTCCACGATAATCTGGATCCAGCCGGAGTCCCGGGTGGAAATCATATCCTGCTGGCCGCCGGCGACGGCGTGGATGCCGGGGGTCTCGCGGTTGACGTTGACCATGACGACGGGGGCGCGGTAGGCGGCCGTCTGGAGGAGGGTATCGTACATGAAGACGAGGCCGTAGGAGGAGGTGGCGGTGAAGGTGCGGGCGCCGGCCAAGCTGGCGGCGCAGACGACGTTCATGGCCGAGTTTTCGCCCTCGACCTCGACGATTTCAGCGTCGAGCTCGCCGTTGGCGATGTAGGCGGACATCTGCTCGGCCACCTCGCTCTGGGGGGTGATGGGGTAGAGGGCGACGACCTCCGGGCGGCAGAGGCGCCCGGCGTTAGCGGCGACGTAGTTGCCGGTCAGGACCTTGACGGCCCCCTGTTTAGCTTTCATTCTTGAACTCTCCTTCCGAGACCATGGCGATGGCGCCGCGGGGGCATTCGTGGGCGCAGATGCCGCAGCCCTTGCACCAGGTGAGGTCCGCCTCGTAGTGGTCGCCCTTGTCACGCATGCACTGGGGCGGGCAGAAGACGGCGCAGAGCCCGCAGTAGTTGCACTTGGAGGCATCCAGCACGGGGCGCGAGGTGCGCCAGCTTCCGGTGTCCAGCGCGAGCAGCTTTTCCCGGGAGTTGGAGATAGACTGCTCCGTCTTGAAAATCATCTTGTGTTTCACCATTTGATAACCTCTACTTCCTTGAAGCCCCGCTCGGCGCTCCGGTAGTTCCTGTCCAGGAGCTCCTGGCCGGAGAGGTAGTCCTTGAGGCTCTCCAGCAGCGACTCCAGCTTGAGCCAGCCCGTGACTGCGGCGAGGGCGCCGAGGAGGGCGGTGTTGGGGATGTCCCGGCCTATCTCGTCCACGGCTATCCGGGTGGCGTTGACGAAGCCGCCGGTCTTGACGTTGGCGTTGGGCTGCTCCTTGAGCGGCGTGCCCGTATTGAGGATGAGGATGCCGTCCTCCTTGAGGCCGGTGTACAGGTTGGGCAGGTTCATCAGGCCGGGGTCAATGACGGCCAGGCAGTCCGGCGTGTAAATCTGGGTTTTTTCCCGGATCTGCTTATCGTCCATGCGGGTAAACGCGGTGACCGGGGCGCCGCGGCGCTCGAACCCGTACATGGGGAAAGTAGCCACGTGTTTGCCTTCGACGACGAAGGCGCTCGCCAGTATCCTGGCGGCGGTCACGGCACCCTGCCCGCCGCGTCCGTGAAATCTTATCTCTTTCACCGTTCCATAGTCCCCTCTGCTTTCATATTCAGCGCTGTTCCCGGGGCCGCGCTGTGAGGCCCCTTACGGCTATTCCGGCAACGCCCCCTGGCTGCTGCCGTTACCGGCGGTCTTGGCCAGCCGCGGCAGCAGGTCCTCGCGGAGGCACCGCATGATGGCGACGAGCTGCTCCTCCTGTTCTTTATCCAGGCAGCCGAGGGCCTCGCGGCTCAGCTCCTGGGCGATGGGGCTGAGGTGGTTGGCGACGTTCCAGCCCTTGTCCGTGATGACGACCTTGACGGAGCGGCGGTCATCGGTGGAGGGAACCCGCTTGACGACGCCCTCCGACTCCAGCGTGTTGAGAGCGGCGGTGATGGTGTTCTTGCCGCGGAAGACGCTCCCGGCTATCTCCGAGGGCGTCATCTCGCCGCCGTTCTTGAAGAGCGTGGTCATGATGTTGAAGCGGATGAGGGTGGCGTCGTGGCGGCGGAGGGCCACCTCCAGGTAGCGGGAGAGGACCTCGAAGGAGGAAAGAATGGACAGCATCGTCCCGAGGGGGGTCTTATCGGTCCTCTTGCTGACTTGCTGGCTGCTGGTCATGCGGCTACCACGCGCGGCCGAACCGGGGGAAAGTGCAAAACAGGTTCTATGCCGAAATAGTTTATACCCTCGCCGGGGGCCGTGTCAACAGGCGTTTACCTTTATCTTGGCAGGAACCACGCTGTGGGAGGGGAAAAGAGGGGGGCCGGAATTTCGTTCGATATCGAACTAAAACGCCCCTTCCGGCGGCGGTTTTCTGATTTGAAACCGGGGCGCGGATTTGCTATAGTACGGTGAAATATCGCCATTGACCCATCCCACCTCCGCCGAGAACAGGAGTGCCGACCCATGAGCAGCCGCGAATACTGGAACCCCGTGCTGGAAACACTGCCCCGCGAGAAGCTGGAACAGCTCCAGCTCAAGAAGTTCCGGGACATCGTGACGTGGGCCTATGACCATTCCAAGTTCTACCGCCAGCTCTACCGCGATGCCGGGATGGAGCCGGGCGATATCAAGACCTTCGACGACGTGGCGAAGGTGCCGAAGATAGAGAAGTCCCTGATGCGGAACGTGCAGGGGCCGACCAAGGTCCCGTTCCCCTACGGGGACATCCTGTGCGTGCCCCTGGAGGAGGTGACGGAGTACCGGCAGACGTCCGGCACCACCGGCCAGCCGGTCTACCAGGCGGACACCTGGCAGGACTGGGAGTTCAGCACCGAGGCGTACTGCTACGCGCTGTATGCGCAGGGCTACCGCAACACGGACCGCCTCTTCGTGCCCTTCGGCTACAACATCTTCATCGCCTTCTGGGCCTACCACTACGCCGCCGAGAAACTCGGCTGCGAGGTGATTCCCGGCGGCGTGCTCAACACGGAGGCGCGCATTTTGAAGATGCAGGAGCTGAAGGCGACGGGGATGGGCGCCACGCCCACCTACATCCTGGGCATGGCGGAGACGGCCCGCAAGATGGGCCTCAACCCGCCGACGGACCTGTGCATCCGCAAGATTACCGTGGCCGGCGAGCCGGGCGGCTCCATCCCGGCCACCCGCAAGCGCATGGAGGACGCCTGGGGCGCCAAGGTCTACGACCAGGTGGGCAGCACCGAGATAGGCCACTGGGGCTGGGAGTGCCAGGAGCAGGCGGGGCTCCACGTGAACGAGGGGCTCTACCTGGTGGAGATCGAGGACCTGGAGACGGGCGAAATCATCCGGGAGCCGGGGCGCAAGGGCAAGATGGTGGTGACGACGCTCAACCGCTACGCGCAGCCGTGCATCCGGTTCGACGTGAAGGACATCATCCAGTGGAGCGCGCGCCAGTGCGACTGCGGGCGAAGCTACCGGCTGCTCGACGGCGGGGTGATGGGCCGGGCGGACGACATCACCAAGGTGAAGGGCGTGCTGCTCTCGCCGACGGCCATCGAGGAAGTGGTGCGGACGATGCCGGAGCTCAGCAACGAGTACTACGTCGTCGTGACCAAGAAGGGCGATATTGACGACATCATGCTCAAGATAGAGATCCTCCCGGAGCACGTGGGCGAGCGGGACGCCATCCTCAACCGGCTCACCGACCGGCTGCGGGTGACGACCAACCTGGGCTACAAGCTGGAGGTGCACGAGTTCGGCACGCTGCCGCGCTCGCAGGCGAAGACGCGCCGCTTCCAGGACGAGCGGCCCGGCCACTAGCCGGCAGGAGAGAGACATGGCGCAGCAGGTAGATATCAAAGCGATAGCCGAGAAGATAAAGGCGCTGCGGGCGGACGCCGAGGCGCTCAAGGCGATGTCCGGCGGGATGCAGGCGGTGGACCGCAACGCGGACCGCATCCTGGCCAACGTGAGGATGCTGGAGATAGACATCAACGACGTGGCGGACCTCGGCTAGCCGTCGCCACGCTCCATCCGGGCTCGCTATATCGGCGGGCGATATACGAGTCCGGCCGCCGTCATTCCACTCCCGGCGAAAGGTCGCCCCTGGTATATCGTTTCCCGATATAGTTTCGCAGCTAAACCGACCGAAATTCGGTCGTTATATCGGCCGGCGATATACCGCTGTTTCACCCGTTCCGGGGACAGGGACGGGATACGAACCATGAACGAGAGCTATATTCCGGAGCTGCTGCTCGACAACATAAAAAAATCCATCGTCTACGTGGACCGGGAGCACGTCATCCGGTATATGAACGCGGCCGGGCGGGAGCACTACGCGCGGTTCGGGGACATCCTCAACCAGAGCCTGTGGGACTGCCACGACGAGGCCTCGAAAAAGGCCATCCTGGCCTATTTCCAGCGCCTCGAAGCGGGCGAGGACGAGATCTGCTACCTCGACGAGCCGGAGTGGCGGGTGTACATCCGGAGCGTGCGGGACGACAAGGGCGAGCTGGCGGGCTACTACGAGATTATCGAGCCGGTGCGGGGGGCCGACCGGTAGAGTACCAGAATTATGTCAATCTATCGGGGGCTCGCCAGCGGGGGAGGAAGCCCCCGCCCCCACAATGCGGCTGGTGGATGCCGGCATCCCCATGCATGGAATCCTACCCGGTTGAGGGGTAAAGCCCCGGAAAACGCGGCACAGCGCGGCTGGCGGGGTCTCTAGCCCAGACCGAGCAGCCGTTTGGCGTTGGCCGTCGTGGCGGCGGCTATCTCGTCCTCCGGTATACCAGTCAGCGAGACAACGGCCTCGAGCGTCTTGGCGACGTCGGCCGGGGTGGCCGGGGGCTCCCGGCCGGTTCGTTTTTCCGTGAAGACGACGGGGCAATCCGTTTCCAGCAGGA
>DAOUEG010000117.1:0-6874 GCA_034430495.1 Dehalococcoidales bacterium
GCGCCGGGGCGTCGTTGATGCCGTCGCCCACCATGGCCACCTGCTTGCCTTCCTCCTGGAGCCGCTTGACCTCGGCGGCCTTGTGCTCCGGCAGGACCTCGGCCAGCACGCGGTCCGTGCCGACGTCCCTGGCGATGGCTTCCGCGGTGCGCCGGTTGTCGCCGGTGAGCATGACCACCTCCAGCCCCAGGCGGCGCAGCTCGGCCACCGTCTCGCGGGCGCCCGGTTTCAGCGTGTCCGCCACGGCGATGACCCCGGCGGCCGTGCCGTCAATGCCGACGAACATGGGCGTCTTGCCCTGCTCGGAGAGGGTGGCGGCGCGCTCGCCGAGACCGGTCAGCGCGAAGCCGCGGTCTTCCATCAGCTTCAGGTTGCCGAGCACGACGCGGCGGCCGCTCACGGCGGCTTCGATGCCGTGACCGGGGACGGCGTTGAAGTCCTCGACCCCGGCCAGGGTCAGATTTTTCTCCTGGGCGGCCGTCACGATGGCCTCGCCGAGGGGGTGCTCCGAGCCGCGCTCCGCCGCGGCCGCCAGGCCGAGCACGTCGTCTTCCGTGAAGCCTTCGGCCGCGAAAAGGTCCGTCACCACCGGCTTGCCCACGGTGAGGGTGCCGGTCTTGTCCAGCACGATGGTGTTCAGCTTGTGGGCCGTCTCCAGCGCCTCGCCGCTCCGGATGAGGACCCCGTTCTCCGCCCCCTTGCCGGTGCCGACCATGATGGCGGTGGGGGTGGCCAGGCCGAGGGCGCACGGGCAGGCGATGATAAGCACCGCCACGAAGTTGAGCAGGGCGTAGGTGAAGACCGGGCTCGGCCCGAAGATGAGCCACAAGATGAACGTCACCGTGGCGATGCCGATGACCGCCGGCACGAAGTACGAGGCGATGAGGTCCGCCAGCCGCTGGATAGGCGCCTTGCTCCCCTGCGCCTCCTCCACGAGGCGGATGATCTGCGAAAGCGCCGTGTCCTTGCCGACTTTAGTGGCCTCGAAGCGGAAACTGCCCGTCCTGTTGATGGTGGCGCCGATGACCTGGTCGCCGGCGCCCTTCTCCACCGGGATGCTCTCGCCGGTGATCATGGACTCGTCGAGGCTGGAGCCGCCCTCGCGGATGAGACCGTCCACCGGCACCTTTTCGCCGGGCCGGACGAGGATGAGGTCGCCCACGGCGACGTCCTCGATGGGAATGTCGCTCTCCTGGCCGTCCCGGATGACGCGGGCCGTCTTGGCCTGCATCCCCATGAGCTTCTTCATGGCGTTGGAGGTCTGGCCCTTGGCCCGGGCTTCCAGGTACTTGCCGAGCAGGATGAGGGCGATGATGATGGAGGCGGTATCGAAATACACGTGGGCGCCGCGGCCGCCGCTGGCGAAGAAGCCGGGGAAGAGGATGGCGGCGACGCTGTAGAGGTAGGCCGCCGAGGTGCCCACGGCGATGAGCGTGTTCATGTTGGTGGTGCGGTGCTTGAGCGCTCCCCAGGCGCCGCGGTAGAACTGCAAACCGGCCCAGAACTGCACCGGCGTGGCGAGCGCCCACAGCAGGTAGTGGTTGCCGAGGAAGCCCGGCATCCAGTCGCCGCTCAGGCCGGAGATGGAGACGAGCAGCATGAACAGGCCGATGCTGCCGGAGAACCAGAGCTTGCGCCGCAGGTCCCGCGACTCGCGGCGGTGGGCCTGCTCGAGGGCGTCCGGGGCGGCCTCCTCGACGCTCGTCCCGGCGACGCCGTAGCCGGCGTCCTCCACCGCCAGCCGCATGGCTTCTATATCAGTTTGCGCGGTGTCGTACGCCACCGTCGCCTTCTCCGTGGCGAGGTTGACGCTGGCGGAGATGACGCCCGGCACCTCCCTGAGGGCCTCCTCCACGTGGGAGACGCAGGAGGCGCAGGTCATGCCGGTCACGTTGAGGGTCACCTTCTGCGGGCCGGACGGCGCTTCCTCGACGGCCTCGTAGCCGGCGTCCTCGACGGCGTGCCTGAAGTCCGCCATCGTCGCCTGCCCTTTGACGTACTCGACGGTGGCCTTTTCCGTGGCGAGGTTGACGCCGGCGGAGATGACGCCCGGCACCTCCCTGAGGGCCTCCTCCACGTGGGAGACGCAGGAGGCGCAGGTCATGCCGCCGACGTGGAAGCTCACCTTTTCCTTGGCGACGTCGTAGCCGGCGTCCTTGACGGCGTGGACGAGCTCGTTGACGTCCGGCGCGTCGCCCTCGTACTCGACGAGGGCCTTCTCGTTGGCGAAATTCACGTTAGCCCTGGCCACGCCCCTGACGTCGCCGAGGGCCTTGGAGACGGTGGCGGCGCAGGTGGCGCAGGTCATGCCCGTCACCGGGATGATGACGTTTTTCTTCGGTCTGGTCGGGTTTTCAGTGCTCATGGCGGGGCCTCTGTTTCAATCTATCCCTGAAATCACGGGTGCAAAAGGATTTTTGTCACCCTCCGGTCTATCGTTTCATGGCCTTGCGGATGGTGGCCATGAGCTCCTTGATGTACTCGTCGCCGCGCTCGTGGCGGATGGCGTCGGCCACGCAGCCCTCGATGTGGTCCTGGAGGATGCGCAGCGAGACCTCGTCCGCCGCGGAAGAGATGGCGTTGAGCTGCTGGACGACATCGATGCAGTAGCGGCCTTCCTCGAGCATCTTCTGGATGCCCTTGGCCTGGCCCTCGATGCGGCGCATCCTCTTCAGGAGGAGGTCCTTGTCGGCGTCGTAGCTGTGCTGGTGGGATTTTATGTTCGTCAGGGTCATGCCACCGTCCCTCCCGTTTCGCTTCCTATACTATATACTAGTATACAGTATAATGACCTGTCAAGGACAGAGGTGAAACGATTGGAAGGATGGCGGGGAGAGCCGGCCGCTACGAAACGAGGTGCCCCGCCACCAGCCCGGCCGCCAGCAGCAGCCCGAAGTAGCCGTTGAACCGCGCCGAGACCCGCAGCGCCAGCGCCCGCCGGGCGCGGTCGCCGCCCCGGAACACGAGGCGCAGCGTACCGATGGCGGTCGGCAGCGCTGCCAGCGGCAGCAGCAGCCACGGCCCGTAGGTGGCGACGGTGAGCGCGATGACGATGCCGTAGGCCGCCGCCAGCAGCGCCGTGTACTCCCACCGTCCGAACCGCTCCCCGAAGAGCGCCACCGGCGTCATCTTCCGCGCGACGACGTCCTCCTCGCGGTCGCGGAGGTCGTTGGCGACGAGGATGTTGGTGATGTTGAGGCCGACCGGCAGCGACAGCCACAGGGCGTCGAGGGGAAACGCCTTGCCGAAGACGTAGTAGCTGCCGAGCACCATGACCGGCCCCATGAACACGAACACGAGCGGCTGCCCGATGCCGTAGGCCCCGAGCGGCTTCGGCCCGCCGGAGTAGAAGTAGGCGGCGGCCACGCTCGCCAGGCACAGCACCAGCAGCGGCCACCCGGAGACGACCACCAGGTAGAGGCCGATGCCGGTGGCGGCCGCCAGGCAAACGATGGCCCCCCGCTTCACCGCCCGGTGGGAGAGCAGCCCGAGCGCGATGACCTTGTACGGGGCGAGGTGCTTCTCCCGGCCCTCCGGCCGGGCGTGGTCCGAGTACTCGTCCACCAAATTGGCGGCTACCTGCACCAGCAGGCTGCCCGCCAGCACCAGGACGAACAGCCCGACCGTGGCCACGCCGTCCCGGAAGGCGAGCGCCGACCCCACGAGCACCGGCACCACCGCCGCGGTGAGGGTGAACGGCCGCCCGGCCCGCACCCACAGCCGCAGGTAGTGCCAGGCCGTCGCCGGGCACGATTGAGGTTTGGTCGTCGTGTCTGCCATCGGCGTTACCAGGGATGGCTGCGGTAGGGGGAGAAGTCCGGCGGGCGCTTCTCGATGAACGCCTGCGTCCCCTCCTTGCCCTCGTCGGTGGCGTAGTAGAGGGCGTTGGCCCCGTGGGCCAGGTTCTGGAGGCCGTAGACGTGGTCCGTGTCCGCGTTGAAGGCGTGCTTGAGGAAGCGGAGCGCCGTGGGGCCGCGCTGGAGCAGCTCCCGGCACCACCCGGTGACGGTCGCCTCGAACTCCTCGACCGGCACCACCGCGTTGACGAGGCCCATCTCGAGCGCTTCCTGCGCGGAGTACTGCTTGCAGAGGTACCATATCTCCCGCGCCTTCTTCTCGCCCACGATGCGGGCCAGGTAGATGGCGCCGAAGCCGCCGTCGAAGCTGCCGTACCTGGGACCGACCTGCCCGAACACCGCCCGCTCCGAGGCGATGGTCAGGTCGCAGATGACGTGGAGGACGTGCCCCCCGCCGATGGCGTAGCCGTCCACCGCCGCGACGACCGGCTTGGGTATCTCCCGGATGAGCCGGTGCAGCAGCGTCACCTGGAGCCGTACCTTGCCCCCGGCGTCCTTGTAGCCGCCCTCGCCGCGCACCTTGACGTCGCCGCCGACGCAGAAGTGGCCCGGCCCGCCGAGCACCACCACGCCGACGGAATCGTCGTCCCAGGCGTCCTGGAAGGCGGCCCGCATCTCGTCAATGGTCTGCGGGCGGAAGGCGTTGAGGCTCCGGGGGCGGTTGATTCGCACCCGGGCGATGCCGCCCTCTTTCTCATATATGATATCGTTGAATTTCGTCATGGTATGCCTCCGTTTAGATAACGCCGTCGCGGCGGAGCGTTTCGATTTCACCGTCCGTCAGGCCGAGCAGTTCCTTGAACACCGCCTCCGTATGTTCCCCCAGCCGCGGCGAGGCGCCGGCCGGCCCCGTTTTCGCCCCGCTCAGGTGGAAGGGCGTGTTGGCGACGGGCCAGCTGCCTTTCCGGGGGTGGGGGATCTTCGGCAGCATGTTCCGGTAGGCCACCTGCGGGTCGGCCGCCACCGCCGCCATGTCGTTGATGGGGCCGCAGGGGATATCCGCGGCGCGGAGCCGCTCCAGCCACTCCGCTACGGGTTGTTGCGCGGTGGTTTTTTGCAGCTCCGCCACCAGCTCGTCCACGTGGCGCAGGCGCCCGGCGTTGTTCCGGTAGCGCGGGTCGGCGCCGAGGTCCGGCCGCTCGATGGCGGCGCAGAAGCGGTGCCAGGTGGCCTTGTCGTTGGTGAGGAGCGCGATGACGAACCGGCCGTCGCTGGCGTCGAAGACCTGGAACGGCACCGCCGAGGGGTGCCGCGTGCCGAGCGGGGCAGGCGAGACGCCGGTGGCGAAGTAGCGCGCGAAGGCGTTCTCCATGAGCGTGACCTGGCAGTCCAGCATGGCGGTATCCACGTACTGCCCACTGCCGGTCTCGCGGCGCTGGTAGAGCGCGCTGACGATGGACAGGGCGGCGAAGGTGCCGGCCACGCTGTCCCCGAGGGAGGGGCCGGGCCGCACGACATGGCCGTCCGGCTCGCCGGTGATGCTCATGATGCCGCCCATGGCCTGGACGATGATATCGAGGGCGGGGCGGTCGGCCTCCGGCCCGTCCTGCCCGAAGCCGGAGATGCTGGCGTAGACGAGCCGCGGGTTGACGTCCTTGACGCTCTCGTAGTCGAGCCCGAACCTCGCCATCGTGCCCGGGACGAAGTTTTCCACGAGCACGTCGCACTGTTTCAGCAGCCGGAGAAAGAGGTCGTGGCCCGTTTGCGTGCCGAGGTCCAGTGTGATACTCTTTTTACCGCGGTTGACGCTGAGGAAGAAAGCGCTGTCATCGCCCACGAAGGGCTCGAGCGTCCGGGCCGGGTCGCCGCCGCGGGGATACTCCACCTTCAGCACCTCCGCCCCCAGGTCCGCCAGCAGCATGGTGCAGTAGGGACCGGAGAGGAGCCGGCTCACGTCCAGGACGCGCAGTTTATCGAGTATTCCGTTCATCGGGTCTCCCGCTGTTTGAAGTCATGAAAATTACCGGGGTCGAGTGGCAGGGGTACGCCCTGCCGTTCCGCGACGAGTTCCGTACCTCCCACGACCGGGCGGCGGTCCGGTACGGCCTGCTGCTCTGGCTGCGGACCGACCGGGGACGTACCGGCCTGGGGGAGGCTTCCCCGGTCGGGCCGTCCTCCCCGGAGGAAGTCCGGGCCGTCGCGGACGCACTGGAACAGGCGGCGCCGGCGTGGGTGGGGACGGACATCGGCGGGCTGGCCGGCGGGCTGGACGACGCGTCCCTTCCCGCCCCGCTCCGCTTCGGGCTGGAAACGGCCCGGCTCGATTGTACGGGCAAGGCGACCGGCCATCCGGTGGCGGTTCTGCTCGGCGGGCGACCGGCCGCGGTTCCGGTTAATGCGTTGATTACGGTCACGTCAATCCGGGAGGCCGCCGCCGCGGCCGTCGCGGCGGCGCGGCAGGGTTTCACCACGCTCAAGCTGAAAATCGGCACGGAAAACGGCGAGGCGCTCCTGCAAGCCGTGCGCGAGGCGGTCGGGCCGGACGTCAGGCTGCGGCTCGACCCCAACATGGCCTGGGATACGGGCGCCGCCATCGAAGGTATCCGGCGGTTGGCGAAATTCGACATCGAGTACGTCGAGCAGCCGGTGCCGGCGGACGATATCGAGGGGCTGGCGGCGGTGCGGAAGGCCGTGTCCGTGCCCCTCGCCGCCGACGAGTCCCTGACGTCGCTCGAGGACTTCCGCCGGCTGCTGGCCGCCGAAGCCGCGGACGTTTTCATCCTCAAGCCGGCCCGGCTCGGCGGGCTCGAGGCGGCTCTCGCCATCGCCCGCGAGGCCAGGGCCGCCGGGAAAACGGCGGTGGTGACGACCGCGCTGGAAACGAGCGCGGGTATCGCCGCCGCGGCGCACCTGGCCTCGGCCCTCGACCGACTGGAAACCGCCCACGGCCTGGGCACGGGGGCGCTCTTCGAGGCGGAGTTCGCGAAACCGGCGCTCGTGCCGGTGCGGGGCCGCCTGCAAACCCCCACCGCGCCCGGCCTCGGCGTGACCGTGAACGACGTGCCGCCGGCATACCG
>DAOUEG010000118.1:0-32324 GCA_034430495.1 Dehalococcoidales bacterium
TCAGGAAGTAGTGATCGTTGCTAATCTGTTTCGCTTGAGCGATGGCGACGAAGACTTAAACATTTTCTGGAATTCTGGAGACTTGAGTTTGGAGGATCACTATTTGTTTGGAGAAATAACAAACGTGCCGTATTATTGGGAACAATGTTATTCAGACTCATCTGGAACGCGGGTATTGGTTAATTCTACACACACAAATGACTGGAGTTCATGGAATTCTATCGGTCAACAAGTGCTTGGCGGAGCGCTGATGCTCGCAGGATTGGGATATTTCTATTTCGGCGCATCGATATATATTGCGGCGTATGTACCACCTTATGAAGTCTACACCTTATATGGGATATTTTTTATGACGCCAGGTGGATATACCTTCTGGCAAGGCTATAATATAGCGACACAAGATAATGTATATGGAATCAATCCTGCCGAGTGGCTTCCTTATTAGTGTAAACCGTCATGGGAGAATATTGTGGAAGAACCTCTATTTACTTTGTTTTTCGTTGCAATTCCTGTTCTTGTAGTTAGTTTGTTTAACATCTTGAAACCAAATACATCGACTCCATCATTAAAAGGCATTCATTACTTTACTCTTCTTGTTTCTCTTGGAGTAGTAATATACGGCTTGAAGTCTTTTGTTTGGAACGACAATGGTAT
This sequence comes from Dehalococcoidales bacterium, assembly GCA_034430495.1. Taxonomy (GTDB): domain Bacteria; phylum Chloroflexota; class Dehalococcoidia; order Dehalococcoidales; family RBG-16-60-22; genus DAOUEG01. The sequence continues at coordinate 655 of DAOUEG010000118.1, forward strand.
CGAACCATCTGCACTTTGGCCAAGTAATCTTCTTTTTGGACTATCGATATTTATTTTTGTTTCGGGAATAGCCGAAAACATTGTTAAAAGGCGGCATTCCGTACCTTACAGCAAATTTGTTTTTTATCTTGTTACCATATACGCATTTTTAATAATAACTTGGAAAATAGCCGGATTTATATTGGAGCGAAACTAGAAGTAAATCAGGTGATGTCCAGAAGATAGAAAAATTGTCGTCTTGGATGAAGAAGTATAATCAGGAATTCACCAGCCATACAAGTATGTTTCACGCGCTATAGCGGAAATACCATGTTGAAAGTTCTACCTACCGTGCAGGAGCTCCTCACCAGCTACCGTCAATTTACGGTGAGCGGTTCCGTTTTTCTCCATTTCGCTGTCTCGCTTTTCCGATAGTCCTTGCCAAAGACTGTATTGGATTTCTTTTTCAGATCACGTGCCTCCTATATTGCAGGAACCTCCGATATCAGGATTCATACAACCGCGGACGGGCAGGTCAATCCCGTAAATCTCTGCACTGTGCCTGAAAATTCAGGTCACGTTCCGCCGCTACGCTTCCGGAGGGTTATATTTTCCCTTTTCGGGAGCATCCACGCCGCAGGGCCGGCTTTCCTCGACGCCCTTTTTGCCTTTCAGCTTCAGCTTCCGGTACTCCCGCCAGGAGATCTTTTCCCGGGGGCGTCCCAGCCCCAGCTCGTTCATCAGCCGGGAGACCTTCTCTACCTTGGGCATGAGCGTCGCCATGTCATAACCCTCGAGGTGCGGCGGGAGCTTCTTTCGCTCTTCGGGTTCCTTGTTGAGCAGGTCGCAGATGGATTCCGCCGCCCAACGGGCCCCCGCCGAAGGCATCCCCTGGTCCCGACCGCACTCGTAGCAGTCCGCGAAAACGCCGCATTTCTGTTTCTGTGAGGAAGCGAAAAGCACTTCGTACACGGCGGCGTCCGGATCGAGGAAGTCATAGGCCCGCTGGATGCGGTTATAGCGCAACCTGAGGCAATCGAAGGCCCCGTAGGTCTCTTCGAACCGGTCCACGATATCCTCCACCACGGGAATACACGGCGCGATGAAGGTGCGGTGGCTTTTCGCGATATCTTCGGCCGTGACGCCGACGACGTACGCCACGACGAAAGCGCTCCCGATGACTGCGCCGCAGGTGCCGGTACCGGTGTAGCCGATACCGGAGTGGAGTCCCATGAGGCCCTGGAGGATGATGACCTCGACCTCCGGTGAAAAGAGCTCGATTCCTTCAGACCTGAAGGCTTCGCATATCGCTGCGAAGGTTACCGGCGCTCAGCCCCCGTAATTGACGCCCTCTCCGGCCCCCAGGTGACTGGCCTTGTCTAGTATCCTCTGCTTCTTTGCCTCGTCAATGACGATTTTGGGAATCATCTCAGCCTCCTTGACCCGCTATTCCGTTAGACGGTCAGCCGTTCAGATAGTCCTGGTGGATCTCCTCCATGATCTTGGCGGCGAACGGCGCCCGTTCCTCGTCCGTCATGGTAAACATGGGCAGCACCCAGTCCATTATAGCCAGGTTGTCCAGCAGCATGGGTATCAGGTCATACGGTACGGAGATCAGCACGAGGCCTTCCGGCAGCAGTTTCTTGCTCTTCATGCCGTAGCCGAGGCCGGTTATGGAGTAGTTGAGGTTCCCGGTCATATAGGGATAGAAAAACAGCCACGCGCACATGAGCACCGGGGTAATCATGGTGGTGAGGGGCTTGCCGGTGGAGTAGCTGAGCGCTCTCAGGATGATTTCCGCCTGGTCCGGCCGGGCCGTCATGACCAGCAAATCCGGGTCGAACGGCACCTCAGCGATGGGGGAGAACGCCACGTGCCGTACCGTCCCGGGCGGGATTTTATGTATGTACTGGTAAATCCGCCGGTTCGCCCGGGCGTCCTGGTAAATATGCTCCTTGGCGCCGATCTGCCCGCTCTCATAGGTCGGCTCGGGGTCCATGAACCCCAGCATAAGCCGGTCCACGCAGGAGAAATTATCGGCGCTGGCGTAGAAGGGACGCCGGTCCTGGGCTTCGCGGAACATCTGGCAGATAGGCAGGCTCCCGTCGAGCTTCTCCAGCCCCTGCGGCTTGTTCAGCAGGAACTTCATTCCGACGGGCTTATAGGCAAACTCGAACCTGTCCAAAATGGAAAAATCCAGCTGCTTCTGCATCATCGGTCCTCCTTTTTCCTCTATCAGAAATTCATTTGCTCCTGGAGCGTCGCCAGGCGTTCTCCGAACCTGGCGAAATGTTCGTCCCGGCCGGATGTCCGCCACGAACGGTAAAGGTCGTCATCACCGAGGTTGGCCATGACCGCCGGTAACAGGTTCCAGGGAATCGAGATGATAAAGAGACCTTCCGGCAGGGGCACGTTCAACGCCTGCATCCCGAGACTCAGTCCGGTAACCGTAAAATTGATGTTGCCCGTGACGACCGGATAGATGTAGAGCCACGAGCAGGCCATGACCGGCGTGCCATGGGAAGTCCAGCCGTTGCCGGAGGTATACCCCTCGGCCCGGAGTATCGTGCGCGCCTGGCCCGTATCGGCCACGATTACCAGGACATCGGGGTCGAAGGTCATCTGGTCCAGGGCGGAAAAAACCACTGTTTTCACGGAACCCTTCAGCATCCGGGGAACGTACTGGTAGAGCTTGCGGTTGGCCCGGGGCTCCTTGAAAAGGCCGGCCGAACCCCCCGCGAAACCGGAAACGAGCACAGGTTCCGGGTCCTCCATGCCAAGCAAGAGAGGTTCGACGCAGAGGAAGTCTTCCTTCTGAACGTAGAACGGCGGCTGTTCCAGGGCGGTCAGGAACATCTCGCAGAGCGCCCGTTTTTCGGGGATTCTCCGGATCCCTTCCGGGCGCGAGGGCAGGAACTTCACCCCGACCGGCTGCCGTTCGAGCTTGAGTCTATCGAATACCGCATAATCGGTTGGCGGATACTTCATAGGTCCTCCTTATTGTCGCCGACCCGGCGTTTCCCGCCTGCCGGAACACCCTAGCGGGATACCTGCATCATGCCGGGCAGCCAGAGACTTATTTCCGGAAAAGCGATGAGCAATGCCAGGAATATGAAAAGCACGATTATGAAAGGCGTGACCCCGCGGAGAAGTTTGTCCACGGGGATATTGAAGGCCGTTCGCATCATGAACAGCTCCAGTCCCATCGGCGGCGTTATCAGGCCGATCTGCATGTTAACCACGTAGAGGACGCCGAACCATATCGGGCTGAAACCCAGGGCGTTGATTATCGGTACGAACAGGGGCACCGTGAGCAGCATGATGGTTATCGCATCGATGAAACAGCCCAGGACGAGCAGAATAACGTTGATGGCGATTATCACCCACCACGGCGAGAGGCCGGAGTCCCTCACCCAGCCGGTAATCGTGTTGACCACTCCCGAGGTGCCGATGACGTAGGAAAAGAGCCAGGCGCCGACCATCATAAAGAGGATCATCCCGTTCATGATGGCGGTCTCGACGAGGGCACGGCGCAGGCCCTGCCAGCGAAGGTGAAACACGGTGACGCCGAGAATCAGCACCACGGCGCAGCCCACTCCCGCCGCTTCCGTCGGTGAGGCTATCCCGAAGTATATCGAGCCCAGGATAGCCACCATGACCACGACGATCGGCCAGACCCACTTGAGCGACGTGAACCGTTCTCGCCAGCTGACGCCGCCCACGGCCGGGCCGGCCCCGCGCTTTCGCCAGCATACCAGGATGGCCGTCGCCGCCAGCATGAGCGCCAGGAGCACCCCCGGCATGATGCCGGCCATGAACAGACGGCCGATGGACGCCTCGGCCAGGACGCCGTAGATGATGAAACCGGCGCTGGGGGGTATGAGCGGCCCGAGCACGCCGCCGCAGCACAGCCCGCCCATCGCCAGTCCCTGGTCGTAGCCGTATTTCCTGAACTCCGGCTCCGCCACCTTCCCCACCGCCAGTATGCAGGCGGAGCTGGTGCCGATGGCCGAGGCCATGGCCGCTTCTCCGAAGATACTGGTGACGATCAGGCCGCCGGGCACCCGGGAAAGCCAGTTGCGGGCGGCTTCATAGATATGTTCGCCCATCTTGGTCTCGGCGATGAGACAGGCGATGAGGACGAAGAGGGGCAGCGGCACCCAGTTGATGTTGAAAAGGGTATTGAAGGTCGTCCAGCCGATTTTATCGAGGCTGAGAGGGCCGTACGCGAAATAGGCGACGACCAGGGCGGTAAAGCCGAGGGCGAAGATGATGCGCATGCCCATGAGCATCAGGAAGAGCATGCCCACAACGCTTATCACGGCGGCCAGGGTAAAGTCCATACTGCCTCTCCAATCGCTGGTGTATCGTTACATCTTTCCGGTGGTCCCTTCCTTCCTGAAAAGGCCGGCTACCGCCGCGGTGCCATGAACGATCTTGCTGGTGAGAATGAGACACAGGAGGATGTAGCCCAGCGGAATGATGAGCTTGATGGGGGCCATCGGCAAGGCCCACGGTGACTGGGTAACCTGTCCTATTTTCAGGGCGTAGAGCGCGTTGTCCAGGCTTTTCCAGGTAAGGACGGCGCAAAAGCCGAGCGCCATGAGAGGAAAAAGGGTGTTGACGACGATGGCGTTCAGCCAGGGCGGGAAGCGTGAAGCCACCAGGTCGTTCTTCACGTTTTGGTCCAGCTTCTCCACCCCGGCAAAGGCCAGCACGCCGGAAAACAGCAGGAAAAGCATGCTGAGTTCGTAGGCGCTGGAATCAGGACTGTGGAAGATTTTCCGCATGACGACGCCGTAGGTCTGGGCCATCGCCATGAGGAGTATCAGGATTCCGCATACCAGCAGCAGGTGCTGGCTGATACGCCCGAGCCACTCGTCGAATTTACGGGCCAGTCTGCCGAACAAAGCGTTACCCTCCCCGTTCATGACGCGGTTTGCAGATTCGTCGGGCGGTCAATCCGCGGCATGCCGTCTGTTTTTAGTTCGGATATTTGGCGTTCACTTCATCGGCGATCGCTTTGATCTTCTGACCGAAATCTTCCAGCAGGGCCATTTGCTCGTTGCAGATACCCTCGCAGGCCGCCTTCCACCGCTCCAGTTCGCTCTGTGGAACGGTGTAGATTTCCACACCGGCATCGGCGATTGCCTGATGGTCTTTTTCCCATTCCCCTTTCAGCCATTCGTCGATGTAATCCGATTGTTTTTGCGCCTCTTCCAGCATGATGTCCTGGACGTCCTTGGGCAGCTTGTTCCAGACGTTGAGGTTGATGGAGAACCCGTGAACGGCGGGGACCATGTAGGCGGCGGTCATGTAGTCCGCCACGTCCGTGAGCGCGAATATCCGCATCGCGGCCGGGGCCGTGATGACCGCGTCCACCGTGCCCTTCTCTATCAGGGAGTAGGACTCGGTATACGGCTGGCCGGTGACGGAACTGGCACCGAGCGCTTCCACCATGGCGGCGATCGAGGGCGAGATGGCCTGGACGAGCAGACCGTCCCAGTCTTCGAGCGTCTTGATCGGCCTGGTGGAGAGGAGGGCCATCCCCGTGTAGTTGTGCAGGCACAGGAGCTTCTGATTGAACTGCGCCTCCAGGACGTCGGCATAGAGCGGCATCAGCTCGGGCATGGCCTCGATGTGGGCGTTGAGGTTGTTGAACAGGAACGGCAGCTCGACGGCGCCCAGCTTCGGCTCGTCGAAGGAGTAGAAGTTCGGCGTGATGACGCCCATGTCGGCGGCGCCGGTCCTGACCCCGTCGAGCAGCTCGACGAAGGACAGCATCTGCTCGGCCGGGTAGTATTCGATAGTATAGTCCGGCCCGCACCGTGCGTTGAAGGCATCGACGAAAGCCTGTTCGACGTCGATATAGTTCCCCGTGGCGGCGCTGGCCATCTTCAGTACCACGGGTTGGGCGGGGGCGGTGGATTTTTCTTCACTCGAGCAGGAAGCCACCAGGCTTCCGAACAAGGCAATGACAAGAAGCAGAGTAACCAGGAACAACCATCGTTTTTTCACTGGACCGTGACTCCTTTCATTTTCCTTCCATTGATAGCACGTCTATCTTGGCTCTGGCGATCACCCCCTTTGCCCGGAGAAATTCCTTGACGGCGGCGCTGATCCGGTCGGCGCTGGCCACCACTTCCTCGATGGTCCGCTGCAGGTTAGGTTTGAGGCGCATCTCCGGGCCGATGAGCGCCAGCGCCACCGGCCAGTAGTAGTTCTTCACCGGGGCGGAAACGCACATGGCCCCCGGGATCCGCTCGCCGAGGCTGATTTCATACCCCCGCTCGCGCACCTTCCGCACCTGACGCAGCAACTGGACCCGGTCCACGACGGAGGATTCCGTCACCCGGGTCAGCTTGATGTTCCGTACGATGGCGTTCAGTTCATCATCATCGAGCTGTGAAAGAAGGACCTTGGCCGGCGCGCCCACGTAGACCGCCCCGACGGGGTCCGGGCCGTTAATCACCTTGAGGTCGTATTTGCTCGGTATCTCGTATATCCGGGCGTACCGCAGTCCCACCATGGTGTTCAGCTCGACGGTCTCGCCGGAGTATTCCCAGAGGGAGCGCAGCTCCGCGAAGGCGCAAGAAGTGAGGTACTGGTGGTTCGTTTCCGGGTTCGAGGCTATCTGGTGGACGAGGGGACCGAGATAGTAGTGATGCGTCTTGGGGTCCTGGGTCACCATCAGCAACTCTTCCAGCGTCTTCAATAGGCGGTAGACGGTCGGCTTGCTCAGGTGGGTACGGGCCGTAATTTCGGACAGGGTATCGATACCGTTACTGAGACAAACGAGGATGTCAACGGCACGATAAACGGAGCGGATCGCGGCCGGTTTTTGGCCGGCATCCAGGGAGGAGTTTCGCAGGGTGAAATAAATATTGTGATTTTGCACACCGTATTATAAGCAACGCCAACAAATATGTCAATCGTTATATGAAGAGAATCTTGTGGGGTCCGGCGGCGGGGTCCTCATTGCTGACGACCGGCATTTTGGGGCGTACGAATGCCGAGACAGCGCAGGCAGGTTCGAACGCCCCGGGATTCGGGAAAAGGACATCAAGTTCCCTCACGATATCTCTAGATTGGAGTTGATCGAGGCGAATGTTCAACCTGAGAACGGTTATCCGATCATGGGCCGGGGCCGTGGCTGCCGGAAACGGGGAGAGCTAATCTCCGCCCGAAACGACGCCTGGCTACGATAACTGGATTTCACCGTACTTGAATCACCAGCCGCGTCCTGCCTTGTAAGGGACCGGCATGAGGACCGATTTCGTGGTCACGAGGGTGCCTCCACCGAACTTATGGAGCCGTGAGCTCATGATCGAATACGGGCCAAGGTTGGCCGAATCGACCGGTCCGGGCGCGGCGTTGGCAACATCGGACAGTGTCATTTCCAGAAGCAGTCCGTAGTCTGCGTCGGCAGCCAAGAGGTGCTGTTCACGGATCGTACCGCGTTTTTCCCGAACGACGGCCATCATGGCTTCGGGGGTCATTCGCTCTTCCGGCTTGAGGGCCGGTCCGGACATGCCGGACGAATGCGTGCCGTCCCCGGGCCGGTACCTGCCGTCCAGTCTCGGCGCGAAGAGCGAAAACGTCCCGAGTCTCGCGTCACTGTACTCATGCCGCATGACCAGAGTCTCTATTTCGGTAATTTCACCGTTCCGGACCTTCAGCCTGGCCGTCAGCAGGGACTCGACATCATATTCCATGATCGGAACCCGGAATGCGACCGAACCTGATTCCGGGTTGGCCACAACCACCATGTCTTCCCCGATCCTGGTTACGGTCCTCCACAGGCCGTCGCCGATATTCAGCTGCTGTCCGTTCTCGGTATACCTTGCGGCACCCGCTATCCCTTCCGATTTCACGCCGCGAGACAACAGGCCCGCGAGAAACCGGTCAACGCCGGCGGACAGCTGCTCGCGGCTCACGGGGCGGGCCGCATTGCCGGAATCGTTCGTAGTCGCCGGGGCAGGCTGCCGCAGCCAGGGGTCTTTTTCGGTATCCCAGGCCGGCCGGGTACCGTAAGGGAATTCCGTCAGGGTGACTTCAATATATCGTATCTGGTCGTTTTCCAATTTGAACGATTCGCAGACCTCGATCGTACGCGGCGTTGAAAAATAGGGGGGCAGCGTAAAGGTTTTATTACCGGGCATTTTCAGCTTCCGGACCGTTCCGTCATGATCGTAAAACGCGAATGAAATGACCGATTGGCGTTCCTCATCGACGACGAAAAATCGCCGGTCCCGGATCCGGGTGACGAAACCCAGGAAGCCCGTCTCGAATTGTTCCCGAGCCGTCATCGTCACAAATTCCTTATCGGTCGAGTGCCCGTATTCGATCGCCTCGGCGTTGGTGGTGACGCGGCCGTTTTCCATCCGGTTGCAGCCATCCGCGAAAAAGGAGTAATCCCCTTCCGGATTATTGCGTACCATCCCGGTAAAATACTGGTCGGCGGTAGCTATCAGGCGTTCCCGCGGTTTGCGGTTTTCTTCAGGCACCGGTGCCAGAAATACGGCCGGCGGCTGGCCTGCTTTTTCATAGTTCTCCGCGCCGCCGGTGTCACGGACCACGAGGGTCTCTATCTCAGTGATTTTCCCGCCAGCTATCCTCAGCCGCAGGTTGAGGATGACCTTTTTCCCATTTTCCTCGACCACGCATATCACGGCGGACTGGCCGGTGTGCGGATCGGTGAAATAGTGCCGGTACCCGCCGAGACCGGTAATGGTGCGCCACGTTCCCTCGCCGACCTTCAATTCCTGATTGTTCTCGACGAACCTGACATCGTTCGCCAGGGGCAATCCGGACGGGTCATTCTTCGCCAGCGCCTCGAGATACCGGTCAATAAAATTTTCCAGGCCCGAGCGATCGAGTTCGCCTTTGTTCGTTGTTGGTGACATGTCGGTAATTCCTTTCGTTGTATCGTAACCTTGACGCTACCAGTTTATAACAGAAGCATGGTCGAAGGTAATCGTCCTCAATCCAAAAGGAAACGCCTCAAAGGTTCCATATGCCGTACAGGAGCGCCCACCACGCACCTTCCAATGACGGTCCACGAACCCCGTTGATTCGGTTGCTTCGTGCGGATTCCTCCGGTTCGGTGTTGCCAAGGCCAGCCGTCCCGCCTACAATGGGGTTGATGAGCGACAGTCTTATTGAGATTGCCCACAAGCTCGGCGAGCGCGTCAAGGAGCTCAACTGCCTGTACGGCATCACGCGGCTCGTCGAGCAGCCGGACATGACCCTGGACGAGATACTCCAGGGTGTCGTCGAGCTCATTCCCCCTTCGTGGCAGTACCCGGAGGTCACCTGTGCCCGCATCAAGCTGGCGGAGCGGGAGTTCGCGACCGGCAATTTCCGGCGGACCCGCTGGAAGCAGGTGGAGACCATCACGGTGGACCACACCGTCGCCGGGCACCTCGAGGTGTACTACCTGAAGGCGATGCCGGAGAGCGACGAGGGGCCGTTTCTCATCGAGGAACGCCACCTCATCCACGTGCTGGCCGAGCGGCTGGGGCATATCATCGAGCAGAAGAACGCGGAGGAACGGCTGCACGCCCTCTACGAGCAGGAGAAAACGCTGCGCCAGCGGCTGGAACGGGAGGCGCAGCGCCGCATAGACTTCACCCGGGACCTCATCCACGAGCTCAAGACGCCGCTGACCTCGCTGCTGGCCACCAGCCAGCTTCTCTACGATGAAGAACGCGGGGACCGGCTGGAGAAACTGGCCGGCTACGTCCTGGAGGGCGCCAGCAGCCTGAACGAGCGGATTGATGAACTCCACGATGTTATCAAGGGCGAGGTCGGCAGCCTCAAGCTGGACCTCAAGCCGGTCAGTCTGGAGGAGCTGCTGCGGTCGGTCGCGGAGGAGACGCGCCCCCTGGCGCAGCAGGTGGGGTGCGAGGTCCGGCTGGAGCTGTCCGGCGGCCTGCCGCCGGTGAACGCCGATGCGGCCAGGGTACGGCAGGTCGTTTTCAACCTGCTCAATAACGCCTTCAAATACGCGTCCGGGAGCGGCGAGGTCGTCATCACCGGCCGGGCCGAAGACGGGAAGGCGAGCGTCACCGTGACGGACCGCGGTCCCGGCATACCGGAGCAGGAGCAGAAGGATATCTTCCTGCCGGGGTACCAGTCCGAGCGGGACCGGACGACGGCCGGGCTGGGCATCGGGCTGGCGCTGTGCAAATTGCTTGTCGAGCTTCACGGCGGTACAATTGGCGTGGAGAGCCGGCCGCCCGGCGGCGCCAGCTTCTTTTTCACCCTGCCGCTCGTAGCGTAGCCCCGAGACTGTCACGGACACGCCGAAACCTATGAAAGCACTCGTTATAGAAGACGACCGGAACATCATCAACGCCATCAAGGTGGCCTTCGAGTTCCGCTGGCCGGACGCCGCCATCGTCGACAGCACCACCGGCGCCCGGGGTCTCGACCTCGTCAAGACAGAGTCGCCGGACATCGTCATCCTCGACCTCAACCTGCCGGACGTCAGCGGCTACGACGTCCTGCGGGACATCCGGGCCTTCTCCCAGGTGCCGGTCATCATCCTCACGGTCCGCGCCGAGGACGAGGACATGCTGCAGGGCCTGGAGTTCGGCGCCGACGACTACATCACCAAGCCGTTCAACTACATGAACCTGCTGGCGCGGGTGAAGGCGGTGCTGCGCCGCACGGAATCCATCCCCTACGCCGGCGAGCATGATAACGCCGTCAGCTCGCGGCTGAAGATAGATTTCGTCAACCAGAGGGTCAAGATAGATAACGAGCCCGTCAGGCTGACGCCGTCCGAGTACCACCTGCTGGCGCTGCTCGTCAGGAACCGCGGCAAGGTGGTGCCGTATGACCGCATCATGGACGAGGTCTGGGGCCGCGAGTACGCGGGCGGCAACGAGAGCATCAGGATATACGTGCGGCGTCTCCGCGACAAGCTCCGGGACAACCCGCCGAGCCTGATCGTCAACAAGCGCGGCCAGGGCTACCTGCTGCAGGACTAGCCGGCGCCTCCGCCTCACCTTCCCACCGTCATCTCGTGGTTCCGGCCGGCCGCCTCTTGCCCGATAACGTTACAAAAATATAACTATGTTAATATTTGACTACTATACCCGCCTCTTGTATACTGGGCCAGCGGCATACGTCTGCCGCATCCGGTTTCATGACGAAGGTACAGCTGTCTGACACGGAACGGAAGAAATTCCACATCCTCCGCGCGCTGGCCGGCTCGAGGCGCTCGCTCGGGGCCAGGGTCATCGCCCGCTACCTGTGGCAACGCGGTATTGATCTCAGCGAGGACACCGTCAGGTACCATCTCAGGATGATGGACGAGCGCGGCCTGACCCGGCTGGTGGCCCGGCGGGACGGCCGGGAAATCACGGAGCTGGGACTGGCGGAGCTGCACCACGTTTCGGCGAACCAGGGAGAATTCACCGCTGCACGAGGTTCGAGATAGTTTAAGGAGGCAAGATGAACCTGCAAAGACCCAACGCCAATGATGCCACCCGGACCGCGAACCGGTCGCGCAACGTATCGCCGATGAGCGGGCTCTGCACCCGCTGTGTTGACGGCTGCACCGGCAACTGCGAGGTGTTCAAGGCCACCTTCCGCGGCCGCGAGCTGATCTACCCCGGTCCTTTCGGCGATGTTACCGCCGGCGGCGACAAGGACTACCCCGTTGATTACTCGCACCTGAACATCCAGGGCTATGCCTTCGGCGCCCGGGGTCTCCCGGACGGCGTCATCGGCGATCCGGACACGGCCACCTTTCCCGCCGTCTGCACGGAGACGGCGTACGGCTGGGACATCAAGACGAAGATGAAGGTGCCCATCTTCACCGGGGCGCTGGGTTCCACGGAGATTGCCCGCAAGAACTGGGAGCACTTCGCCATCGGCGCGACCCTCGCCGGCGTGACGCTCGTCTGCGGCGAGAACGTGTGCGGCATTGACCCGCTCCTGGAGCGGAACAGCCGGGGCAAGGTCACCGCCGCGCCGGACATGGACCGCCGCATCGAGGTCTACCGCCGCTACCACCGGGGCTACGGCGAGATCCTGGTCCAGATGAACGTCGAGGACACCCGCCTCGGCGTGGCCGAGTACGTGCACGACAAGCACGGCCTGGAGACCATCGAGCTCAAGTGGGGGCAGGGGGCCAAGTGCATCGGCGGGGAAATCAAGGTGAACGACCTGAGGCGGGCGCAGGAGCTCCAGAAGCGCGGCTACGTCGTCACGCCGGACCCCTCCGACCCGGTCAACCACGCCGCGTTCGAAGACGGCGCCATCAAGGAGTTCGAGCGGCACAGCCGCCTCGGCTTTATCGACGAGGAGGGCTTCTACGCCGAGGTGCAGCGCCTCCGGGACATCGGCTACCGGCGCATCACGCTGAAAACGGGGGCCTACGGCCTGCGGGAGCTCGCCATGGCCATCAAGTGGAGCTCGCGGGCCAAAATCGACCTGCTGACCATCGACGGTGCCCCGGGCGGCACCGGCATGAGCCCCTGGCGGATGATGGAGGAGTGGGGCATGCCGGCCCTCTACCTGCACGCCGCCGCCGCGGAGTTCTGCCAGATACTGGCGGACCGGGGAGAGCGGGTGCCGGACATCGCCTTTGCCGGGGCCTTCAGCAGCGAGGACGGCGTCTTCAAGGCGCTGGCGCTGGGGGCGCCTTTCGTCAAGGCGGTCTGCATGGGCCGGGCGCTCATGATCCCTGGCATGGTGGGCAAGAACATCGAAAAGTGGCTCAAGGAAGACAAGCTCCCCACCACGGTCAGCCAGTTCGGGACCACGCCGGAGGAAATTTTCATCAACTACGAGGACGTCAAGAACATCGTCGGCAGCGAGGAGATAAAGAACATCCCGCTCGGCGCCATCGGCATCTACAGCTACAGCGAGAAGATACGGGTCGGCCTGCAGCAGCTCATGGCCGGGGCCCGGTGCTTCAGCATCCCGGCCATCACCCGCAACGAGCTGATGTCGCTCACCGAGGAGTGCGCCAAGGTCACCGGCATCCCGTACCTGATGGACGCCTACCGGGAGGAAGCGCTCCACGTGCTGAACTGCTAGACGCGGCACGATTGAGAAAAGACCGGGCGGCGCTCAGCGGCCGCCCGGTCTTTTTTTCGGCCGGTTACCGAATTACGCTGAAGGACAGCCGAAAGGTCCCGCCGCTCGTACCTCACTGCCCGCTGAGCAGCCAGTAGTGGAAGGTGGACACGCCCGCCTGCCACACCAGCTTGATATGCAGCTCGCTCCCGGTCACCAGGTCGGCCGGGATGGTAAAACCGGCCTCGTTGAGGGCGTAGTCGCCGGCCGGCAGGGTCCATTCGCCCGCGAGCGACCCGTCAACGTAGACGTCGGCGGCGCCGCCGATGACGGCGTCGTAGCGGACGACGAGCCGCGCCGGGCGGTCCGGCGTGGCGGCCATGACGAACTCCTCCTCGTTGGGGGCGCGCCGCAGCAGGCCGCGCTCGATGACCGCCCGCCCGTCGGGGAGCAGCGAGGCGACGAACGGGTCATAGGCCACGTCGCCGCCGGTATAGCCGTGGGCCTGAGCGGCGTCCTTCCCGGCGGGGGCGAACTGGTCGGTCACGACGTCGCCGTCCGCGGCGAGGCAGGTAACCGCGGCATCAGCCGGCTGCCAGGACCAGTCGAGCTTCACGACCACCATGGGGCTGTTTATTTGCCCGGCCGAGATATCGGCGGCACCGGGGAGGCTCAACGTGTAGCGGTCGTCCGGGAACGTGATGACGTAATCCGGTTTTTCCCGGGCGATGATATCGTAACCGGAGCGGCCGAAATACTGCGGCTGCTGAGCGCCGGTGAGCTCGATGATGTAGCGGTCCGTGAGATAGGCGGCCGCCCCGCCGAGCCCGACCGCGATGACGGCATCCTCCGGCGTGTGGGCGGCGGCGAAACGCGCCGGGACGGCATACACCCGTTCCACGCCGGCGATACTGCGCTCGTAATCATGGTAGCGTTCCGGCCAGTAACCGAGCATGGCCACGACGTGGGGCGTCAGCAGCGCCACGAAAAGGACGGCGGCCAGGGCGGCAGCATGAGGTTTCGGGGCGAATTTTATCCTGGTAACGGCGGCGGTCGCCAGCCAGCGGCCCCAGTACCAGGCACCGGCCACCGCCAGCGCGAGCAGCGCGGGAATGACGGCGTCAACGTAGCGCCGGACTTCCCAGAACCCCCACGGCCCGCTGTCCTTGTTGACAAACGCGCCGATGAGGTAGAGGAGGAGAAAGGGGAAGACGACCAGCGGCACGATTTTCAGGCCGGCCCTCCGGGTAAGGGTGACGGCCCCGGTGAGTATCATGAGGACCGAGGCGACATCCAGGTAGGGGTTGGCGAACCACGGCAGCCGGGAGAGGTAGCCCGTCCAGACGTAGCCGAGCCGGGTCAGCGGGAGGAGGCCGGCATCGGTGCTAAGGGTGGCCGTCACGCCGGAGGTGCCGACGGCGCCGTTGATGGCGCGGGTATAGCCGGCCCACACGCCGAAGGCTACGGCGGGGAGGAAAACGGTCTTCAGTGCCGCGAGGGCCATCTTTTTCGGCTGTTTTTGGCGCAGGCTCTCTCTCGCCACCAGGAACAGCCTGACGAGGATGACAAGCCCCGCGAACACTATCCCCTCCGGCCGCGACCAGACGAGGCACCACAGGGCGACGCCGAGGAGCCACCCGGCGCCCCGCATGAGCAGCCAGGTCGCCAGCAGCATCGAGGCTATCAGCGTCAGGCCGTCGCTGTGGCCGGAAAGCTCCAGGTAGGCGAACTCCGGATGGCAGAGGATAACCGCCGCGGCCAGGTAGCCCACCCACGCCCGGCCGGTGGCCCGTTTGAGAACCAGGTAGACGAGGACGGCGCACACCAGTCCCAGGAGGAGTCCCAGTATCCTGGTCATCATGGCGCCGCCGACGCCGAGCGGGACGAGCGTCCAGTGGCCGACGGCCAGCACGATGGTCCAGAGCCAGCCGGACGGCCCGGCCGCGGCTTCGCCGGCGTTGAAATAGAACCAGCCGTGGTGGGCGAAGTTCCGGCCGTACTGCAGGAACACCCAGGAATCGTCCGAGGGCAGCCCGATGACACCGAGGCTGGCGGGCCCGTTGAAGGGGCGGATGAAGTAGAGGGCGACGGCGGTCTGGACGAGCAGCAGGACGAGGAGAAAAGCGAGGTTCCTGAAGGTAAGCTGCCTCTTGAGGGTGTCCCGTAACGCAGGTCTGTCCATCGTGTTCTCCGGCCGCACGTCGCCGAACGCGGGGAAAATTTTCAACCGGTGCCGTGCTATTGTACACCACGGAGGGGCACTCGTGACACGGGGCGGACCGCAGGAACGAACAAGGCCGCCCGCCCGCCGCGGATTAGTTTACCTGAAACGCAACGAGCGAGCGCCCTTCGGGTGCCGGGGGCGGGGTATCAGGACTGCCGGACGAACTTGTGGATCATGCGGGTCTTGCGGGTCTCCAGGAAGGGGTTGCCCCGGTAGATGCCCATCACCTCGGCCACGTAGACATCACCGCGGGAATCCACCACGGCGCTGTGGAGGGTGACGAACAGCGGGTCTTCCTTGGTGGTTCCCTCGTTATCGAGGCGGGCCAGGACGTTGCCCTCGATATCGAGGATGCTGAGCCGGGGCATCAGCTCGGTGATGTAGACGGTCTGGTCCTCGTCAATGAAGATATCGGAGGGGAGCTCGAAGCCGGTCCACTCGGTGAGGTAGGTGCCCTCGGGGTCGAAAATCTGGATGCGGTTGTTGTGGCGGTCCACCACGAGCACCCGTCCTTCCTTGTCCACGGCGATGCCGTGGGGCACGAAGAACTCGCCCGGGCCGCCGCCGGGCTCGCCCCAGGACTTGAGCAAGGTGCCGTCTGCGGAGAACTTGTGGACGCGGGCGTTGCCGTAGCCGTCAGAGACGTAGATGTCGCCGGCGGGGGAGAGGGCCACGCCGGTGGGGCTGTTGAAGGGCGGGCCGCCCCGCCGGGTCGTCTTGATGGCTTCCATGATGAAGATGGGTTCGCCCTTCTCGTCCACGAGGGTATAGCCGGTGTCCGAGGGCCTGTCCTTGGTACCGAGCGTCATGAGCAACGTGCCGTCGAGGGTGAACTTCTTGACGGTGTGGTCGCCGTCGTCGGTGCAGTAGATGGTGTCGTCGGGCGCGATGAAGGCGCCGTGGCTGTGGCCGAAGAGGCCCTGTCCCCAGGTGCTGAGGAGGCTGCCGTCGCGGTCGAAGACGGTGACCGGGTAGTCGCCGGTGTTGAAGGCGTAGAGCCGGTCCCGGGAATCAATAGCGAGCGCGTTGACCTCGACGGGCGTCCAGCCGTCCGGGAAGTGGGCCTGCCAGTCCGCCCGCTCGTACGTGTACTTACCTTTGCCGTAGGTCATGGGTGTAGCTCCTTTCGGAAGGAATCCTCTTTTGATGGTACCGGTTTTTTCCCGGGAAATGCAATTTCGAGGCTGCGCGGGCCGCAAGGGGGCGTGCGAAGGAGCGAATTGCCTCGCCCGAGCACCGGAGGCCGGGCGGCCGAGCCGCCCGGCCTCGCTGGTATCCGAAAGACGGTGCCGCTAGCCCCGCCGCATGGGGCCGGGAATGACGCCGTTGGGGTCGAAGAGCTTGCTCACCTTGTCCTGCCAGGTGAGGTAGTTGGAGATTTTGGGGTTCACGAGGTCCGGCGGCAAACCCATGGGTAGGGCGTACGAGCCTTCGAGCGCCAGCATGTTGGTCTGGCGGCGCCACTCGGCCGCGGCCTCGGGGGCGCCTTCGGCGGAGGTGGGGCGGTAGAATATCTCCGACTTGCCGAGGTGGCCCTGCTCCACGCCCCAGCCGAAGCCGCCGAAGTTGGCGGCGCCGTCGTCCATGGCGAGGCCCTTTTCGATGGCATCGGCCTTGCGGCGGCCGGCCTCGGCGAGCCACCGCATGGTGAGGTCGCGCTGGCCCATGACGGCGAAGCCGCCCCAGCCGGTGCTGCCGACGCGGAACGTCTCGCGGATGGAGGCGCTCACCCGGATGCACTGGCTGAGCAGCTTGCCGCCCAGCTTGGGGTCTTCAATCGGCTTGACGGACGTGCCGCCGGTCTTCTCCAGGATGTCGTCGAGGACGAGCTGGTCGTAGGCGAACTCCTCCGGCGTGTTGGCGATGACGAGGAGGAGGAAACCGGGGCCCCGGACGAGGCGGCGGAGCTTTTCGAACATGGCGATGTCTTCCTCGTTGCTGGAGGTGATGTTGGCGGAGACCATGGCCATGTTGAAGGCCATGAGCTCGTAGGAAATCTCGGCCTCGCCGATGCGGCGCTCCGCCTCGTAGAGCTTCTCCGCCGAGGGGAAGCTGAAGTAGCGGACGAGCATGTTCGGCGGAATCTCCGAGAGGTTGTACTCCGGCGAGAGGCCGGTGACCGGGAACTTCGTCGGGCCGGGCCAGGGGTAGACCTTCTGGGCGGCCCTGGTCATGACGCCGGGGGTGAGGCCGGGCGGCACGGTGCCGCTTATCATGGCGCGGAGGGAGGGGCCGGGGCCGTCGCCGCAGAACCACTCGTTGGACGCGCCGAGCGAGCCGAGCCGGATGAGGTCGCCCTCCGGGGTGACCCACTCGACGGCGAGGTAGTTGCGGTCATCGCCGCCGCAGGTCTGGTCCATGTGGCCGTGGCCCTTGAGCATGGCCGAGCCGTTGGAGCCGGCCCCCTTGATGTTGCAGTTCAGGCCGCGTTTCATGAGCTCCGCCTGGAGCTCGGCGTTGATGACGTAGGGCTCGACGACGGCGTACATGTTCTCCTCGTTGATTTCGACAATACGGTTCATGCGGCGCAGGTCGAGGAGGATGGTACCCTCCGGGTACATGCCGCCCCAGCCCGAGGAGACCGGGCCGAAGGGAATCCGGTGGCGGTTACAGAGCCTGACGATGGCCTGCACCTCGGCGGTGCCGGCGGGGAGGGTAACGGCGCCGAAGTTGATGTTGTAGTAGGACGGCATGATGGCGGGGTCATCGCAGAGGTAGTCCGGGCCGACCACCGCCTCGAATTCCTTGTAGACCTTTTTGCTCAAAGCCATTTCTCTACCTCCCCGACCCTAAAAACACAGCTTGCCCGGATTCAGGACGGCGTTGGGGTCGAGCGTCTGCTTGATTTTCCCGAGAGCGCGGACGGAGGCCGCGTCCCGGTTGATGATGTCACAGGCGTCCGGCCCGTAGGGCCGCGAGAAGAACGCCCCGCGGCTAATCAGCTCCCGTTTCATGGCGGAGGACAAATCCCTGATGCGGGCGACGTCCTGCGGGCTGTCCGGGTCGTAGAAGAGATTGATCTCGCAGTGGTTGCTGGTGCCCTGAACGAGGGGCTGAACATACGTACCCAGGTCGTTGGCGGGGTAGCCGGCGGCCTCGGCGAGGTCGCGGGCCAGGGCGGTCAGCCCATCGAGCATCCTGTTGCCGGCGAGGAAGCAGATGTCCTCGCAGGCGCCCCGGTACCGCAGTTTCCAGTGGGGGTCGGCACAGGGCTCGCGGACGAAGGCGAGCAGGTCGGCGGCCCCCGCGCTGCCGATGGCGTTCACCGGTTCCAGGGCGAGCGACTGGGCCAGCTTGAGGATATCGTGCCGCTGGTAGGCGACCCGCTCCGCCGGGAAATACTCGTAGCCGACGATGTTGTAGAACAGCACCCAGGGCGGCAGCCCGGCCAGGCGTTTCCGGTAGTCGCGGGGCCAGGTGCGGGCGGTAATGGCGGCCAGCGAGGAGCGGTCGAGGATGAAGCACTCGTTGACGAGGCGGCGGCGGATGAGCCAGCGGGTGAGCTCGAGGAGCCTATCGAGGGAAGCCGAGCCGACGAGGGACGGCGCTTCTATCTCCGGCAGGAGCTCGCAGCGGAGCGAGGCCCAGGTGACGATGGCCATGGTGCCCTGGGCGCCCTGGACGAGGCGGTGCCAGGCGATGCGTCCGGGGCCGTAGGGGGCCTTCTGAGCGCCGCCGGCGGCCCACTGCTCTTCGAGGGTGCCGGGGCCGGCGGCCTGGCCGGTGCGGAACTCGTCGCCGGTGCCCCAGACGAGGCCGAGACAGGCGAGCGGGTCCGACATATCCCACTGGTACTTCGGCATCATGACCGGCTCCCGCTCCAGCATACTGGCCACGACGGACTTGGTCCGCTTGGGCAGGAGCGGCATGTTGAGCCGGATGCCCTCCTTTTTCGTGGCGGCGACGAGCTCGCCGAAGGTAACGCCCGCCTCCACCATGGCGACGCGGTGGTAGCGGTCCACCCGGACGATCTTTTTGAGATTGGAGAGGTCCACGATGACGGCGCCGCCGGTGGCCGGGACGGTATCGCCGCGGAAGTGGGGCGGACCGGAGCTGACGACGACGAGCGGGGTACCGGTCCTGTTGGCCAGGGCGACGAGCGGCTGGATTTCAGCCGCCGCGCGGGGCCGGACGACGGCCGCCGGCCGCACCGGGTTCACGAAGCTGATGTCCCGGGCGTAGGCGTCGAGGTCCGCCGGGGCGACCGAGACGTTCCCGGCGCCGACGATTTTCGCCAGTCTGCTTTTCGTAATCATAGCTGCCTCCCGTGACGAGGGAAGGTTTTTCACGTGGTGGGTTATTGTACGCTAAATTTGCCCCCTGAGTCGAGGATCGAGCGCGTCCCGCAGGCCGTCGCCGACCATGTTGAAGGCGAAGACGACGAGCATGATGGCGATGCCGGGCGCGAAGGAGAGCCAGGGGTTGGTCAACAGATAGCGGTAGCCGTCGTTCACCATGCTGCCCCAGGCGGCGCCGGGCGGCTTGATGCCGATGCCGAGGAAGCTGAGGCCGGCCTCCGCCAGGATGAGCGAGCCTATCTGGAGGGTGATGAGGACTATCATGGGCGGGGCGGCGTTCGGCAGGATGTGCCGGAACATGGAGCGCCAGGGGCTGGCGCCGAGGGAACGCTCGGCGAGGATGTAGTCGTTCTCCTTGATGCTCAGGGCGAGGCCGTGCATGACACGGGCGTAGCCGGGCAGGGCACCGATGCCGAGGGCGATGATGACATTTTGAATACCGCCTCCCAGAATGGCGGCGATGAACAGGGCCAGGATAATCATGGGAAAGGTCATGAGGAGGTCCATGAACCGCATGATGAGCATGTTGATGAGGCCGCCGCGGTAGCCCGCGATGAGGCCGAGGATCATGCCGACGATGGACGAGAAACCGGCGGTGGCGAACCCGACCAAAATGGCGGTGCGGGAGCCGTAGATGAGGCGGCTCAGCGTGTCCCGGCCGATGGCGTCCGTCCCCAGCAGGTGCTGGGCGCTCGGGGCCGCGAGGACGTCGTAGAGGTTGCGCTGGTAGGGGTCGTAGGGGGCGACCCAGCCGGCGAAGATGGCGACGAAGATGAGGAGGAAGAGCACGAACAGGCCGAAGATGACCATCTTGCGCTGGAAGAACACGCGGAAGAACCGCCGCCATTCGTTGACGCGGGGCGGCGCCTCCTGGAAGCCGGCCAGGGCGGCTTCGATGTCGTTCGCGGTGTTGTCGTTGCTAGTCATAGCGAATCCTGGGGTCGAGCCAGCCGTAGGAGATGTCCACCAGCAGGTTGACGATGAGCACGATGCCGCCGAAGATGAGCGTGCAGGCCTGCACGACGACGTAGTCCTGGGCGAAGATGCCGTTGACGAGCAGCCGTCCCATGCCGGGGATGTTGAAGACGGTCTCGATGAAGACCGAGCCGCCGAAGATGAGGCCGACGGCGAAGCCCATGAGGGTAATCACCGGGATGAGGCTGTTCTTCAGCATGTGTTTCATCACGATGACGCGCTCGGTGAGGCCCTTGGACCAGGCGGTGCGGACGTAGTCCTGCTGGACGACCTCCAGCACGCTGGAGCGCATCTGGCGGGAGAGCGAGGCGATGCCGGTGACGGCCTCGCAGATGACCGGCATGACGAGCTGGCGGGTGTTGAGCCAGAAGTCCTCGAACGGCGACGTGTAGTTGCCGATGGGCAGCCAGTGCAGCTTGAGGCCGAAGACGTAGATGAGCAGAATGCCGAGCCAGAAGATGGGAATGGTGATGCCCACGTAGGCAAAGGGCGTCACTATCTGGTCGGCGAGCTTGCCCCGGCGGAGCCCGGCCAGGAGGCCGGAGGCGGTGCCGAAGACGGTAGCCACGATGAAGGCGGCGAAGCCGATGTGGAAGGTGATGGGGAGCCGCTTGGCGATGAGCCCGCCCACGTCCTCGTGGTGGGTGATGGAGTGTCCCAAATTGCCTTGAAAGACACCTCCCACCCAGAGCGCGTACTGCACGTACAGCGGTTTGTCCAGGTTGTATTCAGCCTTGAGCTGGGCGATGGCTTCCGGGGACATGGAGGAGTAGGCGGACGTCGAGGACACGTAAATCAGGATGGGGTCTCCGGGCAGGAGCCGCATGGCGAAGAAGACGAGCATCGTCAGCAGGATGAGGAGGATAACGGCCCAGATGAGCCGTCTCACAATATATACGGTCAACTTCCACCTCGGACGGTCAGACTCGGCGTTTCCCGGCCAGGCCGGGCGCAGGGTGTGGTTCGGCCGGCGACCCGCCCCGACGCTCCCGGCGGGTCACCGGCCTATATCAAGTGCAAGGAGGGCGTCTTTGTCCATCCCGTCCAGGTAGGTGTGCCAGACCATGAAGTGGTCCTGGTTCTTCATGGTGTGCACGTAGTCCGCCGTGATGAAGATATTGAAGGTATCATGGATGGGAATGACGCAGGCGCTGTCGCTCACGAAGGTCATCAGCTCCGCGGTCGCCGCGTGCATCTGGTCAATCGTCGGCGCGGTGCGGACCTTCTCCAGCAGGGCGGTGTAGCCGTCCGGCCACTTCAGGCTGACGTAGGGGAAGATGGGCTGGGGGCCGAAGTGGACGAACCAGCCGATGGCGAACTCCGGGTCAATGGGCGAGGAGAAGAAGAGGATGCCGTTCGGCCAGCCTTCGCCGTAGATGCGCCCGAAGAACTTGCCGGGGTCTTCCGCCTGGATATCGGCTTCAATGCCGACCTCCGCGAGGAAGCCCTGGATGGCCTCGGTCTCATCGGTATTGCCCTGGAGCTGGTAGATGGTCGTCTTGAAGCCGTTCGGCAAGCCGGCGTCATCGAGCAGTTCCATGGCCTTCTGCGGGTTGTACTCCCGCGGCTGGTAGGTCGGGTCGTAGCCCTGGGTGCCGACCGGCCCGGCGCGCTTCACGGCGTGGAGCTTGCCGTAGCCGACCGCGGCGGCGATGGCGTCCCGGTCAATGGCGTACTCGATGGCCTCGCGTACCTTGACGTCCGCGAACACCGAATCCGGAGAGGCGGTGTCCGGGATGAGGTCCGTGTAGAAGCCGCCTATCTGCGGGATGCCGGTGAAGCCGAGGTTCTCCAGGTCAATGGACTCTTTCAGCGGCAGGCCCGAGGCGACATCGCCCTCGCCGGCCTGCATCTTGGTGGCGGCGATGGTGGCGTCCGCGACGAAGATGAACTCGATGCCGTCGAGGTAGGGGTACTGCGGGCCGCGCCAGTAGCTGTCGTTACGCACCATCTTCATGGAGACGTCCCGCTCGAAGCTCTCGAACTTGAACGGCCCGGTGGTGACGAAGTGGGTGACGCACCAGTCCTGGCCGTTGGTCTCGAGGGCGGTGGGCGAGAACATGGTGAGCAAGTTGTAGCCGTACGAGTGGAGCATCATCTGCGGGGTGAACATGGCGTTGAGGTGGTAGACGAAGGTGTACTCGTCCGGGGCCTCGATGGAGTCCACGTACTGGCCGTTGGCGAGCCGCTGGCTGTCAATGAGGAGCTGTACGTTCTTCATGACGGCGTCCGAGTTGAAGGGTGTGCCGTCCTGGAAGGTAACGCCCTGCTGGAGGTGGAAGGTGAGGGTCAGGGCGTCCGCATCAATCTCCCATGACGAGGCGAGCTCCGGCTTGAACTGGCCGTCGCCGGCCCAGTAGATGAGGGTCTCCGCGTAGGACTTGGCGAAGCTCTCGTCGGCGAGGTTCTGCTCCGGCACGTAGCTCAGGTTGCTGGGGTAGTCCCGGTAGATGACGCGCATGGTGCCGCCGGACTTGACGGTGCTCGTCGGCGTGGGCGTCGGCGTGGTGGTGACGGTACCGGTGGGGCTGGGTGAGGAGGTGGTGGCGGTCGTGGTCGTGGTCGTGGTCGTCGTCGTCCCGCCGCAGCCGGTGAAGAAGAGCGAGCCGATGACAAGGAGCGCGATGACAAAGAATGCCAGACGTTTCATACTCCCCCCCTTATGAAATGTTACGCTTCCTATCTCAAGTGAACGTTACGTTCACGTACCCGGGCGCGTTGGCAGACACCTCCACCGATTTTCCTGAAGCGTACTATAGAAAAGGGGCGGCGTAAAGGGACTATTGACCGTGGCCAAAAGTACGGCGAAGACGTGCCCGGCCGGATGAACAGGAGGGAAGCGGCCCGGTACCGGCGCGCGGCCGGCGCCGGGTTTTCAGGGGGTCTGGGGCTGGTGGGTGGGGAGCTCGATGGTCAGGGTAGTGCCGCGGCCGGGCCGGGAGCGGATAGCGAGCGCACCGTGGAGCGCCTGCACCCGCTGCTGGATGCCGTAGAGCCCGAGCCGGCCGCTCGAGCCGAGGCTCTCGATGCGCTTGGGGGGCCGGAACCCCTGGCCGTCGTCGCGGATGGTCATCTTGACGCGGCCGTCCGTCATATCGAGGGTGACGTAGGCGTTGAAGGCCTTGGCGTGGCGCTTGATGTTGGAAAGGGCTTCCTGGACCATGCGGAAGATGGCTATCTCCTCCTGCCGGTCGTGGCCGTGGTAATCGCCCCGGACGGTGAGGCGGGTCTTGATACCGGAGTCCGTGGAGGCGTTATCGGCGAGCCAGCGCAGGGCCGGGACGAGGCCGAGGGTATCGAGGACGGACGGCATGAGGGCGATGCTGATGCGGCGGAGCTCCTCGATGGTCTGGAGGGTGATTTCCCGGATGCGCTCGGCGTTGTCCCTGATGGCCGCCTGGCGGGCGCCGGCGGTGGTGGAGAGGGCGTGGGCGTGGTTGGCGATGACGAGCAGGGTCTGGATGGTCTCGTCGTGGAGCTCCTGGGCGAGGTGGCGGCGCTCGTTTTCCTGGGACTCGATTATCCGGGCCTGGAGGTCGCGCCGCTCCGCCTCCCGCTCCAGGGCGACACGGCGCTCCTGGCGGCGGGTGCGTATCTCAAAGGCGATGAGCGAGACGACGAACAGCGGGAGCAGCAGCAGCGCGAAATTGGTGGCCGAGGAGAAGAACGGCCAGCCGATGATGAGGGGCCCCACGGCGGCGAGGGCGATGAGCCCGGTGAAGAGGGCGCCGCGCCAGGACAGCACCACCGAAGCGTAGAGGATGGGCAGGAAGAAGAGGATGCCGACGACGTGATTGGACACCTCGACGAGGGCGAGGTGGCGGAGCCAGGCGACCCAGAACGGGCTCGTGTCGGCGCCGGCGACGGGCACCCAGCGTCCCCACGGCCAGACGCTGTAGAGGTACCAGAGGAAGAAGGACACCACGATGATGACCCACACGTGGGGGTTGCGAAAGCGCGCGGCCAGGTCATCGCGACGCAGGTACCGGGTGATGAAACCGAACCTGGCCACGGTCAGTCAAGGTCATCGAGACTGATGATGCCCTTGCGGAGACTGACGGTGATGGCCTCAGTCCGTGACCCTGCCCCCAGTTTGAGAAAGATATCCGCCAGGTAGCCCTTCACGGTGCGCAGGCTGAGCTCCAGCCGGGCGGCTATCTCCTTGTTGGCGACGCCCTTGGCGACGAGCTTGAGCACCTCCAGCTCCCGGGAGGAGAGCCGCTCGCCCATGTCCAGCTGGACGGCCGGGACCTGGTGCTGGTTGATGTACTTGAACACCTGCTTGTAGACGTTGGAGGAGAGGACCGTTTCCCCGAGGACGAGCGCCCGGATGGTGTTGACGACCTCCTCGCTGTAGGCGCTCTTGGTGAGGTAGCCGCTCGCGCCGGCCTGGAGGATGCCGAGGATGTGCTCGATGTCATTGTGGACGGTGAAGACGAGGATGTTGATGGCGGGGCAGCGCTCCTTGATGGAGCGGGTGGCTTCCAGGCCGTTGAGGATGGGCATGCCGATGTCCATGAGGACGACGTCCGGCTTGAGCTGCGTGGCGAGCTCCACGGCGTCCTCGCCGTTCTCAGCCTCGGCGACGACCTGGAAATCAGGCTGCTTGAGGAGGACGTTGCGCAGGGCTTCGCGCACGAGGGGATGGTCGTCGGCGATTATCAGCCGTATCGTCTCGCGGACTTCGGTTTCTACCGTCGGGGTGCTCATCGTCCCACCTCCGATGACGCATACTGAATGTAAGGGAAGGCCGACGGTTTGTCAAGAGGCCCGGCGGGGAGCCGAACGGCGGGCTAGCTGACGATGTCCAGGCGGGAGATGCCGAGGCCGCGCCAGGTGTCCGACCAGCGGTGGAGGGCCGACCAGCGGCCGTCGTTGCGGCCGGCCAGAACGAGGTCGATGCGGGAGCCGCCGAGCCGGGTGCGGAGGAAGACCGAGGTCTCTTCTATCACCGGGTCGGCGGCGGCCTCATGGTAGCGGCGGGCGGCCTCGTCGGCCAGGTTGACGCGGGTCGGGGACAGCTTGACGTAGGTCCCGGAGCACGTGGCCGGGGCCGGCAGGCGCACCGGGCCGAGGGAAGGCCGCGAGGTCCGCGGCCAGCAGAGGCGGTAGACGGGGCGGTTTTCGATGCCCTCGGCCTTCTCGTGGAGGCCGGGTTTCACCTCCGACACCTCGAGCGGGGAGCCGGTGACGCGCACCGCAGGCTCCATGGTGGCGGGCTTTTCCGCTACGTACTCTCTCGTCTTCATGGCTATCACCTTTTTCTGCGCCGGGGCGCGTTCTCCGGTCAGGGTACCTTGAGCTCGGGGCGGTCGGGGACCGGTACCGGTTCCGGCGGGAGGGGCGCGCCGCGCTTGATCAGTTTCTTGGCCATGCTCGCGTAGGCCCGCGAGATGTCCGCCCGGGTAATGATGCCCACCAGCGAGGGGACCGCGCCCGGGTCAATGACCGGCAGGCTGGCGATGTCCCGCTGGGACATGAGGTCCATGGCCGTATCGAGCGATTCCTCCGGCTGGATGGTAATCACGTCCTTGGTCATGATGTCCGCCACGAGCGTCTGCGGCCGGGCGTCCCGCGGGGTCCGCAGCACGTCCCGGGTGGTCACGATGCCGGCGAGTTCGCCGCTGCCGTGGTCGTTCAGGACCGGCATGGACTTGATGCGGAGCTCGAGGAGCATGTCCATGGCGCTCGAGGCGCTCATCTCGGCGTTGATGGTGGTGACCTTGGGGTTCATGGCGTCCCGCACGGTAATCTGCCGCATGAGAGGGAAGGAGAACTCGAAGGCGTGGGCCGGCGAGGCCGCCGGGGACGGCAGCTGGGCTTCGTACAGGGTGTGGTGCCCGATGATAATGTACGAGATGCCGATGGCGAACATGGCCGGGGCGAGCATCGAGTAGCTGCCGGCCATCTCGCCGACCATGAACATCACGGCGAGCGGGGCCCGGGCGACGCCGCCGAGGAGGGCCATCATGCCGACGATGACGAACGGCGCCGGTGAGTCCGGCATGTGGGGGAGGATGCCGTGGAAGGCCGTCCAGAGGGCGGCGCCGACGAGGCCGCCGATCATGAGGCCCGGGGCGAAATCGCCGCCGCTGCCGCCGGAGCCGAGGGTCAGGCCGGTGGCGATCATCTTGCCGAAGATGAGGGCGATGATGATACCGAGCGAGAGGACGGTCTGGGGAGCCATGGTAATCTGGAGCCAGCCGTAGCCCATGCCGAGCACCTGGGGCAGGAACAGCCCCATGATGCCGACGAGCGCCCCGCCGATGGCCGGCTTGAGTATCTTGGGGGCCGGCAGGCGGTTGAACAGCGCCTTGATATTGAAAAAGCTCATGGGGTAGAGCAGGCCGATGAGGCCGCACACCAGACCGAGGATAGCGTAGTAAATGAGCTGGGTCGGGTCGTTGAAGGTAATGGTGGAGCTCACCCCGAAGATAGGCCCGAAGCCGAACACGCTGGCGTAGATGGTGTAGCCGATAATCGAGGCCATGAAAGCGGGGATGAGCGCGCCGGTCTCGAAGCCTTCCAGGTAGAGAATCTCCGAGGCGAGGATGGCGCCGCCGAGGGGGGCCTTGAAGATGGCGCCGATGCCGGCGCCGATGCCGGCGGCCACGGCCATGCGCCGCTCCTGGACGGTCAGCTTGAAGAGACGGCCGAGCATGGAGCCGAACGCGGCGGCGATATGGGCCATCGGGCCTTCACGGCCGGCGCTGCCGCCGGAGCCGATGGTAATCGAAGAGGCGAGGAGCTTGACGAAGGGGACGCGGTTGCCGATATTGCCTTCGTTGTGGTGGAAGGCGATGATGGCGTTATCAATGCCCTGGCCGCCGGCTTCCGGGCCGAGCTTCTGGATAATGAGGCCGACGAGCAGGCCGCCGACGGTGGTCACGACGGGTATCATCCAGCGGTGGGCGATGGTGCTGACGACGGTGGCGCCCTCGCCGGCGGGGACCGGCGGGTTGAACCCGGCGCCCATGGCCAGGAACAGCTTCGTCGCCCATTCAATACCGTAGGTAAGGGCGATGGAGCTGAGCCCGGCGGCCACACCGAGCAGGCCGGCCACGATGAGCCACCGCCTCAGGTATCTGAGGTCAATCTCGGTGAGGTGTTGTTTGAGGATGGTCCCTAGTGTTCGCATTACCTGTTTCTGACTCTTTCTCGCTCTC
Organism: Dehalococcoidales bacterium; assembly: GCA_034430495.1. Lineage (GTDB taxonomy): Bacteria > Chloroflexota > Dehalococcoidia > Dehalococcoidales > RBG-16-60-22 > DAOUEG01. The sequence continues at coordinate 28,332 of DAOUEG010000118.1, forward strand.
CGCGTCGTACCGCCAGGCTCAATCGGCGACGGCGGCCCGCGCGGCCGTATGGGGCACCGCCGTGTAGACCGTTAAATCCCGGACGCCATTCAGCTTGCGTATGTTCAAAAGGATGGTGGTAGCCACCTCGGAGGCGTTCCGGCCTTCCACCACGGCAATCACGCCGTGGGGGCCGTTGACGGCGTCCGCCATGAGGATGTCATCCCGGTGGCGGAGGTTCCGTACCACGCGTGCGGTCATCGCCGGCTCGGTGTCTATCAGAACGTAGGCGCGGGTATCGTGATTGGAACGGTTGACGGTTACGGTCGTTTTCATAGCTAACCTTCTATATTTATTGTAAACTCTGAACGCGGTCCTCCGTATCCGTTACCATGCGGTAGTCTGAAGCGGGCGCCGACATTGTTTTCTGCGGGATACCGCAGGACAAGTTGCCGGATACCGCATGCCGGTTCCGCCAACTTTGTGCTACACTAGGGGAAAGGAGCGGCAGTTGGCGAAAACCGAACCGAAGAAGACGAGGATACTCATCGCCGACGACCACCCGCCGTTCGCCTACGGTCTGAGCAAGCTGCTCACCGAGCAGCCGGACCTGGAGCCGGTGGGCATCGCCAGCAACGGCGAGGAAGCGGTGCGGCTGGCCAACGAGCTCAAGCCGGACGTCGTCGTCATGGACATCTCGATGCCGAAGCTCAACGGCATCGAGGCCACGCGCCGTATCAAGGAAGACCTGCCGCAGACGGCGGTACTCACGCTGAGCGCCTACGGCTACCACCCCTACGTGCTCTCGGCGCTCGAAGCGGGGGCGGCCGGCTACCTCCTCAAGAACGTGCCCATGCGGGAGCTGCTCAACGCCATCCGGGCCCTCTGCGCCGGCGAGACGGTGCTCGACCAGAAGGTGGCCGACAAGCTGCTGCGCAGCCTGACCCGGCCGGTGGGCGGCACCCACGCCAGCGCCCGGCTCAGCCCGCGGGAGCTCAAGGTGCTCCAGCTCGGCGCGCAGGGGCTCAATAACAAGGAAATCGGCGAGAAGATATTCGCCAGCGAGCGGACCATCCAGTCGCACTTCACCAGCATCTTCCAGAAGCTCGGCGTGGGCTCCCGCATCGAGGCGGTGCTCAAGGCCATCAAGGAAGGCTGGCTCACGCTGGAAGACATCCCGTGAGGCCGCGGGGCGGGAGGTGAGGATGCCGAAGAGAGCGCGTCACTTCGTCCTCATCGTTCTCTGGCTGGCGGCGGCGGTCATCCTGTTCTACGTCCCCGACGTCTCCTGGCTGGCGGGCGGCAAGCTGAACGGCGGCTTCTGGAAGGGACAGGGGTTCCGCGAGCTGTCGCTGCTGCTGCTGCTCGGGCCGGTCATCTACGCGGCCGTCGTCTTTCGCGTGAGGGGCGGCCTCGCCACGGCGCTCGTGGCCTCGGTGGCCATTCTGCCGTACGCCTTCCTGTTCTCGCCGGAGACGGACCCGCTGTTCCGGCTCATCGCCTTCGCCATCATCGCGCTGCTGCTCGGCGGGTTCATCGGCCTGCAGCTCAACAACCAGGAGCGGCTGGAGAAGCAGCACGCCAGCCTGGAAAACTTCCTCTCGGAGACCATCGGCGCGGACGAGCGCCAGAAGCGCTACCTGGCCCGGGAGCTCCACGACGAGAGCCTCCAGGCGCTGGTGGACATCTCCCACGACATTGACGAGCTCGAAGAAGAGCAGGACGCCGAACGTCTCAAGGAGTCCCTGGAGCGGCTGCGGCACGAGGTGGACGGCGTGGTGGAGGGCACGCGGCGGTTCATCCTGGGGCTGCGGCCGCCGCTGCTCGAAGAGATGGGCATCGCCACCTCGCTGAAGTGGCTCGCCGACGATATGTGCGAGGAGGGAGAACTCGAGGTCTCCGCCACCATCGAGGGCGAGGAGCGGCCCATCCCGGACCCCGTCGAGCTGGCCGTCTTCCGCATCGCCCAGGAGACGCTCAACAACGCCCGGAAGCACGCCCGGGCGACGCGGGTGGACTTGACGCTGACGTTCGAGAAGGACCGGCTACGGCTGCGGGTGGCGGACAACGGCACCGGTTTCACCGTGCCGCCCCCGGACCAGCTGGCGACGGACGGGAAGTTCGGCCTCGTGGGGATGGCGGAGCGGGCGCGGCTGGCCGGCGGCAGCTTCAAGATAGACTCCGCACCCGGGCAGGGGACGACCGTCACGCTGGAGATGCCGGCCTAGGCCGCCGTTTGTGCTGCGGGGTGCGGTAGGGTATACTCGTAGCAACGCCATGACCGACGCCGCCATCAGCATCAACGCGCTCGCCTTCAGCTACGGACGCCTGCGCGTTATCAACGGCCTGTCGCTGGATATCCCCCCCGGCGTCAGCTTCGGGCTGCTCGGCCCCAACGGCTCCGGCAAGACGACCCTCATCCGCCTCATGGTGGGGCTGCTCAAGCCGGGCGCCGGCACCATCCGCACCCTCGGCCGGGCGCCCTCGACGGCCACGGCGAAGAGCATCGGCTACATGCCGCAGCTGCCGGCCCTCTACAGCGAGCTGTCCGTGGCCCAGAACATTGATTTCTTCGCCCGCATCTACGGCCTGCGCGACCATAAGGAGCGGAAGAAGCGGGTCGAGGAGATCATCGAGCTGACGGACCTGCGGGACAAGGCCGGCGTGTCCGTGACCCGCCTGAGCGGGGGCATGAAGCAGCGCGTGAGCCTCGGCTGCGCCATCGTCCACCGGCCGCCGGTGCTCTTCCTCGACGAGCCGACGGTGGGGCTCGACCCGGAGCTCCGCGCCCACCTCTGGGAGAACTTCCGCTCCTTCAATGAGGCCGGGACGACCATCATCATCTCCTCCCACACCATGGACGACGCCGCCCACTGCGACCGGCTGGTGTTCCTGCGGCAGGGGAGAATCATCGCCGCCGGGACGCCGGACGAGCTCCGCGCCGCCACCGGCCGGGCGGACGCCTCGCTGGAGGACGCCTTCCTCTACTACATCCGGCACGAGGAGGCGGCTCAATGACGCCGAGCACCTTCGCCATCGCGCGGCGCATCATGGTCCAGATGGTGCGGGACCGGCGGACCATCGGTCTCGTCGTCATCGTGCCGCTGCTCATCGCCACGCTCGTCGGTGTGAGCGTGCCGCAGAAGCAGCTGCTGGACTACACGGCGCCGGCCATCATCGCCACGCTCATTTTGTTCTTCGGCTTCTTGCTTACCGGCATCAGCTTTCTGCGGGAGCGCTCCCAGGGCACGCTGGAGCGGCTCATGGCGGCCCCGGTGACGCGGCTCGACATCGTCGGCGGGTACCTGCTCGGCTTCCTGTTCTTCGCCATGCTCCAGACGCTCATCATCTTCTTCTACATGGTGTACGTCATCAAGATAGGCTACCACGGCCAGCTCTGGGAGATACTCGTCTTCCAGGTGCTCATCGGCATCGGGGCGGTCTGCCTGGGGACGTTCTTCTCCGTCTTCGCGCGCAACGAGTTCCAGATGATACAGTTCATCCCGATGATCATCGTGCCGCAGATGTTCCTCTGCGGGCTGTTGTGGCCGGTGGAGCAGATGCCGAACTGGCTGCAGTGGATAGCCAAGTTCCTGCCGCTGACCTACGGCGTGGAGGGGATACGGGGGTTGATGCTGAACGGGGACACGCTGCTCGACATCGGCAAGGACGTCTGGGTGCTGGCGGTCTACGCGGTGGGGCTGATGGTGCTCGCCTCGCTGACGCTGCGGCGCGGCGCCACCGCCGGGTAGCGGCCGGGAACCGGCAACCATCGAAAATCCGCCGCCTGATTGTTGCATTATTCCGTTCGTTTCGCTATCATAGAAGAGCACGCATGTGGCAAACGTTTGCCGCATGTCGCCGCGAGGGCGGGTAGCGAAGGACGGAAGGGAAACCGTGGCCAACACCGAAAAATCCGCCGGGAAACCGGCCATCACCGTGTTCCACTGCGTCAACGCGCTGGCGGGCGGGCACTCCGAGGCGCTCAAGCGGGACGATGCCGATATCACCATC
>DAOUEG010000119.1:0-7322 GCA_034430495.1 Dehalococcoidales bacterium
GAGCTTCCTGCCGGACCTCGCCAATCCCCTCCTCGACAAGCTCGAAGACGCCGCCGTCTTCGAGGCGTCCGGCCGCCTCGCCTTCACCACGGACAGCTACACCGTCCAGCCCCGCTTCTTCCCCGGCGGGGACATCGGCAGGCTGGCCGTCTGCGGCACCGTCAACGACCTTGCCATGAGCGGCGCCGTGCCGAAGTACCTGAGCCTGGCCTTCATCATCGAGGAAGGCCTGCCGGTGGACGACCTGCAAAAAATCACCGCCTCCATCAAGGCGGCCGCGGCGGAGGCGGGCGTGAGCATCGTCACCGGGGACACCAAGGTGGTCAACCAGGGCGGCGCGGACGGCATTTTCATCAATACGGCCGGCATCGGACTGGTGCCGGAGGGCGTGGACATCAGCGCCGCCAACGCCCGCCCGGGCGATGCCGTCATCGTGAGCGGGAGCATCGGCGACCACGGCATCGCCGTCATGAGCCAGCGGGAGGGCTTGAGGTTCTCCACGCCGGTCCCGAGCGACTGCGCCCCGCTCAACGGCCTGGTGGCGGCCATGCTGGCCGCCTGCAGGGATATCCGCTGCCTGCGGGACCCCACCCGCGGCGGCCTGGGGACGACCCTCAACGACTTCGCCGCGCAGTCCGGCGTGGGCATCCGCATCGAGGAGACCAGCGTCCCGGTGCAGCCGGCCGTGCGGGCGGCCTGCGAGCTGCTCGGGCTCGACCAGCTCTACATCGCCAACGAGGGCAAGCTCGCCGCCGTGGTGCCGCCGGAGCACGCAGATATCGTCCTGGCCACCATGCGCCGGCACCGCTACGGGAAGGACGCCGCCATCATCGGCCGGGTGACGCGGGAGCACCCGGGACGGGTCGTCATGACGACGGCGCTCGGGGCGTCCCGCATCATTGACGTGCCGGCCGGCGAGCTCCTGCCGAGGATCTGCTGACATGGAGAAAGCGAACGCCGGGCGCACCGTCATCGTCGGGGTGGGGAACCTGCTCATGAAGGACGAGGGAGTGGGCATCCACGCGGTGCGGCGGCTCCAGGAGCTCGACCTGCCGGACGAGGTGGTCATTATTGACGGGGGGACATCACCGGACCTCGTCGCCTACACGCGCACCGGCGACCGGCTCATCATCGTGGATGCGGCCAGGGCCGGCGGCGAGCCGGGGGCGGTCTACCGCTTCCGCCCGGAGGACCTCGTCCACGAGGCGGCGGACCTCGCCTCCGCCCACCAGCTCGGCGTGGTGCCGAACCTGAAGCTGATGGAGCTCGGCGGGACGGCGCCGCGGGAGGTGGTCATCGTCGGGGTGGAGCCGGCGGAAATCGGGCCGGGGCTGGAGCTGACGGCCGCGCTGGCGGCGCGGCTGGAGGTCATCGTGGCGGTGGTGCTGCGGGAGGCGGGGCTGGCCGCGGGCGGTTCCTTGTAAGCCCAAAGGCGGATAGATTATACTTTTACTACTGGGGAGCGGATGAGTCCCGGTGGGCTTCGCGGACTTCAAATCCGTTGGGGGGCGTGCAGAGCGTCCTTGGTGGGTTCGACTCCCATGCGCTCCCGCCAGTCATTCCCAAAAAAGAACGGCCCCGACTGTGTCGGGGCCGTCTTGCTTCGGCGGTACTATGCGCCGGCCTCAGGAAACGACCGGCTCGGGCTTCTTTTCCGATTTGGTCCGGCGGGCGGCGAGCAGCTCGTCCACGCGGCCCCAGATTTCCGGCGGCTCGCGCCGGGGCGGCGCTTCCTTGACCGGCGCCGGCTTCGCGATCTCGTCAACCAGGAACCGGGCCAGCAGCTTGCGCAAGCTCGTCTCGGCCTCCATCAGGTGCTGCTCGGCGCGCCGGTAGCAGTCTCCGGCCGCCTTGAAATTCGTCTCTACGTAATCCATCGTCTTCTCCCCTTGCCGTCCGGGCGGCGCTACTCCTCGCTGATGACGAGGACGACCCCGTCCGACGTGGTATCCACGTCGAGCAGGACCTTCTCCAGCCGGTCCGCCAGATTGCCGTCAATGACCAGCAGCTCGTCGCCTTCGTACTCGACGACCTCGTCACCGGCGGCGGCGATGTCAATGCCCAGCCCCAGCGCGCCGCTGGAGCGTTCCAGCAGCCGCAGCCGGGCGCCCGGCCAGTCCACCTTGGCGGTCAGCAGCCGTTTGAGTTCGGCCTTGGCATCATCCGTAATCTGCAGCATCGGCTGGCGCTCCCCCCGGAAGGTCCGGTTGTTACCGTCTCATTCTAGGCAGGAAAGCGGCCGCTTGAAAATGGGTATTTAGTGCCAAATGGGGTAGGGGGTACCCAGTATTTTTTTCTCAGTACCATGACCTTGGTACCGGGTAGAAAAATACCAGATGGGACTATTAGGCTATTCACGCCTGGGAAGTTACGTCGTAGAATTGGGGTAAGGGCAACTGCACGCTCCGGCTGACCCATGCCGTTAAACGGTCAGAGAGGCTTGATGGCGAAACAGCAGACCAACTCTCCATTCAATCAGGACGAATTCCAGCGTATCTTCGACGAGTACCGCTCGAAGATAGAGGAGATAACGCGCTCCACCGGGCGCACCCTGGAAGCCCTGCGCGTCCCGCCGATGGAAACGGACGCCGGGGAAGCCGCGCCGGAGGAACGTCCCGCCGGGAAGCCCGACGGCGAGAAACCGGCCGGTCCGCAGGCCGGCCGCCCGGCTGACAAGACCGCCCCGCTACTGCCGATGGAACGGCCCGCCCGGCCCGTCAGCCGGGACGACCTGGAAGCCCACCTGCCCGAATCCGAGAAGGTCATCCGCCAGGCCCGCAAGGAAGCCCAGCGCATCCTGGAGGAAGCGGAAAAGAAGGCCCGCCGGGACGCCCGCAAGAAGACCAAGGCCCAGGCGGACAAGATACTGGCCAAGGCCCGCCAGGACGCCGAGACCTACGCCGAGAAGGCCCGCCAGGCCGTCGAGCAGGAGCGCGCCACCGCCATGGAGACCGCCAAGGCCCAGGCGGAGCAGTCGCTCAAGGAGATGACCGAGCACTTCCGCAAGCAGGCCCACGCCAAGTCAACCCAGATCGTGGACGAGGCGCAAGCGCGGGCCGATAAGCTCATGCAGGAGGTTACCCAGGCGAGCAGCGAGGTCAGCCGCCAGGTGAACGACGTCATCGAGCGCTCCCGCGCCACCATCAACGAGTTCGAGGAACGCCTCAAGACCGAGACCGATGACATCAGCCGGGCCATCGTGGAGACGCAGAGCCGCGTCGAGGCGCTGGCCCTGGCCGCCGCCGAGGAGGCCGCCCGCACCATCCAGCCGTCCGCCCCGATGGAGGCGCCGCCCGCCAAGCCCATCATGCTGGTGCGGGTGCTCGGGGAACGCTCCAACGGGCGCAACGGCACCCAGCCGCTGTTCTTCGGCATGGTGGAGCTGTGCGCGCTGCCGGATACGGACTACAAGTACTTCAAGGGCATGAAACGGTACCTGGTGAGCATCCCGGGTATCAAGCAGCTCCAGGAGTCCGCCTCCGAGAAGGAGCTCTCCGCCCTGTTCGATATCAGCGAACCCCTGCCGCTCATTGACCTGTTCGCCAAGGTGCCGCTCGTGGACGAGGTCGTCAGCCGGGGCGACCGGGACATCGCCCTCGTGTTCAAGCCCTAGGCGCTAGCGCGGCGTCCGGTCCTGCGGGCGCACCAGCAGCACCGGCACGTGGGCCGCGTGGAGGATGCCGTCCGCCGTACTCCCCCGCAGTATCCGCTGGAGACCGGAGTACCCGTGGGTGGCCATCAGGATGAGGTCCACGTCGTGCTTGGCCGCGTACTCCCCGACCATCTGGGACGGCTTGCCTTCCAGCACGACCCGCGTGAACTTGACGCCGGGCGTCCGGAACCGGGCCGCCACCTTTTTCAGGTAGGCCGTGGCGAACGCCTCGGCGTCCTCGTCAATGGCCTCGCGTTCGTCCGGGGGCACCGAGCCGTCCACCCCCATGCCGGCGCGGAACGGCTCGACGACGCGGATGAACGTCACCTCGTCAACCTTGGAAACCTTCATGAGCCATCGGAGCGAGGGAAACACGCACTCGGCGGTCTCCGAACCATCGAGCGGGACGAGAATCTTGGTATACATGCGTTAACTCCTGTCAGTCCGGCCGGGCACTCACGGCGCCTCCCCGCTCTCCTACTCGTCGCCCGGCTTGTTGCCGAAGTAGACCTTGGTATGGGGCCAGGGTATCTCGATGCCCACGCGGTCGAACTCGTTCTTGATGCGGAGACGGAGCTCGCCGGTGACGCGCCACTGCTCGAGCGGCTTGACATCGCCCACTATCTTGATATCAATGCCCGAATCTCCCAGCTTGTTCACCCGCAGCACCTGCGGCGTCTCGCGGATGACGCTCTTCCACTCCTCTTCCTCGGCCATCTTGTTGCAAACGCCGTTGATGACCTCCATGGCGTGGTTGAGGTCCGTCCCGTAGGACACCGAGACGTCCAGGTTGACCCGGGCGAAGTGGCGGGAGTAGTTGCTGGCCACCCGTATCTCCCCGTTGGGGATGTGGTGGACCACGCCGTCCAGGTCCCGGAGGACCGTCTTGCGCAGGTTGACCTCCTCCACGAGCCCGGCCACGTCCGCCACCTTGGCCACGTCCCCCACGCGGTACTGGTTCTCCATGATGATGAAGACCCCGGCGATAAGGTCGCGGATGACATACTGGGCGCCGAAGCCGATGGCAATGCCGGCCACGCCGACGCCGGCCAGGATGGGACCGATATTGATGTCCAGCTCGGCCAGTATCATGAACAGCACGAACAGGATGATCATGAGCCGGGCGAGGCCCAGGAAGACCCGGCAAAGGGTTTCGGCGCGGCGTTTCATGCCTTCGCGGCTCTCGCCCCGCTTGGGACGGGCCATCGTCTGGTTGACCATGGCCGGTATCGCCTTCTGGGCGACGATCCAGAGCACGATGCCGGCGATGAGGATAACGAGGATGCGGAACCCGTGCTGCACGAACCAGTCCTCGACGGCCGTCGACGATACCCCGCTGCCCGCCGTGCCGTTGGCCGAGGCGCCGCCCACACCCGGCGCGGCGGCCATGGCGACGAAGGCGGCCACCATGATGACGCCCCCGGCGCTTTCGAGCGTCCAGAACATGATGTTCACGGCTTTGTGGAGGGTGGGATGCTTGGTCCGGCCGGACTCCAGCGACAGGACGCGCCGGATGGCCGTGTTGAACATCAGCAGCACCACCACGAAGGCGCTGGCGGCAACGAGTACCCAGATGGCGCTATCGGTCAGCCATTGCCACATGGCGCGGCCTCCTCTCCCCGGTTGCCACCATTATAACGTCTCGGCGGCGGACGCACAACGGTACCGGGCTAGTAGAGGACGCGGTCGTCGCCGACGCGCCGGGTGATTTTCTCGCGGTCGAGGTATTCCAGCAGCGCCTGGGCGTACTTCCGCGACGTGCCGAACATGTCCCGCACCCCGGCGAGGTTCACGCTGCCGCTTTCCGCGATGCGGGCCCTGATGCGGGCCAGCATGTCATCGAACGCGGCGCGGGAGAAGACGATGCTCTCCGCCACCTTGACCGCTTTCCCCCGCCCGATGAGGAGCGCCACGAGGTCCGCTTCCGGCACGAGCTCCGAGGACGGGGCGTAGGGATGAGCGGCCAGGTCTTTTTCAAAGGCGTCGAGCGCCTGCTGCTGGGCGGCCGTCAGCTTGACGGCGTGGGCGGCGAGCCGTAGGACGGTGCCCTCCTCCACGGCCACGCCTTCCGCGACGAGCCGCGCCAGCGCGAGCGGCCCGCGGGCCCCCAGCTTGAGCTTCCCGGCCAGCTCCAGCTTCGGCATGCCGGGCCGGGCGGCGTACTTCTTATGGTAGTCGGCCAGGGTGCTCCGTACGGTGCCGGCCAGCGCGGCCCAGCCGGCGGCGGTGAAGAGCAGCTCCCTGCCCGCCTCGCCGAGCGGGACGACGTCCCCGCTCTCCGCCAGCGCGGCGATGGCCTCGCCGACGGCCTCGGCGCTGAGGCCGCTCTGCGTCACCAGCGTGCCCCGCTCCTGGGGCTGGCGGGCTTCCAGCGCGGCCTGGACCGCCTGCCCGGCGGTGCCGCCCTCGCGGGCCTTCAAATTCTCGATGACGTCCGCCCGGAAACGGCGCAGCCGCCGGGCATGGGCGTCCACGATGGTCCCGCCGCCGAGCGTCTCCATCGGCGAACGGATGATGTAGCGGTCGCCCTTGACGACGGCCACCGGGTCCTCCAGCGCCAGCTGCACCCAGGTGGTGCCGCCGGGCTTGAGCTCGTCCCCTTCCAGCAGGCGGAGCTTGGCCATGACCTCCGCCGCGCCGGTGTGGAAGGACACCGTCGTGCCGTGGCGCACCGGCCGGGCGAGGTAGTCTATCATCTTGAGCCGCGCGGTGACGAGGCGGGTCGGCTTGAGCCAGCCGGGGCGGGTGACGACGTCCCCGCGGGTGAGCTGCTCGGTTGACAGCCCGACGAGGTTGGCCGCCACCCGGCTGCCGGGAGTGACCGTTTCCAGCTTGGACTTGTGCGTCTGGAGGCCGCGGACGCGGCTTTTCAGGCCGCCCGGCAGCACCTCCACCTCCTGCCCGACGGAGAGCGTGCCGTCAATGAGCGTCCCGGTGACGACCGTCCCGGCGCCGGACATGGTGAAGACGCGGTCAATGGGCAGCCGCGGCCGGCCGAGGTCGCGCCGGGGCTCCGTCCGCTCCAGCATGCCGTCAATGGCGGCCAGCAGCTCCGGCAGTCCCTCCCCGGTCATGGCGGAGACGGCCAGCACCGGGGCCCCGGCCAGCACGGTGGGGGCGATGATCTCCTCCACCTCCATGCGGACGAGGGTCAGCATCTCCTCGTCCACCAGGTCTCGCTTGGTGATGACGACGATGCCGCGCTCCACGCCGATGAGGTCGAGGATGGCGAGGTGCTCGCGGGTCTGGGGCATGACGCCCTCGTTGGCGGCGACGATGAGGAGAGCGAGGTCTATGCCGCCGACGCCGGCCAGCATGTTCTTGACGAAGCGCTCGTGGCCGGGCACGTCCACGATGCCGACCTCCCGGCCGGAGGGCAGCGTGACCCAGGCGAAGCCGAGCTCGATGGTCATGCCGCGTTCCTTCTCCTCGCGGAGGCGGTCCGGGTCGATGCCCGTCATCGCCTTGACGAGGAGCGACTTGCCGTGGTCAATATGGCCGGCCGTGCCGAGGACGAACATCTGGCCCAACACTTTCCTTTTTGTTTACTTCTTGAAAAATCCCTCTCCGTCTCCCTTTACAAAGGGAGACGACCGACCTGCAAAGGCAGCCACTCGATTGTCCCCCTTTGTAAAGGGGGATCAAGGGGGATTTTCCTCGCCATCTGACA
>DAOUEG010000120.1:0-6113 GCA_034430495.1 Dehalococcoidales bacterium
TTCTTCGCCGGGGACGGGCGGCCATGAAGCGGGACGGCTACCAGCCGCGGGACTACCGCCGCTGGGTGGGAGGCTCCGGCCTCGTCAATTTCACCGTTACCGTGCAGGAGACGGACCTCGCCATCAGCGCTGCGGAGAACCTGGAGCGCAAGGCGCGGCGCATCGTCCTGAAGTACCGCACCCACCTCGAAGAGTACATCGCGGCCAATCCCGCGTTCCAATCATCACTGGAGCCGCTGCCGCGCCCGGCCCACGCGCCGCGCATCATCATGACCATGATTGACGCTGCCCGAAAAGCCGGCGTGGGGCCGATGGCCGCCGTGGCCGGGGCCGTGGCCGAGGAGGTCGGTCGGGAGCTGCTCGCCTTCTCGCCGGAGGTCATGGTGGAGAACGGCGGCGATATCTTCCTCGCCGTGAAGCGCGACAAGACCATCGGCCTCTACGCCGGGGACTCGCCGCTCAGCGGACGGCTGGGGCTGGAAATCAAGGCGACGGCCACGCCGCTCGGCGTCTGCACGTCCTCCGGTACGGTGGGCCACTCGCTGAGTTTCGGGAAGGCGGACGCCGTCGTGGTGGTATCCGGGTCTACCGCCCTGGCGGACGCCGCGGCGACGGCCATCGGCAACCGGGTCAAGCAGGCGGCGGACATAGACGACGCCCTCAAGCTGGGTCAGCAGATCGAGGGCGTCCTCGGCATCGTCATCGTCATCGGGAAAGACATCGGCGCCTGGGGCGACATCACCCTCTGCGAGACCTAGGAATGCTTCAGGGTCACCCGCAGGGTCCGGAGGGGGCCAGCCACGCCCTTGAGCGGCTTCACCAGCCCGGCGAGCGTCTGCCGGATGATGAGGACGGGGAACGGCTTGAGGGACACGTCCTCGCCGTTAAGGCGGACTCGCACCGTGTTCTCGCCGGCGACGGTGAGTTCCAGATCGCGTATCTCGCCGGTGCCCCGCAGGCTGCCGACGATACCGGCGACGACCTGGTCAACGTACTCTTCCACGAAGTAGTCAAGCTGGATGGGCACGTCGTTGACGGTCAGCGTCACCTTTCTGGTCATGCGGTCTACTCCACGAACAGCTTGCGCATCTCCGCGAAGAGCGTGTTCTCCATGCTGGCGTGGGCTTCCAGCAGCGTCCGCGTGTGGGCCAGGTGGTCGCGGATGTCGTTGGCGCCGGCCTCCCAGCGGTGCCGGGCCAGCGCGCCGGACTTGAGCGCCTCTATCTGCTCTTTCGTCTGGGCGACGCGGGTGCGGAGGTCGGTATGCTCCAGAAGCAGCGCGTTGAAGCGGTTGACCATCTCCCCGGTGCCGCGCTCCTTGACGGCCTTGAGGAGGATGGTCTCCTCGCGGTCGAAGTGCTGGTTGAGCCAGGGACTGATGTCATCGAGCAGGCCCTCCAGCCTGGCGAGGCCGCCGCTCTGGCCGGGCCTGGTGGCGGTAAAGGTGTCCTTGGCCTCGTCGAGGCCGTCGAGCAGGTGGGCATCGTTGGCCACCTCGGCCATGTCGGCCGTCCGCTCGCTGAACAGCTTATGTTCGGTAATCAGCTGGTCAATCAGTTCAACAGTGCTCGGCATAGGCGGTCCCTTTCTCTCCACTCTCGCGCGCCGGTCGGGCGCGCTCTCTGGCAGGGTACGGTGACCGGCCGCCGGAGCCGGTTATTTTTCCCGCCGCGGCAACGGCGAGCGGTCAGGAAATGCTGTTCTTTTTGAGCAGTTCGTCTATTTTCTCGGCGCCGAATCCGATGAGGACGTCTTTGTCATCGAAGATGAGCACGGGAACGCCCATTTGCTTGGTCTTTTCCACCATTTTCATGGCGGCCTCGCGGTCCGCAGCGACGTTGTATTCGGTGTAGGCTACCTTTTTCGTCGAAAGATACTCTTTCGCTTTGGTGCACCAGGGTCAAGTGGGGGTAGAGTAGATGACGACGCGTTCATCGGCCATGTAACTGCCTCCGGCTTACATCAGGTATTCTTTATCCTATTATGCCGGGCGGGCCGCGTCAACCGCGCGGACTTTTATCACATACAGGGCAAGCGGGTGGGTCATAGAATTAAACAACGTGCGGCGGGCAACGTTGACAGCGCCCGCCGCCCGCATTATCATTTTCCTACACCGACCCCGGCCGCACGTCTTAATGACGAAGGAGGAGAACCAATGACCCAGGAACAGGAAACGACCCGCCAGGCGCTCGAAACCGCCATCAAGATGGAGATTGACGGCAAGGAGTTCTACAAGAAGGCCGCCAAGGCGTCCGGCAATCCGATGGGCAAGAAGCTGCTCAACCGGCTGGCCGACGAGGAAGACATCCACCGCGAGGTGTTCCAGAACATCTACAACACGCTCGGCGAGAAGAAGGGCTGGCCGGAGGTCAACATCAAGCACACCAACGCCCTCAACACCATCATGCAGGACGCCGCCAAGAGCATCGGCAAGGACATCAAGCCGGGCAAGCAGGAGATTGACGACGTAAAAATCGCCATGGAGCTGGAGAACAAGACCTACGACTACTACCGCTCCCACGCCGCCAAGGCGACCTTCCCGGCGGAAAAGGAGTTCTACCAGCGGCTCACCGTCCAGGAAGAGGAGCACCACAGGATTCTGCTGAGCTACTTCGAGCTCCTCAACGACCCCGAAGCCTGGTTCGTCCAGATGGAACATCCGTCCCTCGACGGCTAATTCCCGGCCCGCGCCGGCGCGCCCGCCCCTGAGAACGGAGGAACGATGGACCTGAAAGCACTGCAGAAACTTACCTACGGCATGTACATCGTCGGCTCTCATGACGGCGACAGGCTGAACGGCCAGATTGCCAACACGGTTTTCCAGATTACCTCGGAACCGCCGACCATCGCCGTCAGCATCAACAAGCAGAACCTCACCCACGACTACATCCTCAAGGGCCGGGCGTTCTCCGTGTCCATCCTCTGCGAAGCGACCCCGCTGCCCTTCATCGGCGGGTTCGGGTTCAAGTCCGGGCGGGACACCGACAAGATGAAGGGCCAGCACTACCGCACCGGCCAGACCGGCTGTCCCATCTTCCTGGACCATACGACCAGCTACCTGGAGGCCGAGCTCGTCCAGCACGTGGACGTCGGCACCCACACCATTTTCATCGGCAACGTGGTGGCGGCGGAGATACTCACGGCCGATGTCTGCATGACCTATGACTACTACCATCAGGTGAAGCGGGGCACCACGCCCAAGACCGCGCCCAGCTACCTGGCGAAAGAAAAAGGAGGTTAACGGGTGGACAAATACGAATGCCAAATTTGCGGGTATATCTACGACCCCGCGCTCGGTGACGCCGACGGCGGCATTGCGCCGGGGACGCCGTTCGAGGACATCCCGGATACCTGGGTCTGCCCCGTCTGCGGGGCGGCCAAGAGCGAGTTCCGCAAACTGCAATAGTGGTGCGTCCTAGCTGCGGACGGCGCGGCGGGCCGCGCCGCAAGGAGAATCAGACGATGAATAAGACCAAAATAATCGAGCTCCTGAACAAGGACCTCCAGGACGAGCACGGCGCTATCATCCAGTACCTCGGCCACGCCTACGGGATGGGCGAGGGCGAGCTTTCCTGCGAGGTCGAGGGCATTGCCCGGGACGAGATGCGGCACCTGGACTGGCTGGCCGAGATGATCGTGGCGCTCGGGGGCAAGCCGAGCCTCAAGCGGGGCGGCATGCGCCCCGGCGGCGAGGGCGTCCCGGACTGGATGGGCAACGACGTCCGGCTGGAAGAGGACGCCATCGCCCAGTACGAGGACCACATCCGCCAGATTGACGACCCCAAGGTGCAGCGGCTGCTGAAGCGCATCCTCGCCGACGAGAACGCCCACCACGGGCAGTTCGCCCACTTCGTGGACAAGTCCCGCCGGGAGGGCCTGACCGACCATCGCGGCTCCCGGAACGACGCCACCACGAAATTCCTCGGCTGGGGGGTCAACCACGAGTACACCGTTATCCTCCAGTACATGTTCCACTCCTACATGGCCCGCAACGCGGAGGCGAAGCGGCAGCTGGAGGACCAGGCCATCAACGAGATGCAGCACCTCGGCTGGCTCGGGGAGGAGATGATTGACGCCGGCGGCGCGCCGAACATCGCGGAAACGGAGGTCAACCAGGTCGTGGACACCGGTGAGGCCCTGCGGGCGGATATCGCCATCGAAAAGGACGTGGCGAAGAAGTACGGCGATTTCGCCGCCAAGACCGACGACGCCGGGCTCAAGGAGCTCCTCACCCGCATCCGCGACAACGAGCTCTACCACCAGGAAGTCTTCAACGACCTGCTCAAGGATATCGAAAAGTAGTACCGGTCACCCCGGGAGGAGACGATCATGGGACAGTATGTCAGAGTGGCGGCTATCCAGGACGTTCCCGAAGGCGGTATGCACAGGGTGGAGTCGGGCGGCGTGCCCGTCCTCCTCGTCAACGTAAAAGGTACTTACTATGCCGTGGCGGCCAAGTGCCCCCACCTGGGCGGCGACCTCTCCAAGGGCGCGCTGGCGGGCACCGTGGTCACCTGTCCGCGGCACGGCTCGCAGTTCGATGTCAGGGACGGCAGCGTCGTGCGCTGGATGCACGGCGCCGGGCTCTTCAAGGCCGTGAGCGACGTCGTCATCAGGGAGCGGCCGCTGACCACCTACCCGGTCAGGATTGACGGCAGTTCCCTGATGGTGGAGCTGCCCCGCAAGGCGGTGGCGGCCGCCGAGCCCCGGAGCTGACGATGGCGGCGACCTACTCCGCGAAAGAGCTCATCAACATCGCCATCGGCATCGAGCGCCGCGGCATCATCTACTACGATGTCATCGCCCGCTCCACGGAGAACGACCAGGCCCGGGCCGTTTTCGAGGGGCTCGCCCGCATGGAGCGGGTCCACCTGGCCACCTTCGAGCACATGCTCGATGATATCGGCGGCGCCGAGGTCAACGAGGGCGAGGAGGAAGGCTACATCGCCACGCTGCTGGCGGACGCCGTCTTTACCGACGACAGCGTCACCGCCGACGAGGCCGCCCAGGCCGATACCGATATCAAGGCGATGGAGCTGGCTATCAACGCGGAAAAGGACGCCATCCTCTACTACTACGAGCTGCGCGACCTGCTCCCGGACGGACTAAGCGGGCTCGTCAAACGCATCCTCGACGAGGAGAAGCGGCACCTCGCCCAGCTGACCGCCATCCGCCAGGCCATGAGCGGCACCTAGATGGGCCCCGGCTACGAGCACCCGGACGCGCCGGCCCCGTTCCTGGTGGAAAACGCGGGGCTGCTGGCCGCCGGCCCGGTCCTGGACGTGGCCATGGGGGCCGGCCGCAACGCCCTCTACCTGGCCGAACGGGGGTTCGCCGTCACCGGCGTGGACAACGACCCGGCCGTCCTGCAACGGGCGGAGGAAGAAGCCCGGGCCCGCGGGCTGACCGTAGCTATTCGCGCCGGTGACCTGGAAAACGGCTACGTCATTCCGGCGGAAGCCTACCAGACGGTCATCTGCTTCAACTACCTCTACCGGCCGCTCTTCCCGGCGCTGCGGGCGGCCTTGCGCCCCGGCGGCGTCATCGTCTACGAGACGTACACCGTGGACCAGAGCCGTTTCGGGCCGCCGCGCAACCCGGACCACCTGCTCCGCTACAACGAGCTCCTGGAGGTCTTCCGCGACTACCGGTGCCTGCGCTACCACGAGGGGACGTACGAGGACCGCAGGGCCGTCGCCGGCATCGTCGCCGTTAAGCCGGCCGCGTGAGTCGCTAGCTTACCTCGCCGCGCGCCAGGAAGGCCCGGAGGCGTCTCCGCCGCAGCAGCATCACCCCGAACCAGGCGAGGATGACGAAGCCGATGATTTCCGGGATGTAAATGGAAGGCTCGCTGGTAAGCGCCTGCCAGAGACTGCCCGCCCAGCCTTCCAGGTCAATGCGGGCAAAACTCGTGCCGAGGAGCGGCCAGAACAGCACCTCGGGGGTGGTCCAGAGCTGGTCGAGGACGAGGTGCAGGAACGTCCCGGCGGCCAGGGCCAGGCCCCACGTCCGGTGCCAGCGCCGGTGAATGATGAGAGCCGCCGCCGTGAGCACGATAAGGAAGAGCAGCGTATGGGCGTAGGCCCGCCCCGTCCCGATGAGCCCCGGCAGGA
>DAOUEG010000121.1:0-20460 GCA_034430495.1 Dehalococcoidales bacterium
CCCCCCCCCCTGTCTTTCCGCCATTCCGAGCCCGCCCCGGGCGGGAGAATCCGTCGGCCTCCGCCACCCCGAGATCCTTCGGTCGTCCGCCTGAGGCGGACTCCCTCAGAATGACATTTTGGGGCAAGGCCCATCGAGGGAGAGGGCGAACTGACCGATTATCCCTTGATGCTGGCCAGGACACCTTCCAGGAACGCGGCCACGTCCCGCAGGTCCTTTTCGTTGGGGCGCTCCGGCAAATCCTCGAACCAGCCGGCGGACTTCCCCATCTTGCCGGGGCAGGCGAACCGGCCCAAGCACCGGAACCGCAGGTGCTCCATCTCCAGCGCGAGCAAGGCGAGCGCCGGCTCCGCCTCTTTCGGGCCGAGGTGCACCCCGCCAAAGGTAGCGAAAACGACGCCCTGCTTGGTCTCAGGCCCGAAGCGGATGACGAGCGGCGTCTCGTCCACGACGGGCTCCGGCGCGATGCTCAGGAGGCTGCGCGGCGCCCGCTCTCCCGCGTCGGTCACGAAGTAGTCCGCGTTGCGGGCGTGGGGCGAAAGGGGGTTGCGGGAGAGGCTGCGCACCAGATGCTTCTCCGGCAACGAACCTATCACCGGCGAGCCGACGCAGAGGAAATCGTAATCGTTCAAATTAAACGGCGGGTCGGCCGGGTCCGTCTTGGCATCTATCTTGAAGACATCACAGGGCCAGCCGTGTCTCCGGAGAACGTCCCGGAAGACGCCGGCCACCTTTTCCGTGTTGCCGGTGCGGGAGGCGTAGAGGATGAGACTCTTTTTTACCATCGTCTAAGCGGAATGCACCGCACCCCGATTATAAACTATAATGACAGCAACGGAAACATCGGAGGCACGTTATGGCACGGAGGCACAAGGTCATTCTCGTGGACGGGATGGAGGGCGACGCCCCCATGCCCGCCATGGAAGAGCGGGAGGAGCTGGCCGCCATTGACGCCGAGCTCGTCATCCTCGGCTGCCGCACCGAGGAGGAGCTCATCGCGCAGGCGAAGGACGCGGACGCCATCCTGACGTGGGGCGCCCCCGTCACCCGCCGCGTGCTGGAGTGCCTGCCGGACTGCCAGTGCGTCGTCCGCTACGGCGTGGGGTACGACACGGTAGATATCCAGGGCGCCACGGACAACAACGTCGTCGTCATCAACGTGCCGGACTTCTGCTGGGAGGAGGTGGCCAACCACGCCATCGCCCTGCTGCTCTGCTGCGCCAAGAAGATCGTGCAACTGGACGACCTCGTGCGGCGGGGCAAGTGGGGCGAGGCCAAGGCCATCCAGGCCCCGATGGGCGCCGTCTACGGGCAGACGCTCGGCATCGTCGGGTGCGGGAACATCGGGCGGACGCTGGCGAGGAAGGCGGCCGCCTTCGGGCTGGAGGTCATCGGCTACGACCCCTACCTCGACGCGTCGGTGGCGGCGGCGGCCGGTATCCGGCTCGTTTCGCTCGAAGAGCTCCTGAAAAGCTCGGACTATGTCTCCGTCCACACCAACCTGACGCCGGAGACGCGGCACCTCATCGGGGAGAAGGAGCTCGCCCTGATGAAACCCTCGGCCTTCATCCTGAACACCTCGCGCGGCCCGGTCATTGACGAGGCGGCGCTCATCAAGGCCTTGCAGGATGGCCGTATCGCCGGGGCGGGGCTGGACGTCTTCGAGCAGGAGCCGGTCGCGCCGGACAACCCCCTGCTCACGATGCCCAACGTCGTCGTGCTGCCGCACTCGGCCTCGTACTCGGACGCGGCCTTCGCCCGGCTCCGGCGGAGCGTGGCGCAGGAGGCGGTGCGGGTGCTGAGCGGCCGCTGGCCGAAGCACGTCGTCAACAGGAAAGTCACGCCGAAAAAGGCTTTGAAAAAGGAGTAGCGGCATGAAACGGAATATCCTGCGCGAGCGGCTCGACGCCGGGCTGCCGACCCTCGGCACGCACGTCCTCTCGACGTGGCCGGGCGTCGTCGAGGTCATCGGCCAGACGGGGGCCTTCCACTACCTCGAGTACGTCGGCGAATACTCCCCCTTCAGCCTCGAGCAGATGGACAATTTCGGGCGCACCATCGAGCTCTTCCCGGAGATGTCGTCCATGATGAAGGTGGAGGAGCAGACGCGGGGCTTCATCGCGGCGCGGGCCATTGACGCCGGCATCCAGAACGTGCTTTTCACGGACATCCGCACGGCCGACGACGCCCGCGAGTGCGTGCGCTTCGTGCGGCCGGAGACGCCGAAATCGAAGGGCGTGCACGGCTACGGGATGCGGCGGAGCACCGGCTACGGCTACGGCACGAGGGCGGCCGACTGGGCCGGGGCGCTCGACAGGACCGTCATCGCGCTCATGATAGAGAAGAAGGACGCCATCGAGAACCTGGAGGCCATCCTCGCGGTCGAGGGCGTGGACATGGTGCAGTTCGGGCCGATGGACTACTCCATCAGCATCGGCAAGCCGGGACAGGCCCGGGACCCGGCGGTACAGCAGGCCCACGAGCACATGATAAAGACGGCCCTGGCCAGGGGCATTCACCCGCGGGTGGAGCTGGGCTCCTTCGAGCAGGCGCGGCCCTATCTGGACCTGGGCGTGCGCCACTTCTGCGTCGGCTGGGACACGAATATCCTGGCGGACTGGTGCCGCAATCAGAAAGAAGGCTTCGCCACACTGCTGAAATAACCTGGGAGTAGTACGTTATGTCAAGACCGCGCGTGTTCGTGACCCGGGAGATTTTCCCGGAAGCGCTCGAAAAGATAGCGGCCGAAGCCGATATCGAGGTATGGCCCGGCGAGCTGCCGCCGCCCTACGAGACGCTCGTGGCGAAGTGCCGGGACGCGGCGGGCGTCCTCTGCATGCTGAGCGACCGCGTTGACGGGGCGCTGATTAACGCCTGCCCGGACCTGAGGGTCATCAGCACCATGGCGGTCGGCTACGACAACATTGATATCGCCGCCGCCACGGCCCGCGGCATCCGGGTCGGCAACACGCCGGGCGTGCTCACCGAGACGACCGCCGACCTCATCTGGGCGCTCCTCATGGCGGCGGCGCGGCGCATCGCGGAGGCGGACGGCTACGTGCGCGGCGGCCACTGGCAGACGTGGGGGCCGATGACGCTGCTCGGGCAGGACGTGCACGGCGCCACGCTCGGCATTATCGGGCTGGGGCGTATCGGGCTGGAGGTGGCCAAGCGGGCCCGCGGCTTCGGCATGAAAATCCTCTACTACTCCCGCACCCGGAAGACCCTGCAACAGGAAAAGAGCCTCGGGCTCGAGTACGTGGATAAAATGACCGACCTGCTCGCCCGGAGCGATTTCGTCAGCCTCCACGTGCCGCTGACGCCGGCAACGCAGGGGCTCATCGGGGCGGCGGAGTTCGCCGTGATGAAAAAGACGGCGGTGTTCGTCAACGCCTCCCGGGGGGCGGTGGTGGACCAGGCGGCGCTCTACGAGGCGCTCAAGAGCGGGACGATCTTCTCGGCGGGGCTGGACGTCACCGTGGTGGAGCCCATCCCCGCGGACGATCCGCTGCTCACCTTACCCAATCTCGTCATCGCGCCGCACATCGGCAGCGCCAGCTTTCCGACCCGTACAACGATGGCCCTCATGGCGGCGGACAACCTGCTGGCCGGCCTGCGGGGCGAGACGCCGCCCCACTGCGTCAATCCCTGAGGAAGTCCCGCACCGCCCACGCCGTCGCCGCTTCCAGCAGCGTGTTTGCCTGCCGCATGCCTTCGGCGAGGTCCATGTCCGGCGGCGTGATGGCGACCACCTGCCGTATACCGAGCCCGAAAAGCGCCTGGTACCCCTCGCCGAGCCCCCCGGCGAAAGCGATGACCGGGACACCGGCCGCTTTCGCCCGCCGCGCGATGCCGGCGACCGCCTTGCCCCGCGCCGTCTGGGCGTCGAGCCGCCCCTCCCCCACGAGGACGAGGCCGGCGCCGCGTACTTTTTCGTCCAGTCCCACGGCATCGGCCACGATATCAATGCCGCTCCTGAGCTCGGCGTGGAAGAAGGCGGCCAGCCCGGCCCCGAGTCCTCCGGCGGCGCCGCCGCCGGGAATCGAGGCGATATCCACGCCCACGTCCCGCCGCACCACATCCGCGTATCGCCGCAACGCCGTATCAAGCCGCTTCACCTCGTCCGGGGCGGCGCCCTTCTGGGGCCCGTAGACGGAGGCGGCGCCCTCCGGCCCGGAGAGGGGGTTGGTGACGTCGCAGGCGGCGAGGACGGTGACGCCGGCGAGGCGCGGGTCGAGGCCGGCAACGTCCACGCGGTCGAGCCGCTCCAAACCGACGCCGCCGGGCGGAATGTCCCCGCCATCGGCATCGAGGAAACGCACGCCGAGGGCGCTCGCCATACCGGCCCCGCCATCGGTGGTGGCGCTGTCCCCCAGGCCGACGATGATGGTCCGGCAGCCGGCGTCGAAGGCGGCCCCGATGAGCTCGCCGGTGCCATAGGTGGTCGCGCGAAGCGGCTCCAGCCGGTCCGCCGGGACGAGGGCCAGGCCGGAGGCCGCCGCCATCTCGATGACCGCCGTCCCGTCCGGAAGCCGGCCCCAGACCGCCGTGACCGGCTCCCCGAGCGGGCCGCTGACCCGGGTCTCGTGGAGGGAGCCTCCGGCGGCGGCGACCATCGCCCGCACCGTACCCGCCCCGCCGTCGGCGATGGGGAGCGAAAGGACTTCGGCGGCGGGAGCCGCGGTGCGGACGCCCCGCGCCATGGCCCCGGCGGCTTCAACCGCGGAGAGGCTGCCCTTGAACGCCTGCGGCGCGACGACGATATTCATGGGCTAGCGGGCCAGGTAGCCGCCGTCCACGACGAGGTCGTGGCCGGTCACGTAGCTCGAGGCGTCCGAAGCCAGGAAAAGCAGCGCGCCGCGGAGCTCCTCCGGCTCGCCGAGGCGGCCGAGCGGGGTCAGGGCCTCCCACGCCGGGAAGAGGCGGGACATCGTCGAAAGGGTCATCTCCGTCTTCATGTAGCCGGGGCTCAGGCTGTTGACGCGGACCCCGCGGGGCGCCCACTCCACCGCCAGCGAGCGGCTCAGGTGGACGACGCCGGCCTTGGAGGTGTTGTAGACGCCCTGCTTCTGGGGCACGTTGACGGCGCTGCCGGAGATGGAGCCGATGTTGACGATGCTGCCGGACTGCTGCGGCAGCATGATGCGGGCGGCGGCCTGCGAGCAGAGGAAGACGCCTTTGAGGTTGACGTCCAGCAGGCGGTCCCAGTCCGCCTCGGCCATGTCCTCGGCGGGGACCTGCATGGAGATGCCGGCGTTGTTGACGCAGATATCGAGCCGGCCGAACGCCTTGACCGTTTGGTCGAAGGCGGCATCCACGTCCGCTTTCACGGCCACGTCGCCGGTGAGGACGAGGGTCTGCACGCCGGCGGCTTTCAACCCATCGGCGAGTTCCTGCAGATTTTCCCGATGGAGGCCGAAGAGGGCGACATCGCAGCCGGCCCCGGCGAGGGCCGTGGCCAGCACCCGGCCGATGCCGCGTCCCGCCCCGGTGACGAGGGCTTTCCGTCCGCGGATGTCGAAAATATCGTAGACGCTCATACTGGTGCCTCTCGAAAATTACTGCAGCTCGATGACGGTCTTGACGGTCCGCGGCTCCGGGTGAGCGGCGTACTCGAACGCCTTGACCGCGTCCTCGAACCGGTAGCGGTCCGTCACCAGCGGCCTGACGTCAACGGCGCCGGAGGCGACGAGGGCGATGGCCCGCGGGTACCGGTGGGCGTAGCGGAACACCGTCTCCATCCGCGCTTCCCTGGCCTGCGCGGCGACGATATCGAGAGCGACCGGTTCCACCGGCATACCGATGAAGACGACGGTGCCGCCGGGACAGAGCGGGCCGAAGACGCCGGCGACGGCCCTGTCGTTGCCGGAGGCCTCGAAGACGACGTCCGCGCCCCAGCCGTCCGTCTCCCGTTTCACGACCTCGTCGAGATTTTCCTCTTTCAGGTTGACGGGCAGGAACCCGTAGTCCGCCGCCAGCTTCAGCTTCGGGCCGATGACGTCCGAGATAATGACCTTGCCGCAGCCGCCGGCCCGGGCCGCCAGCGCCGTGACGAGGCCGATGGTACCGCAGCCGCTGACGACGGCGGTATCGCCCGGCCGGACCCGCGCCTTGGTAACCGCCTGGAGGCCGACCGAGAGGGGCTCCATGAGGGCGCCCTCGTCGTAGGCGACGTTATCCGGCAGCCTGAAGGTGAACCGGGCCGGGTGGACGACCGTCTCCCGCAGGCAGCCGTGGACGGGCGGCGTGGCCCAGAAGCGGACGGCGGGGTCGAGGTTGTAGATGCCGAGCAGCGCCGCCCTGCTGCCGAGGTCGGGCACGCCCGGCTCCATGCAGACGCGGTCGCCGGGCTTGAGGGTGGTGACGTCGGGGCCGGTCTCGATGACGGTGCCGGAGGCCTCGTGGCCGAGCACCATCGGCTCCCGGACGATGAAATTCCCTATCCGGCCGTGGGTATAGTAGTGGACGTCGCTGCCGCAGATGCCCACCGTGTGGACGGCGATGCGGACGTCCCCGGGGCCGAGGGTTTCTTCGATTTCGATGTCGTCAATAGAGAGGCGGCCGGCCTCATGCAAAACGAGCGCTTTCATCCCTGCCTCCCGCGCAGAACTCACCCGGATTGTACCCCGAAAGGGATGCTCCTGCCAAGACGGGGTTCTGGCCCCGCCCGCGATTCTGTACTATACTACAAGCACCCGGGGCCCGTCCGGGAGCAGGGAGACACTCGCCGGTGAACGAACGACGCCTATCGCTGGGGCTCGACCTCAGCACGCAGAGCCTCTCGGCGGTGGCCGTGGACATGGCCACGCGGCGAACCATGGCGGCGTGTTCGCTCGACTACCTGGCCGACGAGCGGCTGGCCGGCTTCGGGCTGGAGAAAAACTACCTCCTGCCCCCGCGGCGTCCCGGCGAGGCGGACCAGCCGCCGCTGCTCTTCCTGGCGGCCCTCGACGCCCTCTTCCAGGACCTGCGGGAGGCCGTTGACGTAACAACTATCGCCGTCATCAACGTCTCCGCCCAGCAGCACGGGCACGTCTACCTCGGCGAGGAGGCAGCCGCCGCCTGCCACTATCTCGATACCTGGGGCGCCGAGACGTCCGACCTGGTGAGCCTGCTGGGGACGTGCTTCGCCCATGACCGCGCGCCCGTCTGGATGACCGCCGACACCAGCCGCGAGGCCGCCGCCATCCGGGCGTCCGCGGGCGGCAGGGAGAAGCTCATCAAACTGACGGGCTCGGACGCGCCGCTCCGCTTCACCGGCCCCGTTATCCGGCGGGTCGGCCTGAACGACCGGGACGTCTATGAGCGTACCTGGATCATCCAGCTGCTGAACGGTTTCCTCGCCGCCGTCCTCACCGCCGACGCGCGCGTCCCGACCGATTTCGGCAACGCCTGCGGCACCTCGCTGATGGATTACGGTAAAAAGGAGTGGGACGACACCCTGCTCGCCGCCGCGGCGGACGGCCTGCCCGGCGGCGCCGACGCCCTGCGGGACAAGCTGCCCGACCTCGTCCGGCCGGACGCCGTGGTGGGGAAGGTCTGCGCGTACTTCGTCAACAAGTACGGGCTGCCCTCGGACTGCCTGGTGGCGGCCGGCTCCGGGGACAATCCCCAGTCCAAGGTGCTCGTCGCCGGGGACCTGCTGAGCCTCGGCAGCAGCCTCGTCGTCATGGCGGCCACCGACGGCACGATTACCGACCTGAGCGGCGCCTCCTCGGCCATGTACGACGGCCTGGGGCGGCCCTTCGTCTTCGGCTGCCGCACCAACGGGGCGCTCGTCTGGGACGAGGTACGCGCCCGCTACGGCCTGGCCCGGGACGACCATGCCGCCGCCGAGCAGGCCCTGCAACAAACGGAACCCGGCGCCACGCTCGTGCTGTGGCAGCCGCGGCCGGAGTCCTTCCCGGCTTCCGGGAGCTTCGACCTGTGGCGGGCCGAGGGCACCGGCGCCGGCCTGGCCGAGGACTATGCCGGGGTCATCGAGTCCTCGCTGGCGGCGGTCTACCGTCACTCGCAGAATTTCACGCGAACCGATGAGGGCCCCCTCTACGTCACCGGCGGGGCGACGGCCAGCCCGGGCATCCTGCGGCGGGCGGCGGCGCTCTGGGACCGGGCGGTCGTCCCGGTCAGCGGGGGCGGGGCGGCCCTCGGGGCGGCGGCGGCCGGCATCGTCGCCTGGCACAGTTACCGGGACGAGCCGTTCGCCTTTGGGGAGATCACCACCAGCCTCGTCGCCGCCGGGGAACCGGTGGTACCCACCCCGGAGGACGTCGCCGCGTTTCACGCGCCGGGCGGCTACGTGGACCGTTTCACCGCCGCCGAGGACGCCCTCATCCGTGACCACCCCGCCGCCTGAGCGGGAGCAAACAAGGAGTTAACACGATGGCCAAGTACCTTTTGCGCGACCTGCTGAAGAACGCCACGAGCACCGTGGTGGCGCCGTGCGTCTACGACTGCGCCTCCGCCCGGGCGGTGGAGATGGTGGGCTTCAAGGCCATGATGCTGTCCGGCGGCGAGGTCTCGCTGGCCATGCAGGGCATGGTGGACTACGGCTTCTCCGGCCTGACGGACATCGAGTGGGTCGTCAGCCGCATCGCCCAGTCGTCCCCGCTCGCCTTCGCGGTGGACATCGAGGACGGCTACGGCGGGCCGCTGGCGGTCTACCGCACCTGCAAGCGGCTGGCCCGGGCCGGTGCCCAGGCGGTGCAGCTCGAGGACGCCGGGGACATGGAGAAGACGACCGGCCTGCTGCCGCGGGAGACCTACTTCGAGAAGGTCAGGGCGGCCGTCGCCGCGCTCAAGGGGACGGACTGTCTCCTCATCGCCCGGACGAACGCCGACCCGGCCACCGAGCTCGACGAGGGCTGCGCCCGCTGCAAGGGCGCCCACGAGCTCGGCGCCGAGATGACCACCGTCGTCAAGCTGAGCTCGCTGGAGGACGCCAGGTATGTCGCCAAGCACGTTCCCGGCTGGAAGATGTACCCGGACGTCAAGGGGAAGGACGGCGTGCCGGAGGTGACCGTGGCGGAGATTTTCCCGCTCGGCTTCAACTTCATGACGATGCACTACCTGCTGAAGGCGGCCATGGACGGGATGCTGGAGCACGGCAAGAAGAACTTCGCCCAGCAGGGGGTGCTCTACACCTGCGACAAGAAAGACGCCACCGGCGTCACGGGGGACAGCGCCACGCCGCTCTTCGACCCGCAGGCGTACATGGAGCTGGAGGGCCGCTTCACCGGGGAAAAGAAGGCCTACACCATCGTCGGCAACGAGGTGGACGATTTTCCGCCCGACCTGGTGCGGACGCCCATTGACGACCGGTTTTAGGCTCATGCGCTTCGAGAAACGGTTTACGGTCGAACTGCCCCTCTGCTACGCCGTCGGCGCGGTGACGGTCGGCGGCGTTCCAAGGGTGCTCTTCGCCCCGGACGGCCCCGGCCCCTGCTACGCCGTGGACCCGGCGACGGGCGAGAAGGAAGCCGTGTGGGACGGTCCCGGCGGGACGATGTCGCTCGTGCCGCTGCCGGGCAGGGACGGCGATTTCCTGGCGGTGCAGGGGTTCTTCCCGGACTTCAAGGCGGAGGGGGCGGGCATCGTCCGGCTGCGGCGCCGCGCCGGGGGCTGGGCGGCGGAGCCGTTCCTTTCGCTTCCCTTCGTGCACCGTTTCGGCATCATGGAGCGGGGAAGTCGGCGCTATCTCGTGGCCGCCACGCTCTGTGCCGGGAAGGAGTATATTGACGACTGGCGCTCGCCCGGCGCCGTGCTGGCCGGGGAGCTCGACGATGATTTCTCGCCACCCGTCCTCGCGCCGGTGCTGCCGGCGCTCCATAAAAATCACGGCTTCTGCCTGACGAGTGAGGGCGTCCTCATTTCCGGCGAGGAGGGGCTGTACCAGCTCACGCCCCCGGCGCGGCCGGGCGGGACGTGGGAGACGCGGCAGCTATTTCGACGGCCCGTCTCGGACATCGCCGTGGCGGATATTGACGGCGACGGCGAGGACGAACTGGCGGCCATCGAGCCCTTCCACGGGGACACCTTCACCGTCTACAAGCTCCGGGAGGGCACGTACCAGCCGCTCTACCGCGTCCCGGAACCCCTCCCCTTCTGCCACGCCATCCGGGGCGGCCGGCTGCGCGGCGAGGCGGCGTTCATCGGGGGGAACCGGGAGGGGCAGCGCGAGCTCTTCGTGCTGCGGTACCGGGACGGCGGCTTCTTCAAGGAAGTGATAGAAACCGGCAGGGGCCCGAGCAACGTTCTCGTGGTGCCGGGGCGGGACCACGACCTGCTCGCCGTCGCCTCCCGCGAGACCGGCGAGGGCGCCGTCTTCTTCGTCACCGAGGGCTGAAATACGCGCCCCCGGCGCAGTTTCCCCGGCGCCGCCCCGTGTGCTATGATAGGGTATTCGATATATCGTATTGGACAGAACGATGGACAGAGTCATCAGCCCGGATACCCGCCGCGAACAACGCCTCCCGCCCGGCCAGCGCGCCACCGACCGCTGGCCGGTCCTCCACTACGGCGACGTCCACCACCTGAAGGCGGCCGACTGGACGCTGACCATCAACGGGCTGGTGGAGAAAGAGGCCGTCGTCACCTGGGAGCAGTTCCAGGCGCTGCCGCACATCGAGGTGTTCTCGGATATCCACTGCGTCACCCGCTGGACCCACTACGATAACACCTGGCGCGGCGTGAGCACCGGGGTCCTCCGCACGCTGGCAGCCATCAAGCCGGAGGCCACTCACGTCACGGCGCACGGCGCCGGCGGCTTCACCACCAACCTCTCGCTCGACGACTTTTTCCAGCCGGACGTGCTCCTGGCCACGCAGCACGACGGCGGGCCCCTTTCCGCCGAGCACGGCGGCC
Organism: Dehalococcoidales bacterium; assembly: GCA_034430495.1. Classification (GTDB taxonomy): domain Bacteria; phylum Chloroflexota; class Dehalococcoidia; order Dehalococcoidales; family RBG-16-60-22; genus DAOUEG01. The sequence goes on from DAOUEG010000121.1 coordinate 10,864, forward strand.
CGGTGCGGCTCGTGGTGCCGCGGCTCTATTTCTGGAAGTCCGCCAAGTGGCTGACCGGGCTGACCTTCACGGACCGCGAGGTCCTGGGGTTCTGGGAGTCCAACGGCTACCACCGGCACGGCGACCCATGGAAGGAAGAGCGGTACTCCCGGTCCTAGGGACGCCCGCGCCGCTTCCATGACCGACCGACCCGGAACCCCTGCCGAGCCCCCGGCCAGCGCCGCACCCTTTACCGGCGGGGGCGCGGCCTGATGCGGTTCACCAACGTCCATACCTTCACCTCGCTGCAGAATAGCACCTTCCGCCTCTACTACGTCGGCATGATCGGCCAGTGGGCCTCCATGAACATGGGCATGATGGCCCGCTCCTGGGTCATCTACGATATCAGCAACTCCGGGGTCGTGCTGGGGCTGGCGGCGCTGGCCAACGCCGTCCCGATGATCCTGCTCTCGCTCTGGGGCGGGGCCATCGCGGACCGGCTCCACAAGAAGTACATCCTCATCGTCGCCATGATCGGCTCGGCCATCGTCTCCGCCGCCGTCGGCGTGACCCTGTCCGTCGGCTACCTGAGCGATACGGTCCCCGGCTCCTGGTGGATACTCATTGCCGCCTCGGTCGTCCAGGGGGGCATCATGGGGATGATGATGCCGGCCCGGCAGGCCATCATCGCCGAGATAGTGGAGCCGGACCTCCTCATGAACGCCGTCTCTCTCAACATGATGGGCATGAACACCTTCCGCATTCTGGCCCCGGCGGCCACCGGTTTCCTGATGGCGGGCCTCGGCTACGCGGCGGTCTACTACATCATGGGCGGGCTGTACGCCTTCGGGGCGGTCTGCATCGCCTTCATGCCGCGGACGGCCCAGAAGCTGAGCGAGGGGCGGAGCGCCTGGAAGGACATCGTGGACGGGTTACGCTACATCAAGCGGGAGAGGACGATGCTCCACATCCTCATCTTCACCATCATCGGCATGATTTGCGGCATGCCCTTCATGCAGCTCCTGCCGATGCTGGCCAAGAACGTCCTCCACGTCGGCGAGAGCGGCCAGGGCATCCTGATGAGCGTGTCCGGCGTGGGCGCCATCATCGGCTCGCTGGCGCTCGCCTCCGGCTTCCGGCACCGGCGCGGCCTCACCTTGCTCGTCACCGGCTTCGTCAACGCCATCGCGCTGGTGTTCTTCGGCTTCTCGGCCATCTGGTGGCTCTCGATCGTCACCGTCATCTTTGTCGGGCTCGGCCAGACGGGCTACCGGGCCGCCGGCAACACGCTCGTCCAGCACTACACGGAGCCGGAGTACCGCGGCCGGGTAATGAGCTTCATTATGATGGGCATCGGCTTCTCCAGTCTCGGCACCTTCTTCGCCGGCATCCTGGCCCAGGGGTTCGGCGTGGAGTGGGCCATCGGCGGGCTGGCCATCGTCTTCGCGGTGGTCTCGCTCGGCTACATCATGTTCTCCCCGCGGCTGCGCAACCTCGATTGAAATACGCACTGTAGTTTACGAACTCCAGTTCGTATTTGCCCGGTCTTCTCCCCGCGTGGTAAGATTATTTAGCTTCAATTCTTCTGTGAGGTACGCCCACTTTGAACGAGAAGACGGAACGGCTCAATGCCCTTGAAAAGGAACTCAAGGCCGGCGGCGGCGAGAAGGCCATCGAGAAGCAGCACGCCTCCGGCAAGCTGACCGCCCGCGAGCGGCTGGCCTATTTCTTCGACCCGGATACCTTCGAGGAGATAGACCTCTTCGTGAAGCACCGCGCCGCCAACTTCGGCATGGACAAGACGACCATCCCGGCGGACGGCGTGGTCACCGGCTTCGGCAAGGTGAACGGCCGCACCGTCTGCGCCTACGCCCAGGACTTCACCGCCCGCGCCGGCACCCTCGGCGAGATGCACGCCAAGAAGATCTGCAAAATCATGGACCTCGCCATGAAGATAAAGGCCCCGACGGTGGGCTTCATTGACAGCGGCGGCGCCCGCATCCAGGAAGGCATCAACTCCCTGGACGGCTACTCCAACATCTTCTACCGCAACTCGCTCGCCTCCGGGGTCATCCCCCAGATTTCCGCCATCATGGGCCCCTCCGCCGGCGGGGCCGTCTACTCCCCGGCCATGACGGACTTCATCTTCATGGTCAAGAAGACGAGCTACATGTTCATCACGGGGAGCGCCGTGGTCAAGTCCGTCACCGGCGAGGAGATAGAGAACGAGGCCCTCGGCGGGGCGGTGACCCACGCCACCAAGAGCGGCGTCACCCAGTTCACCGCCAACTCGGACGAAGAAGCCATAGACCAGATCAAGAAGCTGCTGGCCTACCTGCCCTCCAACAACGAGGAGAAGGCCCCGGCGGTGAAACCGACCGACCGGCCCGACCGGGCCGAGGAGCGCCTGGAAAACGTGCTCCCGGCCAACGCCAACCAGGGCTACGACATGAAAGAGGTCATCAGCGCCATCGTGGACGACGGCGAGTTCCTGGAGTCCTCCCGCCAGTGGGCGGTCAACCTCATCACCTGCTTCGCGCGCATGAACGGCGAGGTCGTCGGCATCATCGCCAACCAGCCGAAGTTCCTGGCCGGCGTGCTGGACATCAACGCGTCCGACAAGGCGACCCGTTTCATCCGCTTCTGCGACGCCTTCAACATCCCGCTGCTGACCATCGCCGACGTGCCGGGCTTCATGCCCGGCAGCCACCAGGAGTGGGGCGGCATCATCCGGCACGGCGCCAAGATGCTCTGGTGTTACGCGGAAGCGACGGTGCCGAAGGTGACCCTCATCACGCGCAAGGCCTACGGGGGCGCCTACATCGCCATGTGCAGCCAGGGCCTAGGGGCGGACTACACCATGGCCTGGCCGCAGGCGGAAATCGCCGTCATGGGGGCGGAGGCGGCCGCGGACATCATCTTCTCCCGGGACATCAAGGGAGCGGAAGACCCGGCCGCCATGAAGGAGCAGAAGGTCAACGAGTACCAGGAGCTGCTCTACAATCCCTACGTGGCCGCCAGCATGGGCTACATCAACGCCGTCGTCGCGCCGAGCCGGACGCGGGCCCACATCATCACCGCGCTGGAAGCCCTCAAGACGAAGAAAGAGACGCGGCCCTGGAAGAAGCACGGCAACATCCCGATGTAGGTCAAGGGGCACGAGTCCAAAACGCCCCCGCTCCCGCTTGCCTGCGGGTCCGGCGTCACCCTTTGCAAAGGGAGAGCGAGAGGGATTTTCGCCATCTTTCGCCTCCGTCGCGTTGACCGGTGCCGGACCGGCGATGGATTCCCGCTTTCGCGGGAATGACGAGGTAACGTGGATAGTGGCGATCCAAAAATGCGACAGTATCCGAATGACAAGGTGCCCTTTTTACGTTTATAATGGTTTCAGAGGAACGTCATGGGAAAGACCTTAGCCGAGAAAATACTGAGTGAGAAGTCCGGCACGGACGCCAAGGCCGGCGATATCGTCATCGCGCGCGTGGACCTGGCTTTCATGCAGGACACCACCGGCCCGCTGACGGTGCGGGCCTTCCAGGGCAGCCCCATGAAGAAGCTCGCCAACCCGGCGCGGACGGTGCTCTTCGTGGACCACGCCGCCCCGAGCCCCAACGCCAGCCTCTCCAACGACCACATCACCCTGCGGAAATTCTCCGAGGAGAGCGGCGCCGTGCTGTCCGACGCCGGCGAGGGCGTCTGCCACCAGCGCGTGGCCGAGGAGTACGCCCGCCCCGGGGAGGTCGTGGTGGGGGCGGACTCCCACACGGTGACGGCCGGCGGCCTGGGGGCCTTCGCCACCGGCATGGGCTCGTCGGACGTGGCCGTGGCCATGGGCCTCGGCAAGAACTGGTTCCGCGTGCCGGAGACCATCAAGGTGGAGGTGAACGGCGCGTTCTCCAAAGGTGTCAGCGCCAAGGACCTCATCCTCCACCTCATCGGCACCATCGGCGCGGACGGCGCGACCTATAAATCGCTGGAGTTCCGCGGGGACACCGTCAGGAACATGAGGATGTCCGGCCGCTTCACCGTCGCCAACATGGCGGTGGAGGCCGGGGCCAAGGTGGGGCTCTTCGCCGCCGACGAGACCACCCACGAGTACCTGATTTCCCAGGGGCGCGGCGGGGACTACACGCCGCTGGAAGCGGACCCGGACGCCGTCTACGAGCGGGTCATCGAGATTGACGGCGCGGCCCTCCAGCCCACCGTCTCCAGGCCCCACACCGTGGACAACACCGCCCTGGCCCTGGAGCTCAAAGGCACGAAGCTGCAGCAGGTGTTCATCGGCACCTGCACCAACGGCCGCCTCGACGACCTGGCCGCCGCGGCCGACATTTTAAGGGGCCGGCGCCCGGCCAAAGGGGTCCGGCTCATCATCGGGCCGGCCTCGCCGCGGGTGCTGCAGGAGGCCATCGCCGCCGGCTACATCGCGGACTTCGCGGCCGCCGGGGCGATGATACTGCCGCCGGGCTGCGGCCCCTGTCTCGGCCTGCACCAGGGGGCCCTCGGCGACGGCGAGGTCTGCCTCTCCACCGCCAACCGCAACTTCCACGGCCGCATGGGCAATCCCAACGGCTTCATCTACCTCGCCAGCCCGGAGACGGCCGCCGCTTCCGCCCTGGCCGGCGAGATTACCGACCCCCGGGAGGTGCTGTGATGCTGCGAGGCAGGGCCCACACGTTCGGCGACAGCATCTCCACGGACCTCATCATCCCGGGCCGGTACGCCCACCTGCGGAGCAATTTACCGGAGCTCGCCAGGCACGTGCTGGAGGACGCGGACAAGGACTTCGTGAACAAGGTGAAGCCGGGCGATTTCGTCGTCGGGGGGAGCAACTTCGGCCTCGGCTCGTCCCGTGAGCACGCGCCGCTCGTCATCAAGATGGCCGGCGTGAGCGCCATCCTCGCCAAGAGCGTGGCCCGCATCTTCTTCCGCAACGCCATCAACCTCGGCCTGCCGGTGCTCATCTGCGATACCGACAAGATTGACGACGGCGACGAGCTCCAGGTGGACCTTGCCGAGGGGACGGTGCGGGACCTCACCAACGGCAGCGTGCTCACCTTCGGCAAGATACCGGAGGTCATGCGGCGCATCCTCGACGAGGGCGGCATCATGCCCTACCTAGAAAAACACGGGGATATCAGGTTATAGGTCGTTGGCATTCCGGGTCCGGCAACGGGGGCACATGGGCTGGAGGTCATCCGCCCGTGACGGGTTGGCGTACCAGCCGTGGGAAACCGTCACCGGGATGGGTTCCCGGTCTACAGGTAGCTGATGATGAGCAGCACCACCCCTACGATGAGCACGACCGCGAAGATACCGAGCAGCACGTACAGCGTACGAAGACTCAATTTCATTTGAGCACCTCGTTTTTCCGTGGTGTCTATCATATAATATCCATGGCGAAAAGTAAACCGCCGCCGTCCGGGACCGGGAACGGCTCCCGGCCCGGCCGGAATCAACAAACGACGAGGAAGAAAAAGTGGCGCATACCGTAACCCTCATCCCCGGCGACGGCGTCGGACCGGAAATCAGCGAGGCCACCCGGCGCGTGCTGGAAGCCACCGGCGTGGAGTTCGACTGGGAGCTCGGCCACGCCGGCGCGGACGTCATCGAGAAGTACGGCACGCCCCTCCCCGACGAGGTGCTCGCCTCCATCCGCAAGAACAAAGTGGCCATCAAGGGCCCGGTCACCACGCCGGTCGGCACCGGCTTCCGCTCCGTCAACGTGGCGCTCCGCAAGGCGCTCGACCTCTACGCCTGCGTCCGCCCCTGCAAGACCTACCCCGGCGTGCCCTCGCCGTTCGAGGGCGTGGACCTCGTCATCGTCCGGGAGAACACCGAGGACCTCTACGCGGGGGTCGAGTTCGAGATGGACGAGCCGGAGACCGGCGAGCTCATTGATTTCATCAACGCCAGGAAGGGCGACGTCATCAAGCCGGACAGCGGTCTCTCCATCAAGATGATTACCGAGAGCGGCACCCGGCGCATCGTCAAGTATGCCTTCGAGTACGCCAAGCGCTACGGCCGGAAGAAGGTCACCGCCACCATGAAGGCCAACATCATGAAGTTCTCGGACGGGCTCTTCCTCAGCGTGGCGCGGGAGGTGGCCGGGGACTACCCGGACATCGAGTTCGGGGAGGCGCTCATTGACAACCTCTGCATGCAGCTGGTCCGCCGCCCGCAGGAGTACGACGTCATCGTGGCGCCGAACCTCTACGGGGACATCATCTCGGACCTCTGCGCCGGGCTCGTCGGCGGGCTGGGACTGGCCCCCGGCGCCAACATCGGGGAGGGCATCGCGCTCTTCGAGCCCACCCACGGCTCCGCCCCCAGGTACGCCGGGCAGAACAAGGTCAACCCCATGGCCATGATGCTCTCCGGCGTGCTCATGCTCAACCACCTCGGAGAGACGGACGCCGCCGAGCGGCTGGAACGGGCCATCGCCGCCGTCATCAGGGAGGGCAAGGCCGTCACCTACGACATGAAGCCCACCCGCGATGACCCGGGCGCCGTCGGCACCTCACAGGTGGCGGACGCCGTCATCGAGAAGCTGAAATAGTCGGCCCGCTCATGGTTCGACCGGCCCACCGCGAGCGGCGAAAAGCTAGGCCGGTTTCCGCAGCGTCAACCACCGCGCCACCCACGGCAGCCGCACCGCCAGCAGCACCGCCAGGATAACGGCGTAGGTCAGCCCCCGCGTGTAGCCGGCCACCTTGATGGTCCAGATGAGGTGGACCATCGCCACGACGGCCGCCGCGTAGACGAACCACCGCACCCGCGACCACCTGGCGCCCAGGCGCCGCCTCGCGCCGGGAAAGGTCGCCACGAAGGCGGGCAGCAGGAGCAGGAAGGCCACGAACCCCGCGATGGCGTACCGCTTGTCCAGCAGGTCCTGCCGCAGCCAGGTGAAGTTGAAGCCGTAGTCTATCCAGACGAAATTAAGAAAGTGGACGAGCACGTAGGTGAAGGCCGCCAGCCCGAAGGCGCGCCGCAGCGCCAGCAGCGGGCCCCAGCGGGTCAGCCTGAAGAGGGGCGTGGGCGCCAGCGACGCCAGCAAAAAGGCGAGGGCCCAGCGGCCGGTGCGGAGCTGGAACTCCCGGATGGGGTCAACGGAGAGGGTCCCCTGCCACCACGCCACGAGCATGACGGCCAGCGGCACCGCGGCCCCCAGGTAGGCGGCTGCCGCCAGCCACGTCCCAAGGCGGCGGTTCGTCAAAAGTACCTGCCCAGGTCCATGCCCGCGTAGAGGGGGGCCACCTGGTCGTAGCCGTTGAAGAGGAGGGTCGGGCGGCGGCCGGACTCGCCGATGCGCCGCTCGCTGGACTGGGACCAGCGCGGGTGGGGCACGTCCGGGTTGACGTTGGCGTAGAAGCCGTACTCGTTCGACGCCAGCTGCGACCAGAAGGTCGGCGGCTGGTCGGCGGTCAGCTCGATGCTCACGAGGGCCTTGGCGGACTTGAAGCCGTACTTCCACGGCACCACGAGCCGGATGGGCGCGCCCTCCTGCGGCGGCAGCGGCTCGCCGTAGAGACCGGTGGCCAGAATGGTGAGGTCCTCCATCGCCTCGTCGAGGCGGAGGCCCTCGAAGTACGGGAACGGCAGCGAGCGGTCGCCGGGCTCCAGGTTCTTGTCCCAGAAGCTGAGGAACCTGACGTACTTGGCCTCCGGGGTCGGCTGGACGTCGTCGAGCAGCTTGCGGAGCGGGAAGCCGGACCACGGGACGACCATGGACCACGCCTCCACGCAGCGCATCCGGTAGATGCGGTCCTCCGGCGGGTAGCTGCTGACGAGGTCCGCGACGCTGAGCTCGGCCGGGTACTTCACCAGCCCGCCGACCTTGACCGTCCACGGGGAGGTGGGGAAGTCCGCGGCCAGCCTGGCGGGCGAGGACTTATCGTAGGCGAACTCGTAGTAGTTGTTGTAGTGGGTGATGTCCTGGTAGCTCGTCAGCTTGTCGCCGAGCTCGTCGGTGAGGCCGTCGAAGCGCGGGTCCGGGGTCAGCGACGTCAGGTTGCCGCTCGTGCCGGAGGGAAGCGACTTGGTGCAGCTCGCCAGCAGGGCCAGCGAGGCCGCCACGCCGAGGCCGGCCAGGAACTTGCGCCGGGAAAGGTAGGCTTCCCTGGGCGTCACCCGGTCGTCCGGGCGCAGGCCGTGCCGGGCGCGGGCAGCGGCGTCGAGGTGCGAGTAGCGTTCGTCTTCAATCATCGGCTGTCTCCGGGGGGATACCCCCTTACCTTGCATTATCAGGGGCCGGCCCGGGAAAATCAAGACGGCCCCGCCGCGGTTGACAGCCGCCGCCGGCCACCGTAGAATTTAGCTAGCTCGTAATCAGGAGGACCACATGGACAAGGCCGAAATCCTCAGCTTCATCACCAAGCACCCGACCGCCTATCTGGCGACCGCCACCGGCAGCACGCCGCACGTGCGGGCCATGGGCACGTTCCGCGCCGACGAGAACGGCATCATCTTCGCCATGCAGTCCAACAAGGACGTCTTCAAGCAGCTCATGGGCAACCCGGAGGTGGAAATCTGCTACTTCGCGGACGGCGTCCAGCTCCGCGTGGCCGGCCAGCTGCTGCCGGAGACGAACCAGGTGCTCAAGGAAGAGATTGCCGAGAAGCGGACCTTCTACAAGCCCGGCATCGAGGCGGAAGGCTGGGACTACGTGGGCGTGTTCAAGATGACCGGCGGCAAGGCCACCGTCATGGACATGAAGGCGCCGCCCTCCCCGGCCGGCAAGGTCTGGATAGACCTGTAAGGAGAACCCGTGGCAGAAAACGACTGCATTTTCTGCAAGATAATCAACCGGGAAATCCCGTCCGACATCCTCTACGAGGACGACGACGTGCTCGTCTTTCCGGACATCAGCCCGGTCGCGCCGGTGCACCTGCTCGTCATCACGCGCAAGCACATCCCGTCGCTGGCGGAGATGGACGAGGCGGACACGCCGCTCGTGGGCAAGCTGACGAAGGTCGCCAACCAGCTGGCGAGGGACAAGGGGCTGGCGAACGGCTACCGGCTGACCGTCAATAGCGGCCCGGACGGCGGGCAGCTCGTGCCGCACCTCCACATGCACCTGCTCGGGGGGCGGAAGCTGCGCTGGGAGAACTGACCTCTAGACGTGCCAGCCGCCGTCCACCGGCAGGACGGCCCCGGTGACGTAGGCGGCCCCGTCCGAGGCGAGGAAGAGCGCCGCCCTGGCGACGTCCTCCGGCTCGGCGAGGCGGCCGAGCGGCACGCCCCTGGCGGCGCGGGCCTCGTCTTCCGGCTTTTCCCAGATGAAGCGATTGAAGTCCGTCTTGACGACGCCCGGTGCCAGCGCGTTCACCCGCACGCCCTGCGGGCCGAGCTCGAGCGCCAGCTCCCGCGTCAGCATGATGATGCCGGCCTTGGAGACGCCGTAGGGGCCGATGTTGGCGCCCGGGTTGATACCCACCTGGGAGGACAGGTTGACGATGCTGCCGCCGCCCCGCTCCACCATGATCTTCCCGGCGGCCCGGCAGCAGAGGTGGGTGCCCTTGAGGTTGGTATCCACGATGCGGTCCCAGTCCTCCTCCGGGCAGTCGAGCAGGGGCAGGCCCATCTTCCAGACGCCGGCGCAGTTGACGAGGACATCAA
>DAOUEG010000122.1:0-2233 GCA_034430495.1 Dehalococcoidales bacterium
TCCTGCGCGCCGAGGTCCACCACCGCCCGGACGTCGAGGTCGAGGACGTGGAGGCCAGCGCCCTGTTCCGCAACCTGCGCGAGCAGTTCACCGCACTCATCGAGATGATGCCCAACGTCGACGACACCGTGAAGGTGGCCGTGGCCAACGTCGACGACCCCGGCTCGCTCTGCGACCTGATAGCCTACCGGCTGGCCCTCAAGACCGAGGACAAACAGAAGGTGCTCGAGACCCTCAACGTCAAGGAGCGCCTCCAGCTCGTCACCCGCCTGCTGGCCCGCGAGATGGAATACATGGAGGTCGCCCAGCGCATCCAGACCGAGGCCCGCAGCGAGATCGACAAGAGCCAGCGCGAGTACTACCTGCGCCAGCAGCTCAAGGCCATCCAGGACCAGCTCGGCGAGACCGACAGCCAGACCGCCGAGGCCGAGGAGCTGCGCCAGCAGATCGAGGAGAAGAATCTCCCCGAGGAAGTCCTCAAGGAGGCCGAGCGCGAGCTGACACGGCTGGAGCGCATCAACCCGGCCAGCCCCGAGTACACCGTCGCCCGCACCTACCTGGACTGGATCATCGCGCTGCCGTGGAACGAGAGCACGCCGGACAACCTGGACCTCGACGAGGCGCGCCGCATCCTCGACGAGGACCACTACGGCCTGGAGGACGTGAAGGAGCGCGTGCTGGAGTTCCTGGCCGTGCGCAAGCTGCGTGGCGAGATGAGCGGCTCCATCCTCTGCTTCGTCGGCCCGCCCGGCACGGGCAAGACCAGCATCGGCCGGTCCATCGCCCGCGCCATGGGGCGCAAGTACATCCGCGTCAGCCTCGGCGGCACCCGCGACGAGGCCGAGATACGCGGCCACCGCCGCACCTACATCGGCTCCCTGCCCGGCCGCATCATCAGCGCCCTGCGCAAGGCCGGCTCCAACAACCCCGTCTTCATGCTCGACGAGGTGGACAAGTTAGGCGCCGACTTCCGCGGCGACCCGGCCAGCGCGCTCTTGGAGGTCCTCGACCCCGAGCAGAATTCCACATACACCGACCACTACCTGGAGGTGCCCTTCGACCTCTCGAAGGTCATGTTCATCTGCACCGCCAACTTCATCGACCCGGTGCCGCCGGCGCTCAAGGACCGCATGGAGATCCTCGAGTTCCCCGGCTACACCGAGGAGGAGAAGCTCCAGATCGCCCGCCGCTACCTGGTGCCCCAGCAGGTCGAGTACAACGGCCTGAGCGCCGACCAGATATCCATCCCCGACGAGACCCTGCGCAGCCTCATCAACGGCTACACGCGCGAGGCCGGCGTGCGCAACCTGGAGCGCGAGATCGCCTCGCTCTGCCGCAAGACGGCCAAGAAGATCGCCATGGGCGAGCAGGCGCAGGAACTCGTCGACCAGGAGGAGCTGGAGGAGCTGCTCGGGCCGGTCAAGTTCATCTCCGAGGTGGCCGAGCGCGTCAGCGAGCCGGGCGTGGCGGCCGGACTGGCCTGGACGCCCACCGGCGGCGACATCCTCTTCATCGAGAGCACCATGACGCCCGGCGACGGAAAGCTGACGCTGACCGGCAAGCTGGGCGACGTGATGAAGGAGAGCGCCCAGGCGGCCCTCACCTACGTGCATGCCCACGCCGGGGATTTCGGCATCGACCCCGAGCTGTTCGGCCAGAAGGACTTCCACATCCACGTGCCGGCCGGCGCCATCCCGAAGGACGGCCCCTCGGCCGGCGGCACGATGGCCGTGGCATTGGCCAGCGTCTGCGCCGGCCGCAAGGTGCGCCACGACGTGGCCATGACGGGCGAGATATCCCTGCGCGGCAAGGTCCTGCCCGTGGGCGGCATCAAGGAGAAGGTCCTGGCCGCCAGCCGCGCCGGCATCAAGACCGTCATCATGCCCGAACGCAACGAGAAGGACCTGAAGGACATCCCGGACTACGCCAGGGAGCACATGAAGTTCATCTTCGTGGACAAGGTGGAGGAGATCCTGGACGCCGCGCTGGAGGACGAGCCGGCGAAGCCAAGGAAGGGCGCCGCCGCAAAGGCGAAGCGGTAGGGGGGCACGGAGTCCTGGAAGTCGTCCACGCCGTCCACAAAGTCCACGACCTAAGGCCGCAGGCGGGGCGCTCACCACACGGAGGGCGGGCAAACCTTCGCCACACAGGCTACAGCTCGGCCAGCAGCAGGCTGCCCGCCTTGCGGCCCCAGCGGCTGCCCATGAGGGGCATGGGCGTCTTGAAGCCTTCG
>DAOUEG010000123.1:0-8310 GCA_034430495.1 Dehalococcoidales bacterium
TTCTTCCTTAGTTTCAACTCGAGCGATGCCAAAAGAATTCGGCAATTGGATCAACTTGTTAAAAATGTCAGCCATTGACGGCTCTTCAGTCGTTACAAACTCCAAAGGGTTTGAGAACGCTCGTTTGAGTGAACTAAACGAAATATCATCCATTTTTACCCATGTCGAAACCGAACCTACATCATTTGAGACATGAGCATCAGAAAATTTTAAAAAGGCTACAGGATTGGCGCGTTTGTACTGAATCAACAAGTTCCTAATATTGTCGCGCTGTTCTTCGCTTTTATAACATATACCCGTCAATCGTTCCGAAACAAGGCAATTTTGCCTAAATTTTCCTTTTGTTGAATTCCATATTCCTTTATCTGAATCCGTGTGAGCATCGATTACTATACAATCGAAATTTCTGGTATGTTCAAACAAGTTCAGTACATCCCAATTTGATAGTTTAATAGGATCCTCAGCACCAGAGTTATCTGGACCGTAACCACCCTCATCTAAAAATTTCTCAATTCGTTGAATATTAGTATCCGGACTAAATATGATAAGCAGATGAATTCCAGGTCGAGCTTCGAATTCTACACCTGGGAGTATTAGGATATCTTCAAATAATGTCAGAGTCGATGAAATTTCATTCACCCTTGTTTTTACCTGCTCCGAATCCGTTATCTTTTTGAGTGATTCACGTTCGTTACTTAATAAATCCCTTATTTCCTCTAGTTTTTTATACCCGTTTATCGTGTTATGATCGGTAATTCCAATGATTTTAATGTCCAATGATTTTGCTTGCTTCAGGATACTTAGATACTCATCATCAATTCTATTCTTATAACAAACGTTCGAGGCAGGAGTGTGAACATGTAGGTCGATTTTGATGAATTTTTCTTCCATGTGTACCTTACCTCTTCGATACTTAAATCATTATCTCGAATTTATTATCTAAAGTATATTATCAATCGCGTTTCGTCAATAGTAAACCAGTGGCAACTTTGTTTTTCGTCAATAATTTGGTCAAGTGTGTATGGATTATTCACTCTCCGAATGTGTTGCTATGATTATCACTCTTCAATTCTAAATATGCTACAATATCCCCAATAGCTTCGGAGCAGAGCAGACACCTTGACGTTTTCCATCCGCCAGATGACCGCCGCGGACCTGGATCAGGTCCAGGCAATTGACCGGGAGGCCTTCCCCACCCAGTGGCCCGCCCCCAACTACCGCCAGGAGCTCAACAACCGCATGGCCCACTACATCGTCCTCTGCGATGACGACCGCCGCACCGATGCTCCCCCTCCCCCTCCCCCGCCGCCCCCTCCTCCCCGGCCCGCCTTCCTCCGCCGCCTGCTCCCGTGGCGTGCCTCCCGCCACCGCGATGCCCACCTCCGCTCTACCCCCACCGGGGACTACCTCGCCGGCTTCTCCGGCATCTGGGTCATCGTGGACGAGGCCCACATCACCAACATCGCCGTCCGCACCGCCTACCAGGGCCGCGGCCTCGGCGAGTACCTCCTCGTCGCCACCTTCGACCTCGCCGCGGACCTCCACGCCTCGTTTCTGACGCTCGAGGTCCGCGTCTCCAACACCATCGCCCAGCGCCTCTACGCCAAGTACGGCTTCACCGAGCGCGGCGTCCGCAAGCACTACTACCTGGACAACCGGGAAGACGCCTACATCATGACGACGGAAAACATCCGCTCCCCGGAGATGAAGCAGCGGCTGGCGGGACTGCGGGACAGCCTCAAGGGACGCCTCGACGGCTGAGACGCCCCGCCCGTGCCTCGATGTCATTCTGAGGGAGTCCGCCCCAGGCGGACGACCGAAGAATCCCGGGGCAGGGAGGCCACCGTGAGGCTTGTTCCCCACTGACCGGGGTCCTTCGTCCACCGTCCGCGGAACCGGGATGACTCGATGGATACCCCCGGGGCCGGGCCGGGGCCGTCAGAACCAGAGGAACCGGGGCCGCTTCGGGGCGTACTCCGGGTTGTTGATGTTCTTGACGGTCCACCGGTCGAGCTGCCGCTTTATCAGCCCGAGCTGCTCCTGGACCGGGGCCGTGTTGACCGTGTTGAGGTGGCTCTCCTGGTGCCGCTCCACGGAGGCCGCGATGGTCTCGTTGAGGCGGAAGATTTCCTCGTAGGTCGTGTTCATTTGCTCCAGCAGGTCGGCCGGCAGAAAGTCCACGTCCCGCTTGTGGCGCAGCCAGGCCTCCGTCTTGAACGGCAGTACCCGGCCCCGGTAGCCGAACTTCCGCGCCAGGCCCTCGTTATGCTTGGCCTCGCGGAAGAGCGACAGCACCCGTCCCACCGCGGACCGGGCCGTGCGCACCGTCTGCACCACGAACGTGGTGACGACAAGCCCGGCTACGATGACGATGCCGATGATGGCCAGCGTGGTATTCAGCGCAGCACCTCGCGGCGGAAAGCGTCCGCCCTCTTGAAATTATACGGGGACGCGGGCCCCAAGACAAGCCTGCCCCGCCGCCGCGGGCCGCCGTTTCCTTTGACCGGCCGTACCCCGCATGATAAAATGGAGGACGACGCCGAACGGCAGGGAGGAAGAAGGTATGTCCGGGCATTCGAAGTGGGCATCTATCAAGCACCAGAAGGGCGTGACCGATGCCAGGCGGGGGCAGCTCTTCACCAAACTTACCCGTGAGATTATCATCGCGGCCAGGGAGGGCGGCGGCAGCGTGGACATGAACTTCCGGCTCCGTCTCGCCGTCCAGAAGGCCCGCGATGCCAACATGCCGATGGACAACATCGAGCGCGCCATCAAGAAAGGCACCGGCGAAATCGAGGGCGGCCAGCTCTCCGAGCTGACCCTGGAAGGCTACGGCCCCAGCGGCATCGCCATCCTCGTCAGCGCCCTGGCGGACAACCGCAACCGGGCCATCCAGGAGGTGCGCAGCACCTTCACCCGGTACGGCGGCAGCCTCGGCGAGGCCGGCTGCGTGGCCTGGATGTTCGATAGCAAGGGCGTCATCGTCGTCAACCCCGGGGACAGGGACCCGGACGAGATAGCCCTCGCCGCCATTGACGCCGGCGCCGAAGACGTCAATACCGGGGCCGACTACATCGAGGTCACCACCCTCCCCGAGGACCTGGAGAAGGTCCGCGAGGCCATCGGCAAGATGGGCGTCGAGATAGAGTCCAGCGAGACCAGCATGGTCCCCAAGACCATGGTCGAGCTCGACGAGAAGACCGGCGTCCAGGCCCTCCGCCTCATGGAACGGCTGGAAGAGCTCGACGACGTCCAGAACGTCTACTCCAACGCGGATATCCCGGAATCCGCCGCGGAGGCCTACGCGGCCTGACGGACGGCATGAAGATTTTGGGGATTGATCCCGGCACTATCGTCATGGGCTACGGCCTCATTGATTGTGACGGCGACGACCTCACCCTCATCGAGTACGGCACCATCGCCATGAAGGAACGCTCCCCCATCGGGGAGCGCCTGCTTTTTATCCATACCGAGCTCAGCGGGCTCATCGCCAGACACCGGCCGGACGCCGTGGCCGTCGAGCAGCCCTTCGTCGCCAAGAACGTCCGCTCGGCCCTCGCCATCGGGCGCGCCCAGGCCATCGCCATGCTCGCCGCCGCCGGGAGCCACCTCCCCTGCTTCGAGTACACCCCCGCCGAGGTCAAGCAGCGCGTGGCCAGCCACGGCGCCAGCAGCAAGGAGCAGGTGCAGGAGATGGTGCGCCTCCACCTCGGGCTGCGGGAGGTTCCGGAGCCGAACGACGCCGCCGACGCCCTGGCCGTGGCCATCTGCCACCGGCAGGCCGTCCACCTCGACGAGCTCGTGGACCGGGAGGGCCAAAAATGATAGCGAGCCTGAGCGGGACGCTCGAATCCATCGGGACGGACCGCGCCGTCATCAACGTCGGCGGCGTGGGCTTCGCCGTGCTCATGCCGACCACGACGTTGAGCGCCCTCGGCACGCCGGGCCGGCAGGTCAAGGTCTTCACCCACCTCCAGGTGCGGGAGGACGCCCTGACGCTGTTCGGCTTCGCCTCGCCGGACGAGCTGTGGACGTTCGAGACGCTGCTCGGCGTGACCGGCCTCGGCCCGAAGCTCGCCCTGGCCATGCTCTCCACGCTGACCCCGGAGCAGATTGCCACCGCTATCGCCACCGGGAGCGCCGACATGCTGGACATGATTCCCGGCATCGGCAAGAAGGTGGCCGGCCGCATCATCCTGGAGCTCAAGGAGAAGATCGGCGCCGGCTGGGTGTCCACCGCCGCCGAGCCGACCGCCGGCAACACCAAGGACGTCCTCCAGGCGCTGACCGCGCTCGGCTACTCCCCCGCCGAGGCGGTCAAGGCCGTCGCCGCGCTGCCGGCGGACGAGAAGCTCGACCTCGAAGAGAAAATCAGGCTCGCCCTCCAGTATTTCAATTTGCCATGAAAGCCACCGAAGGGACACTGGGAAGGGTCTTTGTCGTCCGGTTGGAGGACGGGGACGTCGTGCCGGACTGCCTGGAAGCGTTCGCCAGAGAGAAAGACATCAAAGTAGCCCAGGTCGTGCTCATCGGGGGCATCGGCGGCGGGCAGGTGGTGAGCGGCCCGCGCTACACGGACGAGATGCCGCCGGACCCGGTGCTCCTCCCGGTGGACGGCGCCCACGAGGTGGCCGGGGTCGGTATCATCGCCCCGGACGAGCACGGCAGACCGGTGCTCCACATCCACGCCGCCCTCGGGCGGGGCGGCCGCACCCTCACCGGCTGCCTGCGCCCCGGCGTGACCACCTGGCTCGTCGGCGAGGCCGTCATCTACGAGCTCCTCGGCGTGGACGCCAAACGCCTGCCCGATAAGGCCAGCGGGTTCAACCTGCTGGATGTCTAGTCGCCCGGGAGCAGCCGGCGAGGGGCGGATAGGACAACACGACTACCACAGGAAATATTTCCTTTTAATCATCTATTCCGAGGCTGAGCAAGATAGCCTCGTTTACTTTTTGCATCAATTTGTTGGATAGACTTCCCTTCTTTTCCCTCAGCATTGATTTGGGAATAGTCATGATTCGCCCCAAGTCAACAGAACCACCGTGGTCCAGACTACTCTCATGATCTTTGAAATCCACGAGAATGGGGAGGCCTTTTGATGGAGTATGGGTCATGTACGCAACAATAGTCGAACTACTATACTGATTGCCCGTGTCGTTCTGAATAATGAGCGCTGGATGAATACCCGCCGCTCCACCCCAATCGACCATGTATATTTCCCCCCTCTTGACCAGCGGATATGCTGAGGTCATCGCTAATCGCCCCAACCTGCCACAATATCACTAATTACCCGTTGGGTATTGTTGAGAAATTTTTCCTTTTCGGAATCCATATATTGATAGTATTTGATCAT
This sequence comes from Dehalococcoidales bacterium, assembly GCA_034430495.1. Classification (GTDB taxonomy): domain Bacteria; phylum Chloroflexota; class Dehalococcoidia; order Dehalococcoidales; family RBG-16-60-22; genus DAOUEG01. The sequence continues at coordinate 5,354 of DAOUEG010000123.1, forward strand.
TAATTGTTCTTTTCTTTGACGGGCTAATTCTTCGAGGCAATCGGAAATAACCTTGCTTCGATTCGTATTGGTCTCCCTGGCGACTTGATCAGCTAATTCTATCAATTCTTTCTTGATGGAAATGGAAATTTGATTGTTTTTCCTGTTGGAAACCCGCGTAACCATATATTTACCTTCTACCGCTGTATATATATCACCAATATATACTAAGATACACTAATACATATCATAATATACTACTTAACATTATTTGTAACACATTCCACTATCAAAGTCAATAGTATGTACCACAACTTATCACAGAAGAAGATGCCTTCCCGCCCATCCACGTGGCACCGGCGTGAGACGCGTAGCACGCCGGCGTGCTATCATTGAGAAAAATCCCAATCATGGAGTAACCCAATGGACCTCATTTCAGCCATCCTGAACCGCCGCAGCATCCGCTCCTTCAAGCCGGACCCCGTCCCGAGGAACGTCCTGAAGAAGCTCATCGAGACGTCCAAGTGGTCGCCCTCCGGCTCTAACACCCAGCCGTGGGAGTTCATCGTCCTCGGCGGCCCCGTCATGGAGGAGGTGAAACGCCGCCTCAACGCCGCCATGAAGCCGGGACCGGACGGCCAGGCGGTGCCCGCCCACCCGGACATCCCCTACCCGCCCATGCCGGAGCCGTTCGTCTCCCGCCAGAAGGCCATGGGCAAGCAGATGCAGGGATTTATCTCCAGGCCGGACCCCCGGACGACGGCCGCCAATTTCTTCGGCGCGCCCAACGGCGTCATCGTCCTGGTGGAAAAGGAGCTGACCGCCCGGGCCTGGCTCGGCATCGGGATGATAGCGCAGACGCTCTGCCTGGCCGCACTGGAACACGGGTTGGGCACCTGCCTCATGTCTATGGTGACCTACTGGCCCGAGTTCTACCGGGAGATGTTCCATATCCCGGACAGCAAGCTCATCTGCTTCGGCGTGGCCATCGGCTACCCGGATTTCGAGGCTCCCATCAACAACTTCCCGCGGACCCGCTTGAATCTGGACGAGTTCACCGCGTGGCACGGCTTCGCAGAGTAGCGCCTACTCCTCCCCCACCACCTTCACGTACAGCTTCCGGCTCCGCGGCCCGTCGAACTCGCAGAAGAAAATCCCCTGCCACGTCCCCAGCACCAGGTCGTCGTTCGCCACCAGGACCGTGACGGACTCCCCCAGCAGCGCCGCCTTGAGGTGCGCCGGCGAGTTGCCCTCCGCGTGCGCGTAGCCCGCCCCCTCCGGCACCATCCGCTCCAGCCCCGCCATGATGTCCCGCACCACGTCCGGGTCCGCGTGCTCGTTGATGGTGACCGCCGCCGTCGTGTGGGGCACGTAGACGTGGCAGACCCCGTCGCGGACGTTGCTCCCCCGCACCGCCTGCCGCACCTGCGAGGTCACGTCCTTGAACTCCACCCGGTGGTTCGTTGTTATGTCAAGTTTCTTCAGCATTTTTCTCTCCATCCGCCCCATGCTACACCCCGCCGCGCCGCCCCGGCAAGTGATTGCCCGCGACAAAATCCGCTTGACAATAGAACAATTGTACGGTATAGTCCTCGTGCGGCATGAAAACGCTGCCGCACGGGGGTGTAGTGCGTCTGGAAAACTCGCAATTTCAAAGCTGAACCGGGCCGCCCGGATGGTGACCGGGGCAGTCTTGCCCGCTCCGTAGCTGGAAAAAGGACACGTTTTGTAAAATTCGCCGATTTTTGAAAACTTCCGCGCCGGTGTCAAAGTCTGCCCGGAATTGGCCCGTCCCTGCCTCGTCGGTTTTGCCCTTTGCCCTTTGACTTTTGCCTTATTTTTGCTACACTGGTACCAGGAGAACCAACCATGCCGATTTACGAATACGTCTGCCCCGAGTGTGACACCACCTTCGAGAAAATGCGCCCCCTGAGCCAGTCCGACCAGCCCTGCGAGTGCCCGTCCTGCAAGGCGGCCGCCCGGCGCAAGCTCTCCGTCTTCGCCGCCTTCAGCCAGTCCATGGGCGGCGTCGCCAAGGCCGTGCCCGGCGCCAGCGGCACCTCGTCCTGCTCCTCCTGCTCGGGCGGCTCCTGCTCCTCCTGCGGCTCCTAGCTCCCGCCGCGCCTCACTTGACCCAGCCCGGCCACTCTTCCCGCGGCACGACGTTGCCGGTGAGCCAGTACGCCCCGTCCGGCAGATCCATGCCCACTTTCTCCTCCGCCCAGGACGCGGCGATGGACCCGCCCCCCAGCACGATTTTCTCCCCGTAGCGGGCTGCCTCGTTGCCGTTCCCGTCGAGGACACGCGGGACCTTGCCGCTCGTATCGAGCGTAAACCCGTACGGCCAGAGGATGATATCGTTGTTGACGGCCAGATAGCCGTCCCGCACGCCCAGGGTGCCCGGCAGCAGGGCCGTGAGTACCGTTGCCGCCGGTTCCAGCTGGACCGGGAAGCGCTCGATGACCGGCGGTTTCGCGCAACCGGCCATCGCCAGCAAGAGCGCCGTCAGTGCCGCCACGATTGCCTTACCGGATACGTTTTTCATGTCCGTCTCTTCGTATTCTCCGCGTAGTATACCACGCCTGCGCGGTGCCGGATATGGTATAGTAGTAGTGTCCACACCAGCCGCGAGGTGACCGCCATTACCACGGAACAACCGCCCGCCAGCCCCGCGCCGGACCGCGTCCGGTTCCGGCTCAGCTTCATAGGCCTGCCGCTGGCGCTGCTCGCCGTCGCCGCCGTCCTCTGCGGCATCTTCTACGGCCGCCTGCCGAACCCGGCCGCCTACCGCTTCCAGACCTCCGCCGCGGACGCCTTCATCGGGCGGGGCGCCCTGCTCGCCTGGCTCATCGTCCCCCACGCGCTCTGCGCGTTCATGTCCTGGGGACTCGTCAGCACCATTCTGCTCAGCTCCAGGTACTGGGAAGGCGAGACCTCCTTCATCGCGCGGGTGCTGCCCCTCATGGGCAACATGACGG
>DAOUEG010000124.1:0-31396 GCA_034430495.1 Dehalococcoidales bacterium
CTGGACCTGGGCAGGTGGAAGTTGGTGAGCAGGGCGTCCGGCACGCGGAAGCGGTAGCCGGGCAGGATGAAGAGGTCGGCCCAGCCCTCGAAGGGCTCCACGGGCCGGTCCTGGCTCAGGGCGGCGGCCTGCTCGATGAGCCGGACGGCGGTGGTGCCGACGCAGATGACCCGCCGTCCCTCCCGCCTGGCGGCGGACACGGCGTCCGCCGCTTCCCTGCCCACCACGCCGTACTCCTGGTGGATGACGTGGTCGCGGGGGTCCTCGGCGGTGACGGGGCGGAAGGTATCCAGCCCGACGTGGAGGGTCGTGTAGACGCACTCGACGCCCATTGCCTCCAGCTCTTTCAGCATCTCTGGGGTGAAGTGGAGGCCGGCGGTGGGGGCGGCGGCGCTGCCGGTCTCCCGCGCGTAGACGGTCTGGTAGCGCTCCGGGTCCGCGAGGGGCTCGTGGATGTAGGGGGGCAGCGGCATCTCTCCGAGGCCGAAGATCGTGGCCTCGTCGCTGAAGCGGACGGTGCGCAGGCCCTCGTCAGCGGCGGCGACGATTTCCGCGGTCAGCCCGGAGCCGAGGTCCACCGCGGCCCCGGGGCGGAGGCGCTTGGCCGGCTTGACGAGGGTTTCCCAGAGGCCGGGCTCCAGGCGGCGCAGCAGCAGCAGTTCCACGGCGCCGCCGCTGCCGGCGCGGACGCCCTTGAGCCGGGCCGGGATGACGCGGCTGTCGTTGAAGACGAGGACGTCGCCGGGGCGGAGCAAGGTGGGGAGGTCGCGGAACCGCCGGTGGGCGAGGGAGCCGTCGCTCCGGCTGACCACGAGCAGGCGGGAGGCGTCCCGCGTCTCGAGGGGGTGCTGGGCGATGAGCTCCGGGGGCAAATGGTAATCGAAATCGCTCGTCTTCATGCCTCTCCATGATACCCGTTTGGCGGGGCGGGGGGCAATCGGTACCCCGGGGTGGTATAATGGAGGCATGAAGCGACCGGATATCGAGACCTGCGCCGCCTGCAAGCTCGGCCCGCCGGACTGGGAGTATACCTGCCACAACTGCCTGCGGGATTTCACCATGCCGGCGGCCAGGGGCCCGACCGAGGAAAAGGGCCGGACCTGCCCGGCCTGCGGCAGCCGGAACATCGAGCGGCTCAACATCGCGCCGTCCGAGGCGTGCGCGCCCGGCGGCTGATAGGAACGCGGGGAGGCCGTCGGCCTCCGGCGTCAGGCGGCGCGGGAAACCGCCCGGGGGGACGTGGGCGGTTCCCGCACCGCGGGTCTATCCTTCCAGGTACTCGTTCATCTTGGGGACGATTTCGCTGGCCCGGAAGGGCTTGGCGAAGAAGTAGTTCGCCCCGGCCTCCAGCGCCTTCGCCGAGTTGCTGATGCTGGCGCTCACCGCGATGACCGGCAGCTCGCTGAAGGCGCGCAGCTCGCCGAGCACCTCGTAGCCGTCCATGTCCGGCATGAGGATATCCAGTATCATGAGGTCCGGCCCGCCCGAGCGGACGATAGCGAGGGCTTCCCGGCCCGAGGTGGCGGTGACGACGTCGAACCCCGAGAGCTTGAGCTCTATCTCCATGAACCGCAGCATCCGGGGCTGGTCGTCAACGATGAGGATCACCTTTTTCCCGGAGGTTTCGTTCATGAATTTTTCCCGGCAGCCGGAAGAGTCATAACGCCGTTCGGCGGGAAGGTACCGGCTGCGCTATCGGCCAACGCCACCTTACCGCTACGGGCACATTTTAGTTGCGGCGGCGTTGCAAAGTAATAACATGCGGCACCTTAATCTTTCAAAAGCATAACATTTGCCCCTGCCGGGACCGCCGTGCCGCCGGCCGCGGCAATTGACACGGCCGAAGCCGGGCCGGTATTATCTAAGGGCGCACCGAGCGTTACCGGGCTGGGAGGTAGTTTGAAGGAGTTTCGCATCCTGGTCGTTGACGATGAGCCCCGTATCCTCAATTTCCTCAAGGTGAAGCTGGAGAGCTCCGGCTACCGGGCGCTCACGGCGACGAGCGGCCGGGAGGCGCTGGAGCTGGCGGCCTCGGAGCAGCCGGACCTCGTCGTGCTGGACGTGATGATGCCGGGCCTGGACGGTTTCGAGACCCTCAGGCAGCTCCGGGCCGGGTCCTCGGTGCCGGTCATCATCCTCAGCGCCCGGGAAGCCAGCGACGACAAGGTGAAGGGCCTCAAGCTCGGCGCCGACGACTACCTGGCCAAGCCGTTCAGTCCCGACGAGCTCGTGGCGCGCATCGAGTCCGTGCGGCGGCGGCTGCTGCCCGACGACGAACGGCGCGCCGCCGCCGTCATCACGCTGGGGGACATCACCGTTGACCTGAACCGGCACCTCGTCGTCATCGGCGAGCGGGAAATCCAGCTGACGCGCATCGAGTGGCTCCTGATGTGCGAGTTCGCGCGGAACCCCGGCAAGCTCATCCTCTACAGCGACCTGCTGACCAAGATATGGGGCCCCGAGTTCCGGGACGACATCCAGATACTGCGGACCTGGGTGAGCCGCCTGCGCCGCAAGATAGAGCGGCAGCCGGACCGCCCGGTGCTCATCCGCACCATCTCCAAGACCGGCTACATGATCGACCAGCCCGCCGGGCAGTAGCGCGGGGCCTCGCCCCCGGCGCCTGATTTCATAGTTTTGTTACATTTCCCGCGGCCATGTTATGACTTTTCCATTCCCCGGCGTTTACAATCGGTGCGTGGAAAGGGAAAAGGTCTCCCCATCGTCAGACGGGCCCGCGCTGTCCCGGGCCAGGAGGTTCGTGGCCGGGGCGCTGCTTGACCGGGCCGCGGACGGCGGGCGCCCGCGCCTGACGGTACGTGACATGGTGACCTCTTCCGGGACGGACTGGGAGTCTGTCCGGCTCTCGCTCCGCACGTTGCAGGAAGAGGGCGCCATCCGGCTGGAACGTCACCGCATCTTCATCCGCACGGATCTGCTGAAAGAAGCGGCGGCCGCTCCCGGAGAGGCCCTCCGCTCCTGAGGTGCGGTGGCCGGCCCGGCCTGCCTCGCGCGGTAGGGGGCCGTCTTTTCAACCGGCCGGGCCGGCCGCGTTCACAGCCTGCCAACGCAGCGCCCCGCCTTCGTTTACGAACCGCCCCAGCCCCGGAAACGGGAAGTGGCAGGCGTAGACCAGGATGCCGGAGGCGGCTATCTCCGCGATGCCCTCGCTCCGCAGCTGCTCCGCCGGTCCGGGGATGACGTCGAGGAAGGCGTACCAGGCCGGCTCCGCCAGCTCCTTCTCGCTGTGGATGAGGTCGCCGACGCAGAGCAGCCGCTCGCGGCCGGAGGTCAGCCCCACCATGGCGTTGCCGGGGCTGTGCCCGTAGGCGGGGAGGAGCCGGACGCCGGGGGCGACCTCCGCGTTTTCCGCGACGAGCTCGAACTGCTCCCGGATGGGCAGCAGGTGCTCGCGGGCGGCGTCGAACATCCGGTAGTGCTCGTTCTCCGGCGGCAGCGATAGCCAGGAATCCCACTCCGTTTTCAGGACGACCTGCCGGGCGTTGGGGAAGACCGGCCGGCCGGCGGCGTCGAACGTCCCGCCGACGTGGTCGGTATGGCCGTGGGTGTAGACGATGGTGTCTATCCCGGCCGGGTCGAGGCCCGCCCCGGTCAGGTTTTCCAGGAGCTTGCCGGCGGTATCCTGGAAGCCGCCGCCGCAGCCGGTATCAATGAGCAGCCGGCGGCCGGCCCGCTCGACGAGCAGGCAGGACACGTCCGTCAGCTCCCCGTCCTCGGAAGCGAGGCCGGTATGCGGCGGGGGCGGCACGCGGATGACGCCGTCGCTCACGACGGTGCAGGTAAAGTCCCCGATGGTGAAGCGGAAGGTCGTGTCCGTCACGGGGCGGGCGCCCCCGTTTCCTTCATGGCGGAGGACCCGTAGGAGGCCTGCAGCAGCAGGTGGCCGAAGTAGAAGGGCCGGTCCACTCTCCGCACGTAGATGGGACAGTGGCTCACGCCGGCCGGGATGCAGATGACGGCGGAGGTGGTGATGACGTGCTTCTCCCACTCGTCGCCGAGGGCGACCTCCATCTCGCCGCCGAGGTCGTGCGGGTTGTCCGGGTCCGCCGAGATGAAGAAGAGGAGCTCGTCGCAGTCGTGCTTGTGGGGCGGGTCGGCCAGCGTGTGGGGGGCCAGGATGGCCACGAACTGGAAGTTGGTATCGAACGGCTTGATGCCCTCCATGAGCTCGGCGCTCAGCCCGAAGGTGGGCCGGGACGTCGACGGGCGCTCGGACATCTTGGTCTTGGGCTTGGTCAAAACGTACTTGCTATACGCGGTCATCGTTCTTCCTCCTTGGTGAAATCGCCCGGCCTCAGGCCGGGAGCCGCCGGTACGCCGGGGACAGGTAGATGTGGCTGAAGAGGACCGGCTTGCCGACGCGCTTGAAGGTGAGCGGGCCGTGCGCCAGCCCTTCGGGCAGGCAGACGACGGTGGGGGCGGTGATGGTCTGCACCTCGCCCTCCGGGCCGAGGCCGAGTGTTATCTCCGCGTCGAAGTCGAGCTCGTCGGCGGGATTGCAGGAGAGGAAGATGAGGAACTCGTCGAAGTCGTGCCGGTGCGGCGTGTCCATGACGACGCCCGGCGCGGTGACGAACTGCCACTGCATGCGGTGCCGGATGCCGCCCCAGTCCTCCAGACCTTCGAGGACCACCGGCTTGATGCCGGTGCCCGGCAGGGTCTTGGTGCCGCCGCGCTCGGTGAGAATGTACTTCCCGTACCTTGTCGTATCCATGCGGGACCCTCCGTTCGGTTGTTCTTATGAGAGTAGGATAAACGTGGGGCGGTGTCAAATCGGCGGCCGGAGCGCCCGGCCCGGAAGGAATCCGGCCGGATTATATCAGTATTTGAAATTACATTGTTTTATAGTGATATTTCATCCACGCTACCCCGGGAGGGTTCCTTCGTCAATCGGGCCGCGTTCAAACCTGTGACCGGGACATTGACAAGTAATAGTGATGTTGCTATACTCGGCCTAAGTGCAATAAAATGAATAAATTTTCGGAATTTGAACATAGACTATGTCGGTACTGGACAAGATAAACGGCATTCTCAACCTGTTCCTCGACCTTGAAAGCGAGCTATCGCTCGATGAAATCTCGGGCCGCACGGGGCTGAACAAGACGACCGCCCGGCGCCTCGCCATCTCCATGATTAAGGCCGGCTGGCTGCGCCAGCCGCAGCCGCGGAAAAAGTACTCGCTCGGCATGAGGTTCCTTGACTACGCGCAGGCGCTCAAGCGGGAGACGCCCATCGTCACCATCGCCCAGCCTTACCTCGCCGAGCTCGGCCGCGTCACCGACGAGACCGTTTCGCTGGCGGTGTGGGACGGCAAGACGGCCGCCATCTGCCTCTCCATCCATCCCAACCACCCGCTCCGCGTGACCTCCTACGAGGGGACGATGCTGACGCTCCACCACAGCAGCATCGGCAAGGCCCTGCTCGCCGAGCTGCCGGACGCGGAAATCGTCTCCATGTTCCGCCACCCCCTCCGCCGCTTTACCCCGAACACGATTACCGACCTCGACGCGCTGCTGACCCACCTGCGGGTCGTCCGCAAGGAGGGCGTCGCCATTGACGACGAGGAGGGCTACGAAGGGGTGCGCGGCATCGCGGCCACTATCAAGAGCAACGGCAAGGTGGTGATGGGCGCGATTACGGTGCTCGGCCCCTCCACGCGGGTCACGCGCGAGAAGATGGCGGAGTACATCCCCGCCGTCAAGAACTGCGCGGCGCGGATATCGGGCGCGCTGTCCGGGCACGACGACAAAAAACAGATTGTCCGCCGGCGAGGCGACCAGCCGGGCCCCCGGTAACGCGGCCGCGGATACGAGAAAGGACCACCATGGCTGAAACCAAGTACGGCAAGTATTTCCTCTCCGATAACGGGGCGCCCCCCCGGGCGAACGACTACGTCTCCCTCAACTCCCTGCCGCCGTTCCCGGAGATTGCCAGCCCGCAGACCTATTTCCGGGGGGCGCCGGCCCTGCCGGGCGCCACCGCCACCATCGGCTGGCAGGTGTTCACCGCGCCGGTGTGCTGGGAAACGATTCCCCACGTCCACAAGTACGATGAGTTCCTCATCTTCCTCGGGGCGGAGGCGCCGGACTTCTGCGGGAGCTTCGACGCGGAGGTTGACCTGTGGATGGGCAAGGAACTGGAGAAACATACCATTTCCTCCACCACGGTCGTCTTCATCCCCAGGGGCGTGCTGCACTGCCCGCTGAATTTCAGGGTCATCAACAAGCCGGTCCTCTTCCACGCGCTCTACCTGGGGCCGACGCTCGACGCCACGCGCCTCAAGGACTTCGACGAGGCCGGGTTCGATTTCGAAGGACCGGTCAACCTGCGGACCTTCAACATCCCCAGGAAACCGTAGCTCTTTCTTTCACCAGCGGGCGCGGGAGGTGCTGCCATGGCAGGGATGCTTGCCGACCGGGTAGCCGTCATCACCGGGGCCGGCAGCGGCCTGGGGCGGGCCCACGCGCTAGCCATGGCGGCGGCAGGCGCCGCCGTGGTGGTGAATGACATCGGCACCTCGCCGGACGGCAGCGGGACCTCGGCCGGTCCGGCGGACGCCGTCGCGGCAGACATCACCGGGAACGGCGGCAGGGCGGTGGCCAGCTACGACAGCGTCGCCACCGAGTCCGGCGCCGCGGCCATCGTCCGGCGGGCCGTGGGCGCCTTCGGGCGCGTGGATATCCTGGTGAACAACGCCGGCATCATCCGCCTCGGGCCGGTGGATACCTTCGCCACGGACGACTGGGACGCCATGCTCAAGGCGCACCTCTACGGCACCTTCTACTGCACCCGGGAGGCGGCCCGCGTCATGAAAGCGCAGGGGTACGGCCGCATTATCAACACCTCGTCCCACAACGGTCTCGGCGCGGCGACCGGGGCGGCCTACGCCGCCGCCAAGGAGGGCATCACCGGGTTCTCCCGGTCGGTGGCGCGGGACCTGGGGCCGTTCGGCATCACCTGCAACATCATCCGGCCCATCGCCGCCTGGCGGGGGGCCCCGGTGAAGATAGCCGCGTTCGAGGACAAGGACCCGCGGGCGGTGGCCGTCCTCGTCACCTACCTCGCCAGCGAGGCGGCCGGCAACGTCAACGGCTGTATCTTCGAGGTGTTCAACGGGCACATCGGCATCTACGTGGAGCCGCCGCCGGTCAGGCAAATCATCTGGAAGGACGGCCTGTGGACGCCGGAAGAGCTGGCGGACATCATGCCCCAGACGCTGACGCGGGGCCGGCAGCGGGACGTCTTTCCGCCGACGCTTCCCTTCGAGTTCAAGCCGTAGCCGGGACGGCGGTCTCTTCTTCGCCTAGAGCGTACCCCGCAGCCGGGGGTCGAGCGCGTCCCGCAGGCCGTCACCGACCATGCTGAAACCGAACACGACCAGCATGATGGCGATGCCGGGCACGAAGGAGAGGAGAGGGTTGGTGATCAGGTACTTGAAGCCGTCGTTCACCATGGAGCCCCAGGAGGGCGCCGGCGGCGTGATGCCGATGCCGAGGTAGCTCAGGCCGGCCTCCGCCAGGATGGCCGCGCCGATCTGCATGGTCACCAGCACGATGAGGGGCGGGAACGAGTTGGGCAGGATGTGGCGGAACATGAGGCGCCAGTTGCTGCTGCCCAGGGACCGGCCCGCCAGGACATAGTCGTTCTCCCGGATAGACAGCACCTGGCCGCACATGAGACGGGCATACGCCGGCACCAGCGCGATGCCGAGCGCTATCATCACGTTGGTGAGTCCCTCGCCCAGCAGGCCGGCGATAATCAAGGCCAGCAGTATCATGGGGAAGGACATCAGCGCGTCCACTATCCTCATGATAATCATGTAGACCCAGCCCCCCAGGTACCCGGCCAGCATCCCGGCGATGATGCCGATGGTGGCCGCGATGCCCAGCGCCACGACGCCGACCATGAGGGAGCTGCGGGCCCCCACGATGAGACGGCTCAGCGTGTCACGGCCGAACTGGTCCGTCCCCAGCCAGTGCTGGGCGGAGGGCGTCTCCAGGCGCTCCACGGGGTAGTTCCGGATGGGGTCGTAGGGCGCGAAGAGCGACCCGAAGATGGCGGTGATGAGGAACAGCACCACGATGACGAGGCCGAAGGCCACGATGCCGCGGCTGAAGAACACCCGCGCGAACCGCCGGAGCGGGTTGACCCGCGGCGGCATCTCGATGCTCAAGTCCGGCGTGACGGCTTGTCCGGTCATGGCACCTCGCTCGAAATAACGGTCGGTCTAGTCATAGCGTACCCTGGGGTCCAGCCAGCCGTAGGAGAGGTCAACGAGGAGGTTGGAAAGCACCACGATGCCGGTCATGACGAGCGTGATGCCCTGGACGTAGGTGTAATCGTGCTGGAACAGGGAGTCCACCGCCAGGCGGCCCATGCCCGGGATGTTGAAGACCTGCTCGATGAGGACCGAGCCGCCGAAGATGACGGAGATGCCCATGCCGGCCAGCGTCACGATGGGGATGAGGCTGTTCTTCAGCGCGTGCCCCATGATCACGGCCCGCTCTTTCAGGCCCTTGGACCAGGCCGTGCGGATGTAGTCCTGCTGGAGCACCTCCAGCATGGCGGAGCGGGCCTGGCGGGCGTTGCCGGCGATGGAGAAGAGCGCCATGCACAAAACGGGCATGAGGAGCTGCCTGGTGCTCATCCAGAAATCCTGGAACGGCGAGGTGAACCCGCTCGTCGGCAGCCAGTGCAGCTTGACGGCGAACACCCACATCAGCATGATGCCGAACCAGAAAATGGGCACAGTTATCCCTATGTTGGCCAGCGTCGTTACGATGGTATCCAGCCAGGTGGCCCGCCGGATGGCGCTGATGATGCCGGCGGGAATGCCGAGGATGATGGAGAGGATGAAGGCCAGCGCGCCGATGTAGGCCGTGATGGGGATGCGCTTGCCGAGGTCCTTGGTGACCGGCTCCTTGGTGAGGATGGACTCGCCGAGGTCACCGTGGAACACGCCGCCGAGCCAGTCGAAGTACTGCACGGCCAGGCTGCGGTCGAGGCCGGCGTCATGCCGGATCTTGGCCAGCTCCTCTTGGCTCATGTTCTGGAGCTGGTTGGGGTTGAACAGCATGAAGATGGGGTCGCCGGGGAGCAGCCGCATGCCCATGAACACGAGGATGGTAACGATGAGGATGACGATGATGGACTGTCCCAGTCTTCGGATGATGTAGCTAAGCATTACCTTCCCCGGTTACAAGGTCCCCGGTCACAACGCCGGACAAGCGCCGCCTGACGGCAATGCCCGGACGGCCGGGTGCGGGCCAATCTATTATAGCGTATCCGGGCGCCGGATGGTGCCCGGTTTCAGGTTTTTTGCCGGGGGCCCGGTGAAACCGGGCCCCCGGCGGTTGTTACCGTTGACGGACCTAGCGGTCCAGCCAGGTGTTTTCCGGGCTCCAGACCGTGAAGTCAACGTACTTCAGGAGGAAGTCGTCGCCCTTGACGGCGGGGTCAATGATGTAGCCCATGGCAACGCCGACGGTGGGTACGAAGAAGGCGTTGTCGAAGATCCACTGGCTGATCTCGTCGCTCATCTGCTTGAACTTGGCGTCATCGGTCTCCACCATGGCCGCATTGCACTTGGCCACGATGTCGTCCGGGATCTTCACGCTGACGTCAAAGGTACCGCGCGGCGGGAAGTAGCTCAGCAGGAAGTTGGGCAGGTTGGTACCCATGGAGTAGCCGGTGGAGATGACCCCCTGCCAGCCGGTGAACAGGTAGTTCCAGAGCTTGGCGTTGTCCACCGGTTCGAGGTCCACGGTGATGCCGATATCGGCCATGTACTGCTGGAAGAGGATGGCGAAGTCCTGGCCGGAGGTCTCGGAGATCATGTGGATGGTCAGGCCGTTGGGATAGCCGGCGTCCTCCAGGAGCTGCTTGGCCTTGGCAGGATCGTAGTCACGGGTGGGCAGGTTGAAGTCGAAGGCGGGATTGCCGGTGAAGGGTATCTGGTTGTTGGGCTTCATGTAGCCGTGCCCGAGGGTATCGGCCACTTCCTGCTTGTTGATGCCGTACTCGATGGCCTGGCGGACGAGCGGGTTGTTGGTAACCGAGTCCTGGTTGGCGGTATCGAACATCAGGAAGTTGGAGCTGCCGGTCACGGTGATGACGTTAAAGCCGGCGGCCTTCATATCGTCGAGGACCTTGCCGTCCGGCACCAGGACGAGGACATCGCCTTCACCGGCCTGCATCTTGGCCTCCTGGGTGAGGGTTTCCTTGGTGGTGTAGAAGTTGATGCCGTCCAGGTAAGGCTTGCCCTGCTGCCAGTAGTTGTCGTTTCTGACGAAGGTCATGGAAACGTCTTTTTCAAGGCTTACGAACTTGAACGGCCCGGTGCCGATGGGATGCTCCTTCACGTAGTCCAGGCCCTTTTCCTTGAGCTGGGTATCGGAGGTGAAGAACATGCTCCAGCCGGCCAGGTTGTTCCAGAAGTTGCGCTGGTACAGCTTGATGTAGAGGCGGACGGTGTAGGCGCCGGTCTTCTCGATGCGGTCCCAGTCAACCGTGGCGCTGTCTGAATCGGTGAACAGCTGGTCAACGTGGGTCACGACGCTGTCGGCGGTGAAGTCGGTCCCGTCCTGGAACTTGACGCCCTGCCGGAGGGTGAAGTCAATGTAGCTGTGGTCCGGGGCGAACTGCCAGTCCGTGGCCAGCCACGGGGTCGGCTCCCCGGCGGCATCGAGCTTGACGAGCGCCTCGAAGGTGAGCCAGCACGTCCACAGCTTCTGCGGGTTGGTGGTATCGCCCGGCCAGCCCGGCGTGGTCGCGGGCGAGTACGGGTAGATAATGCGGAGCGTACCGCCCATCTTTGGCGTGGCGCTGGGCGTGGCGGTGGCGGTGGTGGTCTGGGTGGCGGTGGCCGTCGCGGTCGTGGTCTGCGTCGTCGTGGCGGTCGTGGTGGCGGTCGTCGTGCTGCCGCCGCAGGCGCTGAGGCCGATGGCGGCGATCAGCAGAATCGCCAGGAAGATGGTTAGCTTTTTCATAATCGTACCCCTTTGTTTAAGAAGTGCTTCCTCGGTGGTACCCACCCGCCTTCGGTGAAAAAGGGGGTGACTGCGATGACCCCTCCGCCCGTCCCTCCAGGAAGGCGGCGGCCATCTCTGAGCACGTCGGTAGTAGGCCGTTTACGGCTGCCGGTTTCATTTGCTGCAGTTGCTCACCTCCTCTTTGATTACCCGAAAGCAATTTCAGTATTTGAAATGTAATTTTCACAATGATTTGATTAGCCCCAAATATACATGAATGAACCTGACTTGTCAAGCTAAGACCGCGTTTGTCCCGATAAGCGGAATATGGCCGTTTTCGGGGCCGTTTTCCCCCGGCTGACGTTATCCTGTATAATCCGCTTAGACCTGCCCCCCGGCCCCCGCCGGGGGCGGGTTTTCCACGAGAGGAGAAGGGTACCATGCGTTTGACCTACGAGGAAGAGCGGCTCCTGGCCGGCGAGGAGGGCGAGATAAAACAGCGGTGCATGAAGTTCCTCGTTGACTACGGGGAAGCCGCCGGCGCCGAGAAACTGGTGGACATTGACGGCACGGTGGACCTGCACCCCGGCCCCGGCTGGGTGGGGGACTACGGCGTGAGCCTGGAGGAAATCGCCGCGCTGGCGAAGCAGGGCGAGAAGTTCAAGGTGCCGACCTTCTCCGATAAGGACGCCGCCATGAACGTCATCGTGGACGGGTGGGAGAAGTGCGACGTGCTGCCCAACAGCGACCCGGCCTTCCGCGAGAAGCGCATGAAGGACCTCCAGCCCTTCATTGACATGGGCATGGTGCCCACCTTCTCCTGCACCCACTACCTGGTGGCCTCCTTCTGGCCGGCGGTGGGCTCCCACAGCGCCTGGGTGGAAAGCTCCGCCATTCCCTACGGCAACGCCATACTGGGGACGCGGACGAACTTCGACGGCAGCTTCCAGACCGCCTATATCGGCAAGGTACCCTACTATGACATGCACATCACGGAAAACCGGGCGGCCACGGTGCTCGTCAAATGCGAGGCCGAGCTGACCCGGGACATGGACTACGACCTCTTCGGCTGGGCCGTGGGAGAGGCGCTGGAGCTCAAGGTGCCGGCCTTCGTCGGCATCGGCCGGCCGACCACCTCGCAGGTGGTGAAGATGAACTCGGCCCTCAACACCGGCGGCCAGGTCCGCATGTACCACATCCCCGGCTTCACGCCGGAGGCCCCGACGCTGGAAGCGGCCTTCCAGGGCAGAGAGCCGAAGGAGACCATCGCCATCACCCGGGCCGACCTCAAGCGCTGCTACGAGCTCATGAACTACGGCACGCGGGATGACGTTGATTTTATCTACCTCGGCTGCCCGCACTACGATATCCAGCAGCTCCAGAAGGTGGCCGGGCTGCTCAAAGGCAAGAAAACCAGGGTCAGGACGTGGGTCATGACCAACCCGCAGACCTACAAGCTGGCCGACCAGGCGGGCTACCGCCAGGCCATCGAGGACGCCGGCGCCACGCTCCTTTCCGGCGTCTGCGCCGGGATGCTCTACGGCGTCGTCATGCCGCCGGACGGCAAGCCGGACGTCATGGCCACCGACGCCTGCAAGCAGGACTACTACATGACCGGCCACTGCCACCCGCACCACACCGAGGTGCGCTACGGCACCATGGAAGACTGCATTGACGCCGCCGTCACGGGACGCTGGCACGGGGAATGGAGGTAACGGAACGATGGGCTCGGAGAAGAAGATAGTCCTGCACGGCAGGAAGGTCATCGGCGGGGTGGCGGAAGGCGAGGCGCTCGTCTCCAAGATGCCGCTGATGGGGTGGGGCAACGTGGACACCCGGAACGGCTATACCGTCGAGCGGAACCATCCCCTCTACGAGGTGCCCTTCAAGGGCAAGGTGCTGGTCTTCACGACGCCGCGGGGCTCGGGCGGCTTCGTCGGCTACGGCGCCACCCGCTACTCCGGCAATAACCCGGCCGCCTTCGTCTACCGGGAGGGGAACAACCTGACCGTGTTCGCGGCCATGGTGGCCAACGTGCCGACGGTGACGGACTTCGACCGTGACCCGACCGAGGTCATCGAGACGGGCGACCGCATCATCGTCAACGGGGACGAGGCGACGGTCACCGTTATCAAGCAGGAGCGACCCTAGAAAAGCAGCGCAGGGGGTGCCGGCCCGCCCGGGGCGGGCCGGCACCCCCCGTGTTGTCCGGCTAGCTACCCGCCGTGGTCAAGGTCGCGCCCCTGATGCGGGTCGTCATGAGGGCGGTCGGCTGGTAGGGCGGGAGCCGCGTGTAGGCGAAGGAGAAGGCGCAGCCCGGCGCCCCGCCGGCCACGAAGAACCGCAGCATCTCCGGCGACATCAGCACCGGTACCTTTTGGCCCGGCTGGAGGGCGGCCTCGAAGACGGGCACCCGGTCCGGCGGCACCACGCCGGTCTCGATACCCCGCCTCATGCCCTTGACCGCCGGCTCCGGGAGCTCCTCGTAGGGGACCACGGCGCGTCGGTAGATCTCCTGCTGGAGAGAGGCGCGGTCGAAGCCCATCCGCTGCAGCTCGGCGACGAGCTCCGGGAAGAGGATGACGAGGTGGTGGTTGGCGCCCCAGCCGGAGCCGGGCAGCGGCCCCATGCCCTTGAAGCCCCACTGGAAGAGGACGCGGCTCTCGAACCGTATCATCGTGGCGACGATGGTATCGAGGACGCTCTCCGCCGTCCAGGTGCCTATCATGCCGCCGTAGAACTGGCTGATGGGGCTGTGGCCGAAGATGGTGGCCACGGTGACGGCGCTGTCCTCCGCCGCGAGGCCGAGGGTGGTGTGGTAGGGCGGCCAGGGGTGGCCGTCCGGGTTCTCGGCAAAGGTGTAGAAGGTGTGCGGCGAGACGCGGCCGGTGAGGGCCATGTCGTTCTTGCCGGGCCAGGTGCGGCCGCAGTTGAGGGTGGTGAGGCGGAGCGCCCGGCCTATCGTGTTGTTGGCCCGGAAGCCGTGGCCGAGGAAGCCGATGCCGCTGTTCATGCCGAGCTCCTTGCCGATGGGCCCGCTCACGCAGACCATGAGCGAGAAGGAGCCCGCCGAGGCGAGGACGTGGAGGTCGTCGAAGTCCGGGTCGGCCATCGTCTCCACGGCGGCGATGATGACCGGCAGGTACTCCGGCCTGGCCCCGGCCATGACGGCGTTGACGGCCACTTTTTCCACCGTGACGATGCCGTGCTTGGGATTGATTTTTCCCAGGACCTCGTCCGGGGCGCGGGTCGTGCCGGAGAGCATCCAGTTCACCTTTTCCCGCGTCGGCGGGACGAGGGGGAGGCCGTCGCCCCACTCGCGGGCGAGGTAGTCCGCGTTGAAGGCTTCCCAGGCCTCGTCCACGGTCGGCGCGGCGATGGTGAGAATCGCCGGGCCGTCCGTGTCCCGCTCCTGCTCGGGCGGGGCGGTCTCCTCCGGTTTCAAAGGTTCGGTGAGGTGGCGCATCAGCTCGTCGAAGATGCCGGCCACGAGCGGTCTGACGGTCGCCACGTCGCCGCGGACTTTATAAAACTCGGACGATTTGATGCGCGTCCTTCTCACCGTGGGCATGGAGTGGTCGCGGGAGGCGGACTCGGCGTCGTCCTCGAAGGTATCGCAGTTGATGAAGACCCCCGGTTTGCCGAGCTTTTCCAGCTTGATGGTGCCGGCGACGCCGGCATAGGTGCAGGAGCCTCAGTCCCCGACGGCGTAGACGAAGCCGTCGATCTCGGAGGCGAAGTCGTCGAGGTCCTTGTCGGTAATCTCGTAGGGGCCGGCGAGGTAGCGGGTCTCGGTGCCGGGGTACCTGGCTTTGATCAGGTCGGCGAGGGCCTCGTAGAAATTGTCCATGCCGTGCTTGGAGTTGGAGTAGAGGCCGATGGTGGTGCCGGCGATGGAGGCGAGGCGGGACGAGGGCGCGTAGACGGGCAGGGGTTCGATTTCGCCGCGGGGGTTCATGACGTGCAGGGTGATGTCGCTCATGGTGTTTCTCCTCGGGGGTGGCGTTCCGCGCTGGCGCGGGTCTATGACACTATAGCACAGGTGCTTTGCTGTTCTCACCCTGCCGGCGGGTCATCGTCGGCGCGACCCGGGCAGGCGCGGTTTGACAGGGAGAAAGCCACGTGCTATGCTCGGCTAAATGTCACGCGTGACCTCATCGTTCCACGTCACGGCGGGGACGCTAGAAAAGGGAGGCCAACCATGGCGGAACGCAAGTACCAGCACTATATTCAGACCGAGCTCAAGCTGCCCGAGATACCGGCGCAGCGCGCCGCGGAGTACAACGAGCGGGCGACGCGGATAGCCTGGATGGAGGACTTCGTGATACCGGGGGCGCCGAGCGTCATCTGCTCGTGGTACTGGAAGGCGACGGAGGAGCCGGGGACGCCGGCCCATACCCATGATTTCGACGAGGTCATCGGCTTCCTGGGCAGCGACCCGGACCATCCGAAAGACCTGGGCGGCGAGGTGGAGTTCTGGATGGAGGACGAGCAGTACTTCCTGACGGAGAGCTGCCTCATCTACTGCCCCAAGGGCCTGGTGCACTGCCCGCTGCGGGTGGTGAGGGTGGCGCGGCCGATACTGTTCCTGGCCTTCAGCACGACGACGGAATACGTCAAGAAATTCTAGCGGAGGGCGGTCATTCCCGCCGCGAGAAGGCCCCTAGAACAGGAAGGGGACTATCATCCGCCGCGTGGCGGCCCGGTACGAGGCGTACTCCTGCGGGAACTCCTTCAGCAGGAGGCGCTCTTCCGACCGGCTTTTCAGCGCCAGCACCGCGAAGATGACGGCGAGGATCCAGATGATTCCCCAGTTGCCGGAGAGCAGAGCGGTACCGGCGAAGCCGGCGAGCAGCCCCGCGTAGATGGGGTGGCGGACTACCTTGAAGGGGCCGGTCCGGACGAGGTGCTGGCCGGGCAGCAGCTTGACGGTGCCGCTCCAGTTCCGGCCGAGCACGACGCGGGCCCAGCACGCGAAGCCGAGGCCGCCGGCGGCGACGATGAACCCGAGCGCCACCAGCACCGCGCCCGGGTGGAACGCGTTCTGCGTGATGTCGGTCAGGTTATCGTCGGTGAGGCCGATGAGCCCGATGAGCACGGCGATGGCGAAATAGCCGGCGAAAGCCGTCCACCGCGAGCTGCCGCGGTTCGTCTTCAGGGCCCACAGGGCCCAGAACAGCCAGAAGGCGGCCCACATGACAACGGCTGCCGGGCCTGCGTTCATACGGTTCGTTTCCTCCGCGGGGACCGCCCCGCCGGGGCGTCAGCATCCCCGGTGCGGTGAGGGTCTAGGCCGGCTTGTTGTAGTACCAGGCCGATTCGAGGAGCAGGCGCTCGTGGGAGCTCTCGGCGTGGTCCGGCAGGACCCCCATGCCGATGAGGCAGGTCTCGCAGACGGCCTCGCCGCGATGGTCGTAAACCTTGCCGGGATAGGGATACTCGTTGGGCTCGTCGGTGAACTCCTGCCCGCATTCCTTGCACTTGACTTTCATGGTCACCTCGCTTTCACCCGCGCCGGTCGGGGAAAGGCGCGGCGCGATAGGTCTCTACTCTCATTATAACGCCTTTACCGGCGATGGAAAAAACCGGGCGGCTGGCCGAAAAGAGAATCCCCGGCGCGGTTGCCCGGACGCCGGGGACCTTTTCTCTCTGTCAGGACAGGGCTAGAGTCCGGCGAGCTTGATGATCTCCGGTACCCGCTTCTCCCAGCCGATGGCCATGATGTGGACACCCTGGCACAGCGGCTTGATTTCCTTGATGAGGTCGGCGGCTATCTGGATGCCGGTGGCGGCGCGCTCTTCCTTGGGGGCGTCCGCCATCTTCTGGATGATATCGTCCGGGACGAAGACACCGGCCACGTTGGCGTTCATGTAGCGGGCCATACCGGCGTTCTTGAGGGGGATGACGCCGGCCATGACCGGGACGTTGAACTTGGAGACCCGGTCCATGAACCTCTTGAAAGATTCCGCGCTGTAGACCGCCTGGGTCTGGAAGAACTTGGCCCCGGCGGCGATTTTCTTCTGCATCTTGATTATCTGGAGCTCGGTAGAGGCCTCCGTGTTGGAGTCCACCTTGACGACGGCGCCGGGGAAGAAGGCCGGCGAGCCCTGGAGCTCGTTGCCGGAGAGGTCGTGGCCGCCGTTGAGGGTGGTAATCGTCTGGAGCAGGCTCACGGAGTCAAGGTCGTAGACGCCGACCGCCTGGGGATGGTCGCCGAGGGCGGGGAGATCGCCAGTGAGGGCGAGGACGTTCTTGATGCCGAGCACCCAGGCGCTCAGCAGGTCCGACTGGAGGGCGATGCGGTTCCTGTCACGGCAGGTCATCTGGTAGATAGGTTCCAGGCCGCCCTGGACCGCGAGCGCCGAGGTGACGAGACTGCCGAGGCGCATCACCGAGCTCTGCTGGTCCGTGACGTTGGCGGCGTCCACCTTGCCCTTCAGGATCTCGATGTTCTCCTTGATCTCCGTCGTATCGGTGCCTTTCAGGGGCCCGAACTCGCAGCTGATGGCAAACTGCCCTGATTCCAGTTTCGATTGCAGGCTCACTCTACCTTTACCTCCGTGTCGTATTCCTCCAGCGCGAAGCGCTGAGTGTGCAGCATCTCCGGATGGAGCATCCGCTTCCGGTAGTCCGGCAGGTCCACCATCAGGGCGAGCCGCTCCGTCTGGCCCTTCTCCTTCAGGCGCTCGTAAATGAGCTCCCAGCCGCAGGGCTTGTCCGGGGAGACCTCGCACATCCCGTGGTTGGCGCCGCCGCAGGCACCGCTCACCAGGCTCTTGGTGCAGGCGGTGATGGGGCAGATGCCGCCGGTGTAGAAGAGGTAGCACTGGCCGCATTCGGCGCAGCGCTCGCTGCCTTCCCACTCTCCGCGTTTGCCGCCCAGGTTAATTGTATCACATCCGGGGTAGACAGGTTTGGTCAGGGCGGCGGCGACGGCCTGGACGCCGATGCCGCAGGTCAGGACGAGCACGGAATCGGCCTGCTGGACCTCCGCCACCTTGCCGCGGAGGCCGCTCTTGACGAGGGCTTTTTCACAGAGGAAGTCAATGGACTTGGTGCCGGTGACGGTCTTGCCGGCGGCTTGCAGCCGGTCCTTCATCTCCGCCACCTGCTCGGGGCCGCCGGAACCGGAGGACTGGGCGCAGCCGCTACAGCCGAGGATGAACACGGCGTTTTCGCCGTCAAGATAGCCGAGAATCTCTTCAAACGGTTTCTGTTCCGAGATTATCATGGCATCCTCCTTACACGACCCTGAATTTTCCGAGTTCTCGACCTTTAGGGGTGACGACGTGGATGGCGCAGGCGAGGCACGGGTCGAAGGCGCGGACGATGCGGACGATTTCGAAGGGGTTGGTCTCGTCCTTGACCGGCGCGCCGATGAGCGCCTGCTCGATGGGGCCGTGACGGCCGTTGTCATCCATCGGGGAGACGTTCCAGGTGGTGGGGACGACGGCCTGGTAGTTGGCTATTTTCTTGTCCTTGATTTCGATCCAGTGGCCGAGGGCGCCGCGGGAGGCCTCGTGGATGCCCATGCCGCGGGCCTCGTCCGGGAGCTCGTACTCCACGTAGGCGGGCTCGCCGGGCTTGAGAGACAGCGCCCAGCCTTCCAGCTGGTCCGCGATGAACTTGGCCGAGAGCGCCCGTGCCAGGTGCCGCCCGAGGGTGGAGAAGAGGACCTCCGGCCCGGCCTTGAGGGCCTTGAGCGAGCCTTCCACGAGCTCCTTCATGACCGGGTCGCCGGCGGCGTAGGTGACGGCCACCCGGGCGAGGGGCCCCACCTCGTGGACGTCGCCGTCGTAGCGGGGGGCCTTGGTCCAGGTGTAGGCGCCGGCCTTGCCGGGCTGGGGCCTGGTGTCCCCCTCCGAGGGATGGCGCTTGGTGGTGGCGTCCTCGTACCAGGAGTGGCGGACGTGCTCGGAGATCTTGTCCGTATCCAGGGGCTTGTACTTGAGGTGCTTGTCCACCGTGCCCTGCTTGAAGAGCCGGTCACGGTGGGCGTAGTCCGGGCTGGTGCCGTCCAGGTCGTACATGCCGTAGGAGAGGAGGTTCTGGCAGCCGGCGCCGAACCCGGCGTAGTCCAGGTAGGCCCCGGCCACGGCGAGGACGTCCGGGATGTAGACGTTGTCCACGAAGTCCTGGAGCGTCTTGATCTTCCAGATGTAGGCCAGGATTTTATCCGGCGTGGGGGTGGAGGTGACACCGCCGGGCACGACGCCCACGCTGTGGGGGATCTTGCCGGAGAAGATGGCCACGGCCTCGTGGCCGATGCGCCGCATCTCCAGGGCCTGGACGTAGTGGGCGACGGCCTGCTGGTTGACCTCCGGCGGCAGGCGGTAATCGCCCTCGTAGCGGGGCAGGAAGGGCTCGAGGGCGCCCCGCTGGATGAAGTCCTTGACGGAGTTGAGCTGCGAGTCCTTGCCGTCGTAGGAGGCCACGTCGGCGACGTTGACGTAGTCCAGCGCCGCCAGGTGGTAGAAGTGGAGGATGTGGTCCTGGACGATGTGCGCGCCGTGGATGAGATTGCGCAGGACGCGCCCGTTGTGCGGGATCTTGTCCGCCACGCCGAAGGCGCTGTCCAGGTTGAGGGCGGCGGTGATGCCGTGGGACTGGGGGCAGACGCCGCAGATGCGCTGCGTGATGACCTGGGCGTCACGGGGGTCGCGGCCGCGGAGGATGAGCTCCAGGCCGCGGAAGAGGGTACCGGTGGCGCGGGCGTCCTTGACGACGCCCTTCTCCACCACGCATTCAACTTTCAGGTGACCCTCGATGCGGGTCACGGGATCAATAACGATGGTGCCCATTACTCGGCCTCCTTCTTCGCCCAGTGCGCGCCGATGGACGGGAGGTCAACATCAACGAGCTTCTGGTAGAACGGCAGGGTGGGGTCCGCGAACTCCGGCTGAGTGCAGCCGTTGCAGGGGGCGCCGGCGCCGATGACCCAGTTGGTGCCGCCGTTCCAGCGGCGGAGCGGACAGTCCGAATAGGTAATGGGGCCCTTGCAGCCGAGCTCGTAGAGACAGCCTTCGTCACCGAATTTCTTGGCGAATTTCTGCTCGTCGAACCAGGCGCGGTTGGGGCAGTTCTCGTGGATGAGCTTGCCGAAGTAGGCCTTGGGACGCAGGTGTTCGTCCAGGTCGTCCGCCGAGGGGAGACCGCCGAGGATGATGGAAGCGACCGTGCCGACGAACCAGTCCGGGTGGGGCGGGCAGCCGGGCACGTTGATAAGCGGCGTGGCGATGCCCTCCGCTTGCAGTACCTCCCGCACGGAGGCGCACTGGGTGGGGTTCGGGGGAGCCGCGGGGATGCCGCCGAAGGCGGCGCAGGTGCCGAGGGCGATGACCGCCATGGCGTCCTTGGCCATGTCGGCGACGCGCTTCCTGATGGACTGCTCGCCGAAGCTGGCATAGGCGCCGGAGGCGTCCATCGAGATGGCGCCGTCCACCACCAGGACGTACTCTCCCTTCTGCCGGGCGGCGGTGTCTTCCATGACCTGGAGGGCCATGTCGCCCGCCGAGGCCATGATGGTCGGATGGAACTTAAGGTTGATGTGTACGCCGGGGGCGACCTGGTCAACCAGCAGGTTCTTGATGGTGGGGCTGGCCGAGTTGAGAAGGGAGATGGTACAGCCCGTGCAGGCGGCGCCCTGAAGGTACACAACGGGAAGTTCTTTAACCATTTCCTACTCCTTTCTCCTTGGTTTCCTATACTAACCCGTAATATTTCCGCATGAATTACGGGTGTTTTCCCGCGGCTGACCGGGTGTTATACCGATGATTATAGCGCAAAGATACCGGTTTGTCACGGGTAGAAGTACCCAAGAAAAGGTAAAGATGCGGTTAAGCGGGGGAAAAACCGGGCCGTAAACGGGGAACGTACCGATAGACGGAACGAAGGGGCCTAGGCCAGGGCGCGGGCGATTATCTCGGCGAGGTCCAGCACCTTGACGCTGTCGGCGGCTTCCTTGGCCTGGAGCCCGTCCTCGAACATGGTCATGCAGTAGGGGCAGGCGACGCAGACGGTATCCGCCTTGGCGCCGAGGGCCTCCTCGACGCGGGCGGCGTTGACCTGCTTGCCGATTTCCTCCTCCATCCACATGCGGCCGCCGCCGGCGCCGCAGCAGAAGCCCTTGTCCCGGTGGCGGGGCAGCTCCGCCGGGGCGCGGCCGGTGGCGGCGGCGAGTGCCTCCCGCGGGGCGTCGTAGACGCCGTTGTAGCGGCCGAGGTAGCAGGAGTCGTGGTAGACCAGGTTGCCGAGCTCGCCGGCCTTGCTGCCGAGCTTGAGCCGGCCGGAGGCCAGCAGGTCCTTGATGAGCTCGGTGTGGTGGACGACGTCGAGCTCCGCGCCGTACTGCCGGTAATCGTTCTTGAGGGTGGAGAAGCAGTGGGGGCACTGGGTGATAATCTTGGTGACCCCCTTCTCCTTGAACATCTCGATGTTCTTGCGGGCCATCTGGTCGAAAACGTACTCGTTGCCGAGGCGGCGCAGGCTGTCGCCGCAGCAGAGTTCGTCGCGGCCGAGGGTGCCCCAGGAGACGCCGGCGGCGTCCAGGATTTTGGCCAGCGATTGCGTGGTCTTGCGGTTGCGGGCGTCGAAGGCGCCGGCGCAGCCGACGAAGAAGAGGTACTCCGTCTGGCCGGCCTCGAAGGGCTTGACGTCCAGGTCCGCGGCCCACTTGGTGCGCTCCGCCGGGGCGATGCCCCAGGGGTTGGAGCGGCTCTCCATGTTCTCGAACAGGTTGAGGAGCTGCGCCGGGAAGCGGGCCTCCGTCTCCACCAGGTGACGGCGCATGTCCACGATGCGCGGCACGTGCTCGATGAAGACCGGGCAGACCTCCATGCAGGCGCCGCAGGTGGTGCAGTCCCAGAGCGCCTGCTCCGCCACGGAGCCCTCCACGCCGCCGCCGACGAGGGGCAGCGGCGGGGCATCACTCTTGAGACCGTTGCGGAGCATGTTGACCTTGATATCGTGGATGACGAGGCGCGGGTCGAGCGCCTTGCCGGTGAAGGTGGCCGGGCAGTTGTCCGAGCAGCGGCCGCACTCCGTGCAGGAGTAGGAATCGAACAGGCCCTTCCAGGGGAAGCGGTCGAAGCTGCCGGCCCCGAAGGTGTTGCCCCTGACGAAGTCCTCGCGCGGCTGCGTGCGCACCTTTTCCAGAGAACGGAAGAAACAGTTTTCGATGGCCGTCAGCACGTGCATGTGCTTGGAGTAGGGGAGGTAGTTGAGGAAGGAGAGCAGCACGACGGCGTGGACCCACCAGAAGACGTTGGAAGCGGTCTCCAGCGCGCCGTTCGACAGGCCGCCCCAGACGACGCTGCCGAAGAAGTGGGAGACGGGCATCCAGGAGACGGCGCGGCCGATTTGCGGGTCGAGGGTAAGCTCGGCGCCCTTGAGGCTGAAGAAGGCCAGCATGAGCACGGCCACCGCGCCGAGGATGATGAAGGCGTCCCGGGAGCGGGCCTCGATGTGCGGCGGCGGGAAGAAGAGACGCCGGACCATGGCGATGATGACCGAGATGAGGGCCAGCGCGGAGACGATGTCAAAAATAAGGGCCAGGGTGAAGAAGGCGCCATCCGGCAGGCGGGCGTAGCTGATGGCCGGGGCGAGCCCGTTGAGCAGGAACTCCGTGTTGGCGAGCAGGAGCACCATGAAGGCCCAGAAGAGGGTGAAATGGTTGAAGCCGAAGGCCTTGGAGACGACCCGCCGCTGCCCGAAGGCGTAGACGAGCATGTTCTTGACCCGGGTAAGCGGCCTGTCGAAACGGGTGTCCGGGCGGCCCCGGAACACCAGGCCGAAGCGGCGCCGGCAGCTCCAGGCGAACAGGAGGACAGCGATGACGAAGACGACGATGAAAGCGATTACACGGGCGCTCACGGGTTCCTCCTTTCCTCCTTACCGGGCGGCGCCGGCCTTTTCGGACTTGAGCTGGCGGACGGTCTCGGTGAGAGCGGGCACGATCTTGAAAAGGTCGCCGACGATGCCGTAGGTGGCCACCTCGAAGATGGGCGCGTCCTTGTCCTGGTTGATGGCGATGATGGTATCCGAGTCCTGCATGCCGACGAGGTGCTGGATGGCGCCGCTGATGCCGCAGGCGAAGTAAATCTTGGGGCGGACGGTCTTGCCGGTCTGGCCGACCTGCCGCTCGACGGGCATCCAGCCGGCCTCCACCGCGGCGCGGGAGCAGCCGACCACCCCGCCGAGCTCGTCGGCGAGCTCCTGGAGGATGGCGTAGTTCTCCGTGTTGCACATGCCGCGCCCGCCGGAGACGATGACCTCCGCCGCGGCCACGTCCACGCTGTCCCCTTTGCTGTCCATGATGACCTCGAGCACCTTGGCGGCGATGTCCTCCTCCTTGATGCCGAGCGCTTCGCGGATGATTTCTCCCTGGCCGTCCGGGTTGCGGGCGGGCATGGCCATGACGTGGGGACGGACGGTGGACATCTGGGGACGGGTGTACTCCGTCAGAATGGTGGCCATGATGTTGCCGCCGAAGGCCGGGCGCGTCTGGAGGAGGAGCCCTTCCTCGCTGATGTCGAGGCCGGTGCAGTCCGCGGTGAGGCCGGTATGCAGCTTGGTGGCCACCGCCCCGGCGAGGTCCCGCCCCAGCCCGGTGGCCCCGACGAGCACGATTTCCGGCTTGTACTTCTCGATGAGGCCGCAGCAGGCCCGGTAGTAGGACTCGGTGCGGTAGTGGTGGAAGACGGGGTCGTCCACCAGATAGGCCTTGCTCGCCCCGTAGGTGAAGGCTTCCCTGGCCAGGTGCTCCACGTTCTCGCCGATGACGACGGCGCAGAGCTCCTCGCTGCGGGCTTTGGCCAGCTTGCCGCCGACGCCGAGCAGCTCCCAGGAGACGTCGGCCGCCTTGCCCTCGGTGTGCTCCACGAACACCCAGACGCCGTGGTACTGCTTGAGGGCGGCCTTGCGCGGGTCTTCCGGCTCGGGGGCCTTCTCCTCGGCCTTCGCCCCGGCGGCGGCCTTCTGCTTCGCTATCTCGTCGAGGACGGCTTGCTCCTCCGGCGTGTAGAAGATCTCCAGCGCCTGGGCCGGGCAGATGTTGACGCAGCGGCGGCAGCGGGAGCATTTTTCCAGGTCGATGATCGGCTCGCCGGCATCGGTCATGGTGATGGCGTCCCGCGGGCAGACGGACTGGCAGCGGGCCCCGCAGGCAATGCACTTGCCAGGGATGAGGCGGGCGATGCCCCGCGGTCGTTTCAGCGGCTTGCGCTCTTCCATTCGGTCGTCCTAACGGCGGCTAGAGGTTGAGGAGGTCCTTGTCCATCATTTTATCAATCAGGAGCCGGGCGACGCTTTCCGGCGGGTCCGACGGCTGGCCGACGAGCTCGCCCTTGGCGCGTTCCGGGGAGAATATCTTGCGCACCTGGGTCGCCGAGCCCTTGAGGCCGATCTGCTCCGGGTCAATGCCCATGACGGCGTTGTCCCAGAGGGTGACGGCGGCCGTGGCGGCGGCCAGGCGGGCGGGCACGGTGGGGTAGCGGGGGGTGTTGGCTTCCCGCAGGACGGCGATCATGACGGGAAGGGGGGCGGAGACGATTTCGTGGCGGCCCTCCAGCTTGCGGCGGACCTTGACGGTGCGGTTCCGGACGTCCACCT
Organism: Dehalococcoidales bacterium; assembly: GCA_034430495.1. Classification (GTDB taxonomy): domain Bacteria; phylum Chloroflexota; class Dehalococcoidia; order Dehalococcoidales; family RBG-16-60-22; genus DAOUEG01. The sequence continues at coordinate 24,600 of DAOUEG010000124.1, forward strand.
CCTCGATGCGGTCCACCAGGGTCAGCTGGGAGCAGCCGAGGCGGGTGGCGATGCCGGGGCCCACCTGGGCGGTATCGCCGTCAATGGTCTGCCGGCCGCAGATGACGAAGCCGACCTCCTCCTGCTCGTTGAGGCGGAGGATGGCCTCGGTGAGGGTCTTGCTGGTGGCCAGCGTATCCGCGCCGCCGAAGACCCGGTCCGAGAGCAGGATGGCGTCGTCGGCGCCGAGGGCGCGGGCCTTGCGGAGGGTGACCTCGGCGGCGGGCGGGCCCATCGAGATGACGACGACGCGGAAGCCGTAGCGGTCCTTGAGCTGGAGGCTCGCTTCGAGGGCGTGCGTGTCGAAGGGGTTCATGATGGAGGGAACGCCCTCGCGGATGAGCGTCCCGGTAACGGGGTCAACGCTGACGAGCGTCGTATCCGGGACTTGCTTGATGCACGCAACTACCAGCATGGAAAGCTATGAAAATCTCCAGAGAACTTACTGCTACTATAGCATATCGCGGGGGCAACGGCAACGTTCCGGCCGGGCCGCCGGGCCTCCTTTGGACGCTGTTCCGCGGCGTGTGTTACACTTGACGACGGAAGGAAGGGGACCGTGCACGCGCTCATCACCAACGACGACGGCATCGAGGCCGAGGGGCTGTGGACCCTGGCCCGGGAGCTCAGGCGCCTCGGGAAGGTGACCGTGGCGGCCCCGGCGCGGGAGCGGAGCGCCATCGGCACGGCGGTGACGCTCTTCGAGCCGCTCCACGCCGAGGAGTACGCCGCGCCCGTCGCGGGGGTGACCGCCTTCAGCATTGACGGCACGCCGTCCGACTGCGTCATCCTGGCGCTCGGGGCGCTGGCCGGGGACGCGGACGTCGTCCTCTCCGGCATCAACCGGGGGACGAACGTGGGCGAGGACGTGTACATCTCCGGGACGGTGGGGGGCGCCTCGCAGGGCTACTTCCGCGGCCTGCCGGCCATGGCCGTCTCCGCCTCGCCGGGGAGCCCGGAGGGCGCGGCCACGGCGGCGGTGGTGGCGGCCCGGCTGGCGGAGGAGATAGCGGCGCTGCCGGTCAAGATCTTCCTCAACGTCAACGCGCCGGGGCGCAGCCTCGAAAACATCACCGGGGTGCGTATCACGCGGCTGGCGCGGGCGAGCCACATCAACACCGTCAACGAGGTAGCGACGGGCCCGCGGCGGCAGTTCCGCATGGTGCGCTCCCGGCTGGCGGACACCGAGAAGGCGGGGACGGACATCGAGGCCGTCGAGCAGGGGGCCGTCTCCATCACGGCGCTCTACACGAGCCTGCTCGACAAGCCGCCCCAGCGGATTTTACGTAAAATCGTCGCCGACCTTTCCCGCGAGCTGGCGGAGGCGGCCTGATGCGCCACCACGTGGGGACGGACATCATCGAGATCCACCGCATCGCCGAGGCCATCGAGCAGTATGGGGAGCGGTTTCTGGAGCGCGTCTATACCGGGCGGGAGCGCGCCTTCTGCGGGACGCGGGCGCACTCCCTGGCGGCGAGCTTTGCCTCCAAGGAAGCGGTGATGAAGGTGCTCGGTACCGGCAACCGCGGGGTGGCCTGGCGGGAGGTGGAGACGCTCTACCACGAGAGCGGCAAGCCCTACGTGGTGCTCCACGCGCGGGCGCTGCGGGAGGCCGAGAAGCTCGGCATCGTGGAGATAGACGTCAGCTTGTCTCATTCGAGAGAGTACGCGGTGGCGGTGGCGATAGGGGTGACGGCGGACTAGTCCGCTCCGCTCATCCCGGGCCTGTCGAAGGACGAACCTCTTTTTTCCGTCATTCCGGCACAGGCCGGAATCCAACTCCACCATCCCCCTCTCCGTTAACGGAGAGGGGGCCAGGGGGTGAGGTAAAACCCGCGACAACGTGGCGGGTCAATTTGAATCTAGACCGAAGATGATGATTAGATAGTGCCTATTTCCCCTTTTTCCACTTCTTTTTCTTCGGGTCAAAATAGGAGTTGCCAAACCAAGCTTTACCTTTAGGTTCTTCTGTCAAAAGGCGATTCCACTCCCCAATTCTTGACTCATAACCTTCTTTACTGAATGTGTTTTTACACTTGATGTTCAGGCACTCATATTTGTTGTTTGACTCGGACCAAGCTACGGAAACTTTCAAACATATAGGGCATTTAAGCATTTCGAGCTTAGATTCAGTTGCGGGTTCAATGTCAGTGTCTTTGGTTTCTTCTTTTTGGAGACGTTCTTGCTCTTTGATGCTTGATTCATACTCTTCTTTGGTGAATATCTTTTTGCACTTTGAATTCATGCATTCATATCGGCTAGCTAGTGCAAACCAAGCCAAAGATGTTTTAGAACATGCGGGACATCTCGCCAGCGAAATTTTAGAGTTGCCCGTTGTCCTATATTTGTCTTGCTCCAAGAAGCAATCCTGGCATCCGTAACGAGCATCATACCAGTGCCTGTGCTTGGAACAATATCTCAAGTTTCCAGTAGTGTGTACCACAACTCAAGCGTACTTTCTCGCTCAAGCATTGTCAACGGTCAAGCATTTCAAAATGATTCACTACCCGCGACACAATTGCCTTGACATTAGAACAAACGTACTGTTATTATACCCCTGCGGCACAAAAAATCACGCCGCAAACGGGGGTGTACTGCGCCTGAAAAACTCGCAATTTCAAAGCTAACCGGGCCGCCCGGATGGTGACCGGGGTAATCTTCGCCCGCTCCGAAGCTAAAAAAGAGAACGTTTTGTAAAATTTTAACCAGTTTCGCATTTTCCGCGCCGGTGTCAAAGTCTGCCCAAGACCCGGCCCCTACCCGCTCATCCCGGGCCTGTTGAAGGACGAGCGACGGGTTCTATCTTTCCCACACCACCTGCCCGCCCACCATCGTCAGGTCCACGGTGATGTCCTTGATTTCCTCGGGGTCGCCGGCGGTGGGATCGGCGCTCAAAAGGGCCAGGTCGGCCAGCTTCCCCCGGATCAGGCTGCCCTTGCGGGGCTCCTCGAAGCTGGCGTGGGCCGCGTTGAGGGTGTACATCTTCAGGGCGGCCTCCGGCGGGACGGCTTCCTCCGGCACGACCTCCTGCCCGGTGGCGGCCTTGCGGGTGACGGCGGCGTAGAGGCCGACGAGCGGGTTGTTGGGGATGACCGGCGCGTCCGAGCTGGCGGCGATCATGATGCCCTTGCGCAGCGGCGAGCGGAGCGGGTAGAGGTAGGGCTGCTGCGAGGCGGGGACGGTGGCCAGGTAGCGCTCCCCGTTGTAGTAGACGAGCGGCGGCTGGGTGACGATGACGGCCCCGAGCTGGCGGAGCCGTTCCAGGAGGTCCGGCGGGCACTCGCCGCAGTGCTCGACGCGGTGGCGGTGGCCGTTGGGGCGGTCGTGGGAGCTGATGTACTCCAGCGCTTCCGCCACGGCGCGGACGGTGCTCTCGGCGATGGCGTGGAAGGCCAGCTGGTAGCCGGCGCTATGGATTTCCAGGGCCGTCTCGTTGAGCTCGTCCTGGGGCGGGTCCACGCCCGAATCGTTGACGCCGAGCATGATTTTCACCGCCCCGAGCTGCATGAGGTCGTCGCCGGCGCGGGTCTTCAGTCTGTAGTCGCTGAAGTCCCGCCAGTGGGCCGCCCCGGCCATCATGGTGAGGCGGGAGCGGAGGTCGCGGTTGAGGATGAAGCCGCACATCTTCTCCCAGCGGTCCAGGCCGTTGGTGGCGGTGGCCTCCTGCAGCGAGGTGATGCCCTGGGAGAGGAAGAGGCGGTCGGCGCGGCGCAGGCTCTCCTTCAGGGTGTCGCCGTCCAGCGGCGGCAGTATTTTGTTGCGGACGGTGCCGAGCATGTTGTAGAGGATGCCGTTCGGCGCGCCGGTGGTTAAATCCCGCTCGATGCGCCCGCCCGGCGGCTCCGGGGTCTCCGGGCCGATGCCGGCCAGCTCGAGGGCCTTCGAGTTGAGGACGCAGGCGTGGAGGGAGCGGTGGGAGAGGATGACGGGATGGTCCGGGGCGGCCTCGTCGAGGTCGGCGCGGGTCGGACAGCGGCGGCCCTCCAGGTAGAACTCGTTGTAGCCGGCGCCGTGGAGGGGCGTGCCGGGGGGCGTTTCACTCGCGCGGGCGCGGACGGCCTGCTTGATGTCGTCAACAGATTTTACGGCGGCCGGGGAGACGTCAATGCTGACGAGGTTGAGGAGGAGGGAGAAGAGGTGGAAGTGGGCGTCGTTGAAGCCGGGGACGAGCGTCTTGCCTTCGCAGTCGATGACGCGGGTGCGCTGGCCGGTAAGTGAGTCGAGATCGTTTTCCTCGCCGACGGCCATGATGGTGACGTCCTCGGTGGCGACGAGGGAGGCGCGCGGCCGGGCGGGGTCCAGGGTGATGACGTTGGCGTTGCGGAGGATGATATCGGCGGGCATGGCGGTTCCCTTTTGACCGGTCGTTCCAATCCCAGTATACTATTGGATGCCGCCGCCCCGCAAAACGAAAGGAAAACGGACGTGATTACCACGCGCGCCGAGCTGCGCGAAGTGACCCGGGAGCCCCTCGACGCGAACGCCGCCCTGATACGGCGCTCCTACCAGACGGTCGCCGACGACATGGGCATCACCATCGAGAACGCGCCGCGCTACACCGCCTTCATCACCGCCGGGAAGCTCGGGGAGGAGCGGGACGCGGGCAGCGTGTTCTACGGGCTCTTCCTCGACGGCACGCAGGCGGGCTTCGTGGCGGTGCAGCGGGACGAGGACGGGAAGTGGCACATGAGGCGGCTGGCGGTGCTGCCGGAGTACCGGAACCGGGGACTGGGGCGGCAGCTCATCGAACGGGCTATCGCCCACGTGAAGGAGCAGGGCGCGACCAAGCTCCACATCGGCATCGTCGCCGAGCAAAAGGGGCTGAAGGAGTGGTACGAGGGGATGGGCTTCCGCACCTACCGGACCTTCACCGTGCCGCACCTGCCGTTCGGCGTGGCGCTGCTGGCCATGCGGCTCGACGGCAGCGAAGAGGACGCCTAGCCGATGCCTGAGTGGGACGCCGTCATCGTGGGGGGCGGGCCGGCGGGGCTGACGGCCGGGCTCTATTTGGGCCGGGCCAGGCGGCGGGTGCTGCTGCTCGAGAAGGAAACGCCGGGCGGCTACATCCGCAACATCGAGCTCATCGAGAACTACCCGGGTTTCGCCGAAGGCATCGCCGGGGCCAAGCTGGCGTCCGCAATGCTGGCCCAGGCGCGGGAGTACGGCCTGGAAACGGCCATCGGCGAGGTGACCGGCCTCGAAGCATTTTCTGATACCCGGTACGTCAGCTGCGCCGACGGGCAGGGCTGCACGGCGGGGGTGGTCATCTTCGCCGGGGGGTCGAAGAACAAGAAACTGGACGTGCCCGGCGAGGCGGCGCTGGCCGGCAAGGGCGTCTTCGAGTGCGCCTTCTGCGACGGCGGGCACTTCGCCGGGAAGACGGTGGCGGTCTGCGGCGGCGGCGACGCCGGGGTGACCGAGGCGCTCTACCTGGCGCGCATCGCGGCGAAGGTCGTCGTGTTGGAAGCGATGCCGGCGCTGACGGCCACCGGCGTGCTCCGCGACCAGCTGGCGGCGGCGGAGAACATCGAGAGCCGCTGCGGGCAGCGGGTAGTTTCCATCAACGGGACGGACAGGGTGGAAGGCGTCACCCTGGCCGGGCCGGACGGTGAGGCGACGCTGCCGGTGGACGGCGTGCTGGTCCACGTCGGGCTGGAGCCGAACACCGGGTACCTGGACGGCATCGTCGCGCTGGACGAGAGCGGGCAGATCATCGTTGACGAGCAGCTCGTGACGGACGTGCCGAACGTGCTGGCGGCCGGGGACATCCGGAGCGGCTCGCCGCGGCAGGTGGTGACGGCGGTGGGGGACGGGGCGCTGGCGGGCATCACGGCGGTGCGGCTGCTCCAGCAGATGGAGTGAGAGCGTGGAGCTCTACCACGTGCGGCGGCCGGAGGGACCAAAGAGGCCGGTGGTGGCCAGCCTGCCGCACAGCGGCCGCTATGTGCCGCCGGGCCTCGCCTGGCAGTTCACGCGCAGCCCGCGCCCCTTCCTCTTCGGCACCGACTGGCACCTGGGGCAGCTCTACGAGTTCCTCCCGGAGCTCGGGATAACGGTCATCGAGGCGACCCACAGCCGCTACGTGGTGGACCTCAACCGCAACCTCGACGAGCCGATTTTCGGGCACCACAACACGTCCGTCATTTACGCCAAAACGACGCGCGGCGAGGCACTCTACGACATCGAGCCGACGCGGACGGAGCTCAACGACCGCATCATCCGGTACTATCTGCCCTACCACCGGGCGCTCGGGGAGCTCGTGGAGCAGACGGTGGCAGCGCACGGGAGGGCGGTGCTGCTCGACCTGCACAGCTTCGGCATGGCGGACCCGCAGTCGGACATCGTGCTGGGGGACGTGAACGGCAAGAGCTGCCCCGGGGAGCTGACGGGGGCGTTCGAGCGGGCGCTCAGGGAGCGGGGCTTCAGTGTGGCGCGGAACGACCGCTGGACGGGCGGCTACATCACGCAGAAGTACGGGGAGCGGAACGAAGTGGCGGCGCTGCAAATCGAGCTCAAGGTACGGGCCTACCTGGAGGGGCCGCACGTGGACGAGAAGATGAGCGGCGACCCGGACTCCGGGGTTTTCCGGGAGGCTTCGAAGAGGCTGCGGTCGGCCTTCGAAGAGGCGCTGGAGGGGATAGGGTAGCAGGGCGTGTTCCCCTCCCCGATCTGTTGCCTCCCTTTGTAAAGGGAGGTCAGGAGGGATTTGTCACCTTCTTTACTCACCCCTTGGCCCCCTCTCAAACTCATTATTGTGC
>DAOUEG010000125.1:0-11375 GCA_034430495.1 Dehalococcoidales bacterium
CCGCCCACGGCCTGGGCACGGGGGCGCTCTTCGAGGCGGAGTTCGCGAAACCGGCGCTCGTGCCGGTGCGGGGCCGCCTGCAAACCCCCACCGCGCCCGGCCTCGGCGTGACCGTGAACGACGTGCCGCCGGCATACCGCACCGATATCATGGGTTCGACCGGCTCCCCGTCGCGCTAAAATTTCTCACCTGCCGCAGGAACGCCAGCACGGCCCGGTTCAAGCGCTCCGGCTGCTCCAGGTGGACGGCGTGGCCGCTCTCCGGGATGATTTCCACCCGGCCGCCCGGTACGAGACCGCCCATTTCCCGGGCGATGGCGGCGTAGTTTTCATCTTCCGACCCGGCGACGAAAAGAGCGGGGGCCTGTAACGACGCCAGCTCGTGCCGGAAGTCCGGCTGGGAGCCCACCCCGATGCCCCGCAGGCTGCCGGCGAGGCCGACCGGGTCGGCGGCCAACCGCTGGGCGCGGAGGCCCCGCCGCACCGCCTCCGAAAGGCGTGCCTGGCTCTGCCAGAGGGGCAGCGCCTCCCAGTAGTCCACGAAGGCCGTGATGCCTTCGGTCTCCAGCATCCGGGCCAGCGCCTCGTCGCTCTCGCGGCGGGTAAGGCGTTCCTCTTCCGCGGCCAGCCCCGGCGAGGCCCCGATGGTCATGAGGCTGAGGGTGCGTTCCGGCAGCGTCACCGCCGCCCCGATGGCGATGCGCCCTCCCAGCGAGTACCCGAGCCAGTGGACGCGCGGCAGCTCCAGATGGTCCAGCACCCCGGCGAGCGCCCGGACGGTGTGGTCCATATCGTAGCGGGCCGGGTCGCCCGGGGCGTCCGAGGCGCCGTGACCGGGCAGGTCGATCATGATAGTGCGGTACTCCTTCCCGGCCGCCGCGGCGAACGATGCCCACTGGGAAAGATTGCCGGTAAAACCGTGCAGGGCGACGACCGCTTCCCGGCCCTCGCCGGTGACCGCGACGTTGAGGGAGCGGCCTTCGAGCGCCTCCAGCGCCAGCCGGCTCATGCCTTGCCTCCGGCCAGCGCGTCCGCCACCGCCTCCCGCACCTGCCGGTGCCGGGCGGCGTTCCGCTTCCGGTCGCCGGGCACCTCGATGATGGTGGTGCCGGGGTGCGACTGGCTCTCCTTGACCGCGGCGGCGAACGAGGGCCAGTCGGTGACGAGCGCGTAGTCGAGACCGTAGAGGTCGGCGGCGGCCCTGAAGGTGAGGCCGTGCGGCGTGCCGAAGTAGGGTTCGAAAACGTCCTCGTAGGCCGCCTGCGGCAGGAACGAGAAGATGCCCCCGCCGTCGTTGTTGAGGACGATGATGGTGGCGTCCAGCCTGAAGGCCCTGGCCGCCAGCAGGCCGTTCATATCGTGGTAGCAGGAGATGTCCCCCAGCGCCAGCGTGACGCGCCGTCCGGCGCCCGCCGCCGTGCCGAGGGCGGAGGAAACCACGCCGTCAATGCCGCTGGCGCCGCGGTTGGCGAAAAAGCGTACGGTCTGGTCGCTGGCGGGGAAAAAGGTGTCCAGGTCGCGCACCGGCATGCTGTTGCCGGCGAAGAGGAGGCCGTCTTCCGGCAGGAGGCGCGAGAGCTCGGAGAAAACCTTGCCCTCGAACATATCGTGGAAGCCGTCGAGTTCCTTGTGGATGGCTTCCCCGGCCGTGTCCGTGGTCGTCCGCCAGCTTCGGGCCCACTCGCTCGGCTTCCGTTCGGCCTTGATCTCAGCGGCCAGGCCCTCGCAGAAGCCGGTCGCGTCCGTGTTCCAGAACTCGCCAGCCAGGCAGCTCGGGTCGCGCCAGCCGGCGTGGCCGCTCACGTGGATATGCCGGGCGCTCCGGCAGCGTTCCAGGAAGCCGACGAGCGGCTTGGAAACGGGCACCGCCCCGAAGCGCAGCACGACCTCCGGTTTCAGGGCATCCGCTGCCCGCTCATTCCCGATAAACGCATCGTAGCAGTCAATGACGAGGCCCTTGTCATGGGGGCCGCACCGCACCCCGGAGAGGCAGTCCGCCAGGACCGGCCAGCCGAGCCTACCGGCCATCTCTGTCACCGCCGCGGCGGGCGGGATGCCGGGGCCGGGTCCGCAGACGATGAGGCCGCGCCCCGTTTTCTCCAGTTCCTCCGCCAAACGCTTGAGCTCGGCGGCCGGCGGTGCCAGCGTGCCCGTGACCGTTTTGACGGGAGGAACGTCCTCCGCCGGCCCGGTGGTAGCCGCCGGGAAATCCTCCGGGACGGGGCGCGGTTCGAGCGGCTCGCGGAAGGGGAAGTTCAGGTGCACCGGTCCGGCCGGCGCGGCGAGCGCGGTGGCGAACGCCCGGGCGGCGGTCGTCCGGGCGTGGCGCAGCAGGTCCGGGGTGACCTCCGGCGGCGGCATGGCGGCGAACCACTTGACGTGGCTGCCGTAGAGCCGCGTCTGGTCAATGGTCTGGAGCGAGCCCCGGTCCGCCAGTTCCGGCGGCCGGTCCGCGGTGAGCACGATGAGGGGGACGTTGGCGTAGCGGGCCTCGACGACGGCCGGCAGGAAGTTGGCCGCCGCCGTCCCGGAGCTGCACACGAGCGCCGCCGGCTCGCCGAGGGCCTTCGCCAGGCCGAGGGCGAAAAAGGACGCGGAGCGCTCGTCGAGGTGGACCCATTTCTTGATGCCTGGGGCGCGGTGGAAGGAGATCGTCAGCGGCGTGGAGCGGGAGCCGGGACAGATGCACACGTGCCGCAGCCCGGCCCGGGCCAGCGCGTCCACGAAGGCGCCGGCGATGACGTAGTTGCGGTTCTCGTTGGCCATGACTACCGCTCCGGGGCCAGCGCCGCCAGCAGGGGTTGAAATTTGAGCTCGGTCTCCCGGTACTCGCGGTCGGGCTCCGACCCGGCCACGATGCCGCAGCCGGCGTAGAGACGGGCCGTGGCGCCGCGGAGCAGGGCGGACCGGATGGCGACGATGAAATCGCCGCTGCCGGAGCCGTCGAACCAGCCGACCGGCGCGGCGTACCAGCCGCGGTCGCCCTCCAGCTCCCGGATGAGCTTTCGCGCCGCTTCGGTGGGCACGCCCCCGACGGCCGGCGTCGGGTGGAGCCGCGCGACGATATCGAGGATAGCCACCCCCGGCCGCAGGAGACCGGTGAACGGGGTGTACAGGTGCTGGATGTTCTTCAGCTTCATGACCTGCGGCTCTTTCTGCCAGTGGAGCTCCCGGCAGACGTCCCGCAGGGCATCGGCCAGCATCCCGACGACGGCGGTGTGCTCGCGGCGCTCCTTGCCGTCCTCCAGCAGGTAGTGCTGGTACCGCCCGTCCTCGTCGGGCGTCGTGCCGCGCGGGGCGCTGCTGGCCAGGCAGGTGACGGAAAGCTGCCCGTCGCTAACGGCGGCGAGCCCCTCCGGCGAGGCCCCCAGGAACACGGCGTCCCCGTTGTCCACCGCGAAGACGGCGCAGCTGGGGTAGGCCCGCGCCAGGGAGGCGAGGGCCGCCTCCGGCGAAAAGGCACCGGCCGCCCGGAGCTCCCGGTGCCGCGAGAGCACCGCCTTGCTGATGGTCCCGGCCTCGATGCCGGCGAGGGCGGTCGTCACCCGGCGCCGCCACTCGTCCCGGGAGTCCTCGACCGTTTCGATAACCGGCGGCTGCTCGGGCAGGGCGGCAGGACGGGTTTCGAGCCGGTACAGGCGTTGCCGCAGCGATTCGGTAAGGGCGCGGGTGTCCGTGTCCGCGGCGACGAGGGCATTGATGGTAAGCCAGCGGCGGCCGTCCGACGTGCCGAAGAGAAGCTGCGGCAGGGTGAAGCGCGCCTCGGGGAAACCCTGCCAGACCGGGTCCGGGGGCGTCCGTGGGTCGTAGCGGAACCCGCCGAAGAAAACCGGCCCCCGGCGGTCCGGCCCTTCGATGACGGCGGTGGCCAGCAGCGCCTCGTGGTGCCGCCTGAGGGCTTCCATCGGCTCGTCCGTGGCGGCCGTCAGCTCGACCGCCGCGCCGTCCCCCACCAGCCAGAAGTCCTCCTCCGGGCGGAGCCAGAGCGACCGCTTGGCCGCCGGCCCGCCGGCGCGGGCAAAGAGCTCGAGGGGGTGGCTCTCACCACCATACGAATGCGTCAGGCTCACGAGCACCGGGTGCCCGAGTTCCGCCGCCCGCTCCGCCCCGCGGCGGCACAGGGCCTCCAGTCCGCCCCGGCCGAGGGCGGTGGTGATAACGCCGCTCTGGTTCACCGGTCCCCCTTGCCTCCGGTCACGGTGGTGTTTCGAGGGTCGGCCGCGCCGATGCTTCGGAGCAGGGCGGTGCGCAGCGCCGGCGTCGCCAGTGTCAGCGGCGAGGGCTTGCCGGTGAGCAGCCAGTGGAAGATGACCTCGCGGATGCTGCCGACCCACATGAGGGCGACGAGGGCGGTATCCACCGGCGGTATCTGGCCGGCGGCGACGGCGGCATCAAGCTCCTGCCGGATGAGAGCGGAGAATTTCTCCGTGATGGGCAGGAACTTGCGGTCAATGGCCTTGCCGTTGCCGGCGATGTTGAGCAGCAGCACGTGGGCGATGGTCCGCTTGGCGGCGAAGACGGTCATGAGGGTATCAATGCTGGCGGCGACGCGGTGGAGGGGGGTGGGCTCCTTCTCGATGGTGCGGTAGACCTTGTTGATGAGCTTCTGGCTCATGCGCTCGAAGAGCGCCATGACCATTTTTTCCTTGCTGGGAAAGTGGAAGTAGAAACTCCCCTTGGAAGTGCCGGAACGCTCGACTATTTCCTGCACGCCGGCGGCGGTGTAGCCCCGCCGGGCGATGACGTCCTCGGCGGTGTTGAGGATGCGTTCCCGGGTGTTGTTCGATTCCAGTTGCGGGCTTTTTGCCATACCAAAACCGACCGGTTGGTCTACTGTTTATTGTAGGCGCGCCGGCCCGGAATGTCAATCGGAGTGGTGGGGATGGGGGTGGTACGCCGTGCAGGGCTCGAACCTGCGACCCGCTGATTAAAAGTCAGCTGCTCTACCAACTGAGCTAACGGCGCCTGACCTGCGGAGGGTCTTCCAGTTCCCCATTCTAGCAAATGCCACCCCGCTTGGCAACCGCACCGGCGTGGCAAAGAAACCGGCGGTACGATATACTACCACCTAGATGGTTGACCGGACGGAGAGCGACGAGCGGTTCATGCGGCGGGCGCTGGCGTTGGCCAGGCGCGCGCTCGGACGGACGAGCCCCAATCCCATGGTGGGCGCGGTCGTCGCGCGGGAGGGGAGGGTTATCGCGGAAGGGTACCACCACGCCGCGGGGAAAGACCACGCCGAGATTGACGCCCTCAGGCACGCGGCTGAGGACGTCGCCGGCGCGACGATGTACGTGACCCTGGAACCCTGCTCCCACTACGGGCGGACGCCCCCCTGCGCGGATGCCCTCGTCGCCCGCAAGCTGGGCAGGGTGGTCGTCGGGATGGAGGACCCGGATAGCCACGTGCGCGGCCGGGGCATCGAGAAGCTCCGGGCGGCCGGCATCGAGGTGACGGCGGGCGTGCTGGAAGACGAGTGCCGCGCCCTCAACCGGTCCTATATCAAACACCGCACCACCGGACTGCCGTGGGTGACGCTAAAGTTCGCCGAGAGCCTCGACGGACGCATCGCCACGGCCACCGGCAACGCCCGCTGGATAAGCTCGCCGGAAAGCCGGAAGCTCGCCCACCGGCTGCGGGCCCGGCACGACGCCGTTCTGGCCGGCATCGGGACCGTGCTGGCCGACGACCCGGAGCTGACGGTGCGCCTCGTGCGCGGGAGGAACCCGCTCCGCATCATTCTGGATTCCGGTTTACGTATACCGCTGACGGCCAGGGTACTCGGGGGCCAGGAGCGGGCCACGACCGTCATCGCGGCGGGAAAAGGAGCGGACCCGGTCAAAGGTGCGTCGCTCAAGGAGCGGGGCATCGAGGTCGTGACGGTGGCCGCGGACGGGCAGGGGCGGCCCGACCTGAAGGCGCTGCTGGCCGCGCTCGGGAAGCGGGACGTCACCTCGCTGCTCGTGGAGGGCGGCGCCGGGGTACTGACCTCGTTCCTGCGGCAGGGCCTCGCCGATAGGATCATCGCCTTCGTCGCGCCGAAGCTCATCGGCACCGGGACGGAGGCGGTGGGCGACCTCGGCGTCGAAGAGGTGGCGAAGGCCGTCCAGCTGCGCTTCGAGCGGAGCTACCGGTGCGGGCCGGACCTCGTCGTCGAGGCGGGAGTTGAACCCGGAGGGCCCATTCGGGTATAACATAGACAAGAGACCGCATGGACTACCAGCATATCACGACGAAGAAAGCGCTCCGGGCCTACGTGAAAACGTTCGAGGACCGGAAGAATGCGGTCATCGCCCTCGACATCGAAGCCGAGCTCAACCGCCACGTCTACGGCGAGTCGCTCTGCCTCGTCCAGATGTACGACGGTGATAACGCCGTGCTCATTGACCCGCTGGAAACGGGGGTCGAGCCGCTGCGCGGGCTCTTCGAGCACCCCAACATCCTGAAAATCATCTACGACGTCTCGTCCGACCTGCCGCTCCTCAAGAACAGCTACGACATGGAGGTCAGGCCGGTGCTCGACCTGCGGCCGGCCGTGGACCTGCTCGCCTACGAGAAGCGCGACCTCCACTCCGTCATCGGGGCGGAGCTCGGGGTGATGCTGGAGAAGAAGTCCAAGTTCCAGAAGCAGAACTGGCTGCGGCGGCCGCTGACGCCGGAGGCCATCGAGTACGCGCTGGGAGACGTCCTCTACCTGCACCGGCTGAAGGACGCCATTCTGCAGCGGCTGCTCGATAACCGCCTCATGGACGCCTTCCTCCTCAAGAATATGCACATCCAGACGCGGGACTACACCCGGGACCCGGCCGACCGCTACAAGAAGGTGAAGGGGTACTCCCACCTGACCGAAGAAGAGAAAGCGGTCTTCAAGAAGCTCTACGATATCCGCGAGAAGTACGCCCGGCGGAGCAACATGCCGAGCCACAACATCATCGGGCGGGAAGAGCTGCTCGAGGTGTCACGGGACGCCAGGAAGATTGATACGCTGCGGTTCCCGCGGCGGCTCGGGGTGGACTTCGTGGGGAGCCTCATCGTTGACCTCAGGAAGGCCTGCCGGGGGAAGCGGGAAGCGCCGCCCGCCGCCGGGACGGACGAAGCGTAGCCTTTAGCCTTTCCCATTTTCTTATTCAGCTGTCACGCCCTGCCGGTGTCCGCGTGGTGCGCCGGCCGGACCCCGCCCCGTACCCCGCGTTTGTCCGGACGCGGTCGGCGGGGGTATAATCGGCGGGGCAGGGGCGGCGGATATACTCTCTCCCGGGAGCCGATAACGATGACGAGTTCGAAACAGCCAGCGGTGCCGCGCATGGTGGTGGTCGGGGGCGGCGGCGCGGGGATGGCCGCGGCGGTGGCCGCCGCGGAGCTGGGAGTGAAGCACGTCACGGTGCTGGAGAAGCGCAGCGCCACCGGCGGGACGTCCGCCATGGCGTCCGGCATCTTCGGGGCGGAGAGCCCGGCCCAGAAGCGGCAGGCGATCATCGCCCCCAAAGACGAGCTTTTCAGGCGGATGATGGCCTGGTCCCACCTGAAGGCCGACCCGCGCATCGTGAGGGCGTTCGTTGACAAGTCCGGGGACACGGTCGCCTGGCTGGAGCGCATGGGCGTCTACTTTTACTGCGTCCCCCACTCTCCGTGGGACAACCCGCGCACCTGGCACGTGCCGCAGGGAGACGGCGCCGAGATTTTGAAGGCGCTCGCCGCGACGGCCGCGGCGCTCGGCGTGGAGGTCATCACCGGGGCCACGGCCACGGCGCTCATCCGGAACCGGGCCGGCGCTATTACCCGCGTCAAGGTCACCCGCGAAGAGGGAGTGACCGACGTGCCGGCGGACGCGGTCGTCATCGCCTCCGGCGGCTTCGCCGGGGACCGGGAGATGATGAGGAAGCTCTGCCCGACCTACCGCGACGAGCTGGGCGTGAGCGGCCTCCCCAACATGGGCGAGGGGCTCGCCATGGCCTTCGAGGCCGGGGCCGCCCGCGACGGGCTCGGCTACCTGATGGCGGGCGGGCCGCTCGCCGGCGGGCTCGTGCACCTCGGGCCGGACCGGGTCAAGGTGCACCTGGGCTTCGTCTCCGGGGAGCCCTTCTCCCTGTGGGTGAACCGGCGCGGCGAGCGGTTCATTGACGAGACCGAGGCTTTCAACTACTACCGCTGCATCAACGCCCTCCTGCGCCAGCCGGAGACCCGCTGCTACGCGCTGCTCGACGCGGCGATGATAGAGGAGGTCAACCGCACCGGGCTGACCAACCTCGCCGAGGGATACGGCTACGGGGAGGCCCAGCGGAGCCCCCTGCCGCCCGGGCTCGCCGAGGCCATCCGGCAGGACGCCGGATCCGGGCGGAACAGGGTTGCCGACGACTGGGATGAGCTGGCGGACTGGATGGGGGCGGACCCGGCGGTCCTGAGAGCGACCGTCGAGGAGTATAACGGCAACTGCGACCGCGGCTGCGACCCGGTCTTCGGCAAGGCCCACCGCTACCTGCGGCCGCTGCGGACGCCGCCCTACTACGCGTTTTCCTCCGGCGCGACCATCCTCAACACGATGGGCGGCCTCAAGGTCAGCGAGCGGATGGAGGTGCTCGACCGGCACGGCGCGGCGATACCCGGCCTCTACGCGGCGGGCGTTGACACGGGCGGCTGGACGGGGGACACGTACTGCGCCGACCTGCCGGGGACGGCCTTCGGCTACGCCGTCAACTCCGGCCGCATCGCGGGGGAGAGCATCGCCCGGCTGTTTCAGCTCCGCGCGACCACGCCGGAATAGGAGTACCACCGGGGCCGGCCGCGGTCCCGGCTTGTGAGGACCCGGCGCCCGGACGTATAATTTTCCTGTCACCACCACCTCCGTTCCCGGCGTCGCCGGGTCATAGCCATCAATGAACGAACCGCGCGCAACCACCGGAAAGATAGGGCTCTGGGCGGCCGTGGCCATCGCCGTCGGCACGATGATCGGCGCCAGTATCTTTTCCATTTTCGGCCTGGGCGCCCAGATTGCCGGCAAGAACCTGCCGGAAGCCTTCGTGCTGTCCGGCGTGTTCGCGCTCATCGTCGCTTACTCCTACGCCAAGCTGGGCGGCAGTATCGTCTCCAACGCGGGGCCCATCGAGTACATCCTGCGGGGGCTGGGCGACAGCGTCGTCACCGGCGCCCTGGCCATACTGCTCTGGCTGAGCTACGTGGTGTCCATCTCCCTCTTCGCCAAGGGGTTCAGCGGCTACTTCCTGCCGCTGTTCCACCTCAGCGCCACCCCGCTGGCGGCGGGCATCACCGAGGTGGCGCTGATAGCGGCCTTCACGTTCCTGAGCTACCTCGGCAGCCGGACGGTCGGCCGGACGGAGGTCTACATCGTCGCCGTCAAGCTGCTGATACTGGGGGTTTTCATCGTCCTGGGGTTCCTCACCTTGAAAGCCGGGAATATCACGCCGGGCGTCGGCGGCCCGGCGGTGCAGGGGACGCTCTCCGCGGCGGTGATATTCTTCCTCTCCTACATGGGGTTCGGGCTCGTCACCAACGCCTCCGAGAACATCCGGGACCCGCGGCGGACGGTGCCGAAGGCCATGTACGTCAGCATCGGGGTGGTGATGCTCGTCTACATTGCGGTTTCGCTGGCGGCCATCGGCAACCTCTCGATTCCGGCGCTCGTGCAGGCCAGGGACAACGCCCTGGCGGAGGCGGCGCGGCCGTTCCTCGGCAACTTCGGGTTCGTGCTCATCTCCATCGGGGCGCTCTTTTCCGTGTCGTCGGCCATCAACGCCACGCTCTACGCCGGCGCCAACGTCGCCTACTCGCTGGCCAAGGACGGGGAGCTGCCGGAAATCTTCGAGCGGAAAATGTGGCACGGCTCCCAGGAGGGCCTCTACATCACCGCCGCCCTCAGTATCGTCTTCGTGCTGACGCTGCACCTGGCGGCCATCGCCTCCATCATCAGCTCTATTTTCACGATTATCTACCTGTTCGTGCTGCTGTCGCACTACCGCCTGGCGCGCACCGTCGGGGGCAGCCGGCCCCTGATTCTCGTCAACGGCGTCATCCTGCTGGCGGTCTTCGCCGGCCTGCTCTCCTACCAGTGGCAGCACCAGCGCGTGGCCTTTTTCGGGACGCTGTGCGTGCTGGGCGGGACCGTCGTCGTGGAGCTTGTCTACCGGCGGCTCACCCGGCGGCAGCTGAAGACCCGGAGGCCGGCCCCGGAGACCGGAAGCCGGTAGGGGGGCGCGGGTTCCATCAGGGGTTTCGGCCCGGCGGGGCGAGTGGGGCACGGCGGGCGGCGTGTGCTATCATAGTTGTTTGCAGCACCGGCGGAGGAATTTTCACGTGAATGCTTCGGAGAACAACCGGGAAATCGCTGCCGACACGCGCGCGCTGCGCTTCGCCTCGCTGATGTCCCCGAACGAGGACGGCCTGTTCCGGGCGGCGGTGGCGGCGGCGGAGGGGCTCGGCTACGCGGTGACGGTGGCGGACGTGGACCCGTGGGAGGAGCGGCGGCGCTTGCTCGACGCGGGCGAGGTGGAGGTGGCCTGGCTGTGCAGCCTGCCGTACGCCCGGATGGCGGACGAGCCGCAGCCGCGGGTCGAGCTGCTGGCGGCCCCGGTGATGGCCGGGGAGCGCTACGCCGACCGGCCGGTGTACTACTCCGAGGTGACGGTGCGGGCGGACAGCAGGTTCGAGAGCCTCGAAGACCTGCGGGGGGCGGCCTTCGGCTACAACGAGCCGGCGTCCCACTCGGGGCTGGAAATCATGAAGTACCGGCTGGCGGACGGCGATTTCGGGGACGGGTTTTTCGGGGAGGTGGTGGAGACGGGGTCGCACCTGGCGTCCCTGGAGATGCTGCGGCGGGGGGAGCTGGACGTGGCCTGCCTCGACACGATGGTGCTCGACCTGGCGCGGAAGCAGCGGCCGGAGCTGGAGAAGGAGCTGCGGGTCATCGAGACGCTCGGGCCGAGCCCGGCGCCGCCGCTGGTGGCGCTGACGGCGCTGCCGGAGGAGGTGCGGCGGGAGCTGCGGGCGGCGCTGACGGGGCTGGACGGGACGGCGGAAGGAAAGAGTATCCTGCGGCGGGGCGGGCTGGTGCGGTTCGCGGCGGTCGCGGACAGCGACTACGACGAAATACGGCGGATGGCGGCCCTGGCGGAGACGATCAGGCTTTAGTTATCGTGTCCCCATCCCCCGGTATCCCCCTTCCCCGCTGGGAAGGGGGAATTTGTTTTGGAGAAAAGGACACCACCCTCTCGGTCCCCCTCCTTAAAGGAGGGGGAGGCAAATCTCCCTCTCCCTCGACGGGAGAGGGTCAGGGTGAGGGTGACGCCCCCCGTCACTGCGAGGGAGCGGCGCGACCGTGGCAATCTCAACCTCCGGACTCCCCGTGTGAGTGACCGCCTGCAG
>DAOUEG010000126.1:0-4176 GCA_034430495.1 Dehalococcoidales bacterium
CTTCCCCTCGGGGAAGGGGCCGGGGGATGGGGTTTCTCACCAAAACTAGTGCCCCCTTCCCTTCATAAATACCCCAAGGGAAGGGGTCAGGGGGATAGGTTCGCCAAGCAGTACCCCCTCTCCGTTAACGGAGAGGGGGCCAGGGGGTGAGGCAAAAAGAGGTCAAACCGCGACACAATCCCCTTGACATTAGCACACGTGTTCTAGTAAAGTATCTCTGCGGCCTAAAAAACGTACGCCGCACGGGGGTGTAGTGCGCTTGAAAAACTCGCAATTTCAAAGCTAACCGGGCCGCCCGGATGGTGACCGGGGTAATCCTCGCCCGCTCCGAAGCTACGAAACAGGACACATTTTGTAAAAAACGCTGATTTTGGAAAGTACCGCGCCGGTGTGATGGTCTACCCGGAATCAGGCCGCTACTTCTCCTCGCCCAGGTAGGCGGCGATGACCTCCGGGTTGTTCTTGACCTCGTCCGGGGTGCCGTCGGCGATTTTCCGGCCGAAGTCCAGCACCACCACCCGGTCGGCAATGTCCATCACCACGCCCATGTCGTGCTCCACCAGCACGATGCAGTTGACCCCGTCCCGCAGCACCGGCGTGGCCGGGTAGGTGACCCCCTGGCCCTCGAAGATATCAATGATGAACCGCGCGATGTCTTCTTTCTCCTCCAGGTTCATGCCGGCCATCGGCTCGTCGAGGAGGAGCACCTGCGGCTCGAGCGCCAGCGCCCGCCCCAGCTCCACGCGCTTGCGCATGCCGTAGGGCAGGGTGCCGACCGTCTTCTTGCGGATGGATTCTATCTCCAGGAAGTCGATGATGTCCTCCACCGTCTTGCGGTGGCGTATTTCCTCCCGGTGCGCCCAGAGGAAGTAGAGCGCGCTGGCGAAGACGTTCTGCCTCATGAGCACGTGGCGGGCCGCCATGATGTTGTCCAGGCTGCTGAGGCCGGTGTAGAGCTCGATGTTCTGGAACGTCCGCGCCAGCCCCATCCTGGCGGCCTTGTCCGGCCGGATGCGGGTGATGTCCCGGCCCTCCAGGTAGATACGACCCTGCTGCGGCTTGTAGAAGCCGTTGATGCAGTTGAGGAGGCAGGTCTTGCCGGCGCCGTTGGGGCCGATGATGGCGAGGATTTCGTGGTCGTGGATATCAACGTTGATATCAACGAGGGACCGCACGCCCCCGAAGGAGAGCGAGAGGTTTTCGATCTTGATCTTGGTGCGAGGGGCCGCCGCGGTGCCGGCGGCGCTGCCCTCGGCGGTGGCCGTCCTGTCGTTCATGCCGTAAACCGCGCGATGGTTTCTTTCATCAGGACGCAGGTGCCTTCCTCACAGCGGGGGGTACCCGCCTTGCGACGCCCGGCGGTGCCGTAGCGGGCGCGGCCGGTGCAGGTGACCGTCTTGTCCCCGGCGACGAGGATGGTGACCTCGTCGTTCACGGTCTCGCAACGGACGGTAGTAGCGGTGATTTCCCACTCAGGCACGATACGCCCTGTCCCTCCCGGCAGGCTGGAGCACCAGTCCATGATACTATGAACGGTGCCCGGATTCAAATAGTTTCTTGACATAATGCGGGTTTTTGCTCACGAATCAGGGGGTTAATGGACCGGTCCACCGGTGCGTCGCGCTTGCTATTGGCGGGCCCGGACGGTACAATAATGAGGTGCCGCCACGCGGCGCCGCGATAGCTCCCGGGCTCGTAGCTCAGCGGTTAGAGCGGTCGGCTCATAACCGATTGGCCGCAGGTTCGAATCCTGCCGAGCCCACCATTTTTTCATCCGGAGCAACAGGGCAGGGGAGCCTGTCTTTTTACCGCGCCGCGGCGATGAGCGTCTCTCCACCGGCGTCATCCGCAGCGACGGCCGTGAGCAGGTCGTCCAGCGTGATGGGGAAGCCCTCGTAGTGCTGGCGGTCGAACTTCGGCAGCCCCCAGTCGTAGGCGATTTCGCGGCCCATGACGCTGACGAGCAGCCAGACGTGGTCCGATTCCGAGAACGTTTCGCCGTCCTCGCCGAGGTTGCCGATTATCGGTTGGGCCGTAATGCCCAGGCTCTGGAAATGGCGGTACATGGCGAGCGTGCTGTCGTCGCAGTCGAACGCGGCGGACGGAGCCGGGACGCGAGGGAACGCCGCCCAGCCCGCGCCCAGCAGCACTGACGTTACCACCACACCGGCCAGCCCGGCGGTCAGATATCTTCGCCACCCGGTACCAAAGTACCCCATACCAAGGTCATTATAGCCCCTTTCCCGCCGGCGGCGAACGCCTTTTCATTAAGGTTTGCTAAAGGTTTGCGGAAAATTTCATAAAACCTGTCTGTGTTTGCAGACGCTCCGCCGATTCCGTATACTGGGGCCGAGGAGGCAGCTACCATGAAAGTTCTCGGCATCGTCGGCAGCGCGCGGCCGAACGGCAACACGGAAATAATGATGGAGGAGGCCCTCCGGGCCGCCGCCGAAGCGGGCGCCGAAACCGAGCTGTTTTCCGTACGGGACAAGAACATCGCCGGCTGCGACGGCTGCCACGCCTGCATGCAGACGCACGTCTGCAAGATAAAGGACGACATGGTGCCGCTCTACGAGAAGATGAAGGCGGCGGACGCCATCCTGTTCGGCTCGCCGGTCTACTTCCACGGCGTGACGGCACAGGCCAAGGCGGTCATGGACCGCTGCTTCTGCTTCCTCTTCGGGCACGAGCTGCGGGGGAAGGTCGGCGGCTCGCTGCTGGTGCTGCGGCGCGTCGGCTCGAGCCAGTCCCGCGCCCAGATCAACAGCTGGTTTCTCTCGCAGGGGATGCACCCGCTGCGGGGAGCGGTCGGCTACGGGGCCAAGCAGGGGGAGGTCCGCGAGGGCGTGGGCGGCGGTATCGGCACGACGGCGCTCGGCGAGGCGGCGGACCTCGGGCGGGACGCGGTGGCCCTCGTCAAGAACTTGTCATAATAATGGGAGGTTCGTGATGAAACGCATGCGGAACGTCTTCAACACGGTCAACGCCCTGACCGGCAAGACCGGCCGCCAGATCAAGGCAATGGAAGCCATCGGCGAATGGGCGGGTACCGTGCAGACCTTCCTGACGTGCTACGACCTCTACGGCAGCAGCGAGCTGGGGACGCTCCTCGACAAGCCCGGCGATGCGAAGTTTGACCTGGTAGGGATTACCTATAACGGCCGGCCGCTGGTGGAAACGGCCAAGGCGTTCAAGAAGACCGATTTGCCGGAGCTGGTGGAGGTGGTGGTAAATGGGGCGGAGGCCATCCGTCGGTACCTTATCAATCCCACCTTGCAGGAGGCGCACCTTACCCAGGCGGTGCTCAACCTGCGCGTTGACTACGAGCGGCTGCAATCGGAAATCAACCGCGTCATCGCCAGCGACTGACGCTGCCGGGTGCCGGATCCCCAACCCCTTCTCAGCCTCCATGTTATTATGTCAACATCTCCGGTCGTAGCTACGGAACTCTACATAACATATATTGTGCGCCCCAATGATATTCGAGTAAATCGACGCCGGTCATCGCGGAGGGCGTATCCGCAACGGTCCTCCGTATCCGACACGGCCGCCGGCAGGCCAATCTTCGACAGGAATTGACGCTCGTTTCCGGAAAACGTTTTTGCTGCTCCCAGGCCGGCAAATCCTCGTTCCGGGCCCCTACCGGGGATGCTCCGCAACAGCGAACGGGTTGACTTAACGATATCATGCGCTATAATGAACCATACTAATCTCCCGGCGGATACGCGATAGGAAGGTATTCAAATGGGTAGAAGATTGGTACCGTTCCTCGTCCTCGTCCTGCTCGTCACCGCCAGTGCCTGTGGCAAAAACGCGATACTCTCGACCACAGCGACGACGACCGCAGCCGCCGGGGCCGCTCCTTCCGAGACCCGGGTGGCCACGACGACGGCGGTGCCGAGCCCTGCCACCACCGCAGCACCGGAAACGACGCCGGGACCTTCAGCCCCTGCTACGACGGCGATGTCTGCGGCCCCTTCGACGACAGCCGCGCCTTCCACGACGCCGGCCGAGACGACCGCCGCGCCGACTTCCGAAACACCAACTCCCGAACCCGTCGAGCTGCCCGGCGAACCCGTGGCCGAACAGCGCGTCAGCGCCGCCCAGGGGGGCGTCCTGTCCACCGAAGACGGAAAACTGACCCTGGATATCCCGGCCAACGCCCTGGCGGAAGAC
>DAOUEG010000127.1:0-9892 GCA_034430495.1 Dehalococcoidales bacterium
GCTGCTTCAGAGCGTCTGGGGGCAGGAGTATTCCTCCGAGAAGGAGTACCTGCGGGTCTTCGTGGGGCGGCTGCGCCGCAAGCTGGAGCCGGACCCCAAGAACCCGCGCTACATCCAGACCGTGCCCGGCGTCGGCTACCACCTCGCCACCCCGGAGCAGGTGACCACGTAAAAAGGAATCGTTTCCATGGCATCGAGCGGGGGCCGTGATGGCCCCCGCTTTTTATTTGCCTCCCTCCTTCCAACCCGCTATACTGTCCCTGACGTTTTCAAATACCATCCGGAGGCACGCCCATGCCCGCCACGAAGTACGGCCACCTTATCCTGTCGGAAGCGCTGAAAAAGGACATTCCCCACTACCTGGGAGAGTCCGTCCTGGCCCACGACGGCCAGCTCAACACGGACTGCTCCATCGGCTACCACTGCATCGGCAACGTCATGTCCTTCGACCGCCCCCACAAGCATGACTTCGCCGAGATGCTCTGCTTCATCGGCGGCGACCCCGCCCGCGTCTATGACCTCGGCGGGGAGGTGGAGATAACCCTCGGCGACGAGGAGGAGAAACACACCATCACCGCCGCCGCCATCGTCACCATCCCGCCGGACCTGCGGCACTGCCCCATCGTCTTCACCCGCGTGGACCGGCCGATGGTCTTCCTGGAGATAAGCATGACCCGGATCTGGAAACCCGGCGAGCAGCTGCCTCCCGCCGATAAAAAGAAATAGCCCATTCCAGCCCCGTTCAGCTTCAAAACGACCGGCGGGCCGCCGTACGGCCCGCCGGTTTCTGCTGTCCGGCACAATTAACGGGATGTTTATCCTTCCCCTCGTGGGCGTTTATGCCGCGTTTACTTCCCCGCTGGTATCCTGTTCCTGTAACGAACGCCCGGAGGCATCCAGATGCGGGACAACAGAAAGCTTCTCACCATCAGCAAGGACCCGGTCCTCGTGAACCTGCTCCAGGAAGGGCTCGGCGGGGACGGCTACGAGGTCGTCAGCACCCGTCACACCGGCTCGCGGCTCCGCGACCTGATCGAGACCGAGGCCCCTGATTTCATCATCCAGGACATCGAGATGCCCACCCTCGACGGCATCGGCACCTGCCTCCAGGTCCGCCAGTGGACCTCCACCCCCATCCTCATGCTCTCCACCTGGGACACCGGCGACGGCACCGTGCGCGGCCTCAACCTCTGCTCGGACTGCTACCTCACCGAGCCATTCACCATGGATATCCTCCGCCTGCGCATCGAGGAGACCATCCGCCGCAACCTCCAGACGGCCTTCCCGGCCGGCCCGGGCGGCTTCCAGCCTTCGTTCTAGAACGTTCCTCCACAAGCTGTTCCCCAGCTTGATAATAGCCCAGGGATAAGGTCCGGCACTGGCACCGCCGGGCCTTCCTGTTTCTCACTAATCTTCTTTCCTCTGCATGGATGCTAACTTTTACACATTATTTACAGGTTACCCCTCACTGTTTATGGGGTGTTTTCCCGGCCGGCGCTAGGCTGTAAGCGATGAAGAGGAAGTTCCTGTTCGGCCTGCTCATGGCGGCCCTGCTCGTGCCGTGGCCGGTCGCCTACGCCTACGACGGCGGGGCCGCCGCCGCGGGCTACCCCGTCGCCGTCACGCCAGCCGCCGGCGACCTCACCCCCCAGGTTACCGTCTACGGCGCCGCCTTCGGGTCCGTCGGGCCGGGCGACCTCTTCTACATTGACACCGCCAACACGACCATGGACGTCTCCTTCATCCTCTTCTTCACCAACACCGACGACCTCGCCGCCACCTACCGCTCGCTGAGCGTGGACATCGGCCTCTTCGCCGAGGACACCGGGGGCGCCTGGGTCCCGGTCACGGACTACGGGCCGGCCTGCCGGCGCCTGCTCATGAGCATCCAGCACGGCAGCGTCGAGTTCACCGTCTCCGGCTACCGCCGCTACAAGGTGAGCGTCACCCGCGGCGGCTACTATGCCTTCCCCTGCCGGCCGGGGGTGCCCGCCGCCGCGCCGGAGTTCTACCTCACCCCGACCACGTAAGCGAATGAACAGGCCGCAGGGCCGTGAAAGGAAGCCATCATGTTGATCGTCTGGATCCGGAAGAGCAAGCACGACCGCCGGGAGGCCGGGACGCCGGAGGAGCGCACCGCCCGCCACAACGCGGACATGAAGCGCTTCCGCGCCGGCCACCCGGACCTGGACATCATTAACGCCAGGGACATCGTCACCGCGGACGGCAACCTGCTGGCACTGGCCCAGGGCGTGAAACTGGCCGCCAACTGCCAGAACTGAGCCGCTCGGCTTCGACCCGGCGCCAGAACTTGTCAGGAGCGGCGGTCTGATGATAAAATACGATTGTTACTGGTACCGGGCCGCTAGCTCAATTTGGCAGAGCAGCTGACTCTTAATCAGCGGGTTGAAGGTTCGAGTCCTTCGCGGCTCACCAGCTTTCCACGAAAACGAAGCGGGGCTTTTCAGCCCCGCTTTTTCGTCTTCCTAGCTGCCCCCGCCCCGCAGCTCCTCCAGCTCCCGCCGGTAGCTCTCCCTGAGGCGCTCCGCCTCGGCGGTGAGGCGGTCCCACGCGGCGGTGCTGTCCTGCACCCGCGCCTTGAGCTCTTTATACTCCCGGTCCACGGCGGCCGCCTGCTCCCCGTTCTTGTAGTGGTCGGGGTCGCCCATGAGCGCCTCCAGCTCGCGGATGCGGCCTTCGTCGGCCGTTATCCGGCGCTCCAGCCGCTGTATCTCCCTGTTCACCGGCGCCAGCTCCTGGTAGTGCCGGTTGCGGAGGTCGCCCTCGGCCGCCTTGCGCTGCTTCTGCTGCACGCGGGCCTTCCCGGCCGGCGGCGCCGCCGCCCGCACCTCCCGCAGGGTCTCCGGGACGGCCGCCGTCTCCCCTTCTGTTTCCCGAAGGTAATCGTCGTACCCGCCGGTAAAAACGCGGATGGTGCCGTCCTTCACCTCGATGACCTTGGTGGCGATGTCCCGTATCAGCGTGCGGTCGTGGGTGATGAAGCAGATGGTGCCGCCGAAGCCCCCGAGGGCGTCCGCCAGTATCTCCCGCGAAGGGATATCGAGGTGGTTGGTCGGCTCGTCGAGCAGTATGAAGCTGGCCGGGTGGGTCAGCATCTTGGCGATGGCCACCCGCGTCTTCTCCCCGCCGGAGAGCACCGCTACCTTCTTGTCCACGTCCTCCCCGGTGAAGAGAAAGGCCCCGAGCAGCCCGCGCAGCCGCTGCTCCGGCTCGTCCACCGCCACGGTCCGTATCTCTTCGAGGACCGTGTGCCGGGGGTCGAGCGACTCGATATAGTATTGCGCGAAGTAGGCCGTCGTCACGTTATGGCCGAGCGTCAGCGTCCCGCCCTCGAAGGGCAGCACCCCGGCCAGCATCCGCAGCAGCGTCGTCTTGCCGGCCCCGTTGAGCCCCACCAGCGCCGCCCGGTCTCCCCGCTCCAAGGTCAGGTTGAGGTCCCGGTAGACGACGTGGTCGCCGTAGGCCTTGGCGACGTGCGCCAGCGTGACGACCACGTGGCCGCTGCGCGGCGGCTTCGGGAAATCGAAGTGTATCTTCTTGGTGCTGCGCGGCACGGTCACCCGCTCCAGCTTGTCGAGCGCCTTGATGCGGCTCTGCACCTGGGACGCCTTCTTGGCCTTGTAGCGGAAGCGCTCGATGAAGCGCATCTCCTTGGCGATGTGCCGCTCCTGCCGCTTCCGGGTCGCCTGCCGCGCCTCCAAGTCCCGCTGCCGGGCCAGCACGTAGCCGTCGTAATCGCCGTGGTAGAAGACGACGTCGTCCGGCTCGATGGCGATGATCTTCCTGGCCACGTTGTTGAGGAAGGCGCGGTCGTGGGAGGTGACGAGCACCGCCCCGTGGTAGGAGCGCAAGTACCGCTCGAACCAGCGCTGCGTCTCCAGGTCGAGGTGGTTGGTCGGCTCGTCGAGGATGAGCACGTCCGGGTTCTGGAAGAGCAGCTTGGCCAGCTCGATGCGCGTCTGCCAGCCGCCGCTGAACTCGGCGAGGGCGCGGTCGTGGTCGGACTCGGCAAACCCCAGCCCCGCCAGGATGACCCCGGCCTCGTGCTCGGCGTCGTAGCCGCCGCCGGCCTCGTAGGCGTTCTGCACCTCGCCCAGCTCTGCGAGCAAGTCCTGCTGGATTTCGGGGTCTTTTTCCTCGGCGAGGTCCTCGTGGAGCTGGCTGAGCTTGCGGGCGAGCCGGTTCATGGCGTCCGAGGCCCCGCTCACCTCCTCGATGAGCGTGCGGCGCGAGGTGCGGACGACATCCTGCCGCAGGTAGCCGATGGTGGTGCCCCGGCGTACGGTGACGGCGCCCGTGTCCGGCGCGATGCTGCCGGTGATGATTTCGAAGAGGGTCGTCTTGCCGGTGCCGTTCTGCCCGATGACCGCGATGCGGTCGCTCATGCCCACGTTGAAGCTCACGCCGCTGAACAGCGTGCGCTGGTTGTACGTCTTGGAGATGTTGGACAGATTGAGCATAGCGGGACCTTACCACGGCCATTATAGCGGAAACGCGGCGCGAACGGAACGGGTTTGAGCTGCTGAAAAACGGATGGCGGCTATTTCTTCTCGGGCTGCGGCGGCGGCCACGTCCCGGACGTCGGCACGGTGGCCAGCCAGCGGCCCTCGTACTCCAGCATCGGCAGCTTGGCCTCCAGGTTCTGGCGGCGGCAGGGAATCACGTCCACCACGTCGAAGCCGCAGGTCTGTAAAATCCGCTCCAGGTTGGCGGCGCAGGAGGTCGTCCCGTTGCCGCTGCCGCCGGCGTAGCAGATGGCCACCGCGCTCGGCCCGCGGTCCTCCGGGGCGAGGCCCCGCCCCGGCCCGGCCGGTATCATCTTCGAGAAGTTGATGCGCCGGTAGCGCCCGAGGAAGGCCGTCATGCTCTCGCAGAGGTCGCCGAAGTAGACCGGGTTCCCGAAGACGACCACGTCCGCCGCCCTGACCTTCTCCACGACGGAAGCGAAATCGTCCTTGAGGATGCAGGTGCCCTCGCGGCGGCACTGGCCCCAGCCGTCCTGCTCGCACTGCTGGCAGAGCTGTATCTTCATCGCCGGGAGAAAGATGGTCTCCGTCTCGCCGCCGGCGTCCTTGATGCCCCTCACGATGGCCCCGGCCAGCTCGGCCGTCTTTCCCTCCGGGTTGCGGCTTCCCATGATAACGAGTGCCTTCACGTTCACGTCCTCCTGATGGTATGGCTGTTTCCTTTATACCATTCAGGAGCGGTGCAGGACAAGCGAGGAGAAGCCGCGGAACCGCTCCCGGTTACACACCGTCAGCTGCGGTACCGTGTCCGCGTGAGAGACGAGGCGGGTGATGCCGGTGGAGCTCCCGGCCAGCACGATGCGCCCCCGCCGGCCGAGCTGCCCGGCGGCGGCATCGAGGAAGAGCCGCACCGGGGCCTGTCCTTCCGCCTCGCGGGGGAGGCCGCAGACGAGCCCGGCCGGCTCGGTCGTGGCGTCGCTGATGCCCACCTGGTGGCGGAGCGCTATCCGGCTTTCCGGGCAGCCGTTGGCGACGAGGTTGCGCCGCGTCACCCGCAGCGCCAGCAGGTCCCGGTCAACGAGGGTGATGTGCCGCGGCGCGATGAGTTTATAGAGGAAAACAGCGGCGTGCCCCTGCCCCGGGTTGAAGACGACGGCGTTCGTCAGTTTCGTCCCCTCCAGCCGCGCCAGCGCGTTGAGGAGGAGGGCCGTATCGTAGCTGAGGGAGTCGAACTCCGGCAGCCCCCAGACCGTCCCCATCCGGCAGGTGAACCCGGCCGGGTTCAGGTCAACCTCGCCGCGGTCGTAGACGCCCCGCTCCAGGGCCGGGACGTAGGCGGCGCGCGGCTTCCGCTTCTTGAAACGGTAGTGAAAGACGGTGTGGGCCGGGCCGGACCGCTCCAGCAGCACCTCGGCGCCGGTCGCCGATTTCAGGACGTTCCCGGCCAGCTCCGCCAGCGGGTTGACGACCACCACCGCCGCCAGCCCGCCGGGGGCCAGGAAGCCGGCCGCGTCGCCGAGGAGCGAGGTGATGACCGCCTCCCCGGCCTTGCCGGGGACGTTGGCGACGACGAGGTCGAAGTCCCCCTCGTCGAGGTCGTCGTAGCCGAGGCCGGCGGCCACGCCCACGCCTTCCAGGCCGTTCAACGTGGCGTTCTGCCGGGCGAAGGCCACCGCCAGCGCGTCGCGGTCGGTGAGGCAGACGGCCGCGCCGGGGTAGAGGCTCTTCAGCGTCAGGCCGAGCGGCCCGTAGCCGCAGCCGAGGTCGAGGACGTGCTCGAACGGCGGGTAGCCCGCCTCGACGAGGCTCCGCAGCAGCAGCTTGGTGCCCTTGTCTATGTCGAAGCTGCTGAACAGGTCCTGGGACACCCGGAACCTGAGCTCGTGCTTCGAGACCCGGAACGTCAGCGTCTTCTTGAAGTAGGCTTCCGGTACCGCGGTCATCGCGCCGCTCCTCCGCCAGACGTCGCGCCCCCGTCCGCGACGGATTCCGTCAGGCGCCGGCTTTCGTCAGCGTGGCGCCGGAAATCTTCCGCGTCATGACCCCCAGCTTGTTGTAGGGCGGTATGCGCAGGTAGTTGAGCGAGAAGGCCGCCCCGGGGTCGCCGCCGGCCACGAAGAAGTGGAGGCTCTCCGGCGTCACGAGCACCGGCACCTGGCCGCCCGGCTTGAGGGCCGCCTCGAAGACGGCCGCCCGGTCCGCCGGCACCACGCCCATCCGGATGCCGCCCCGGATGCCCGCCACGTCCTTCTCCGAGAGCTCCTCGAAGGGCACCGCGGCCCGGTCGTAGACGGCCTGCTGGAGCTTGGGGCGGTCGTAGCCCATCTTGCCGAGCTCCTCGGCCAGCGCCGGGAAGAGCATCACGAAGTGGTTGTTGGCGCCGCCGCCGGAGCCGGGAATGGCCCCGACGCCCTTCTCGCCCCAGGCCGGGAAGGCCCGCCGGCTCATGGTGACGATGTTGTTCACCAGCCGGTCGAGCACCGTCGCGGCGCTCCAGGTGCCGATGATGCCGCCGTAGAAGTGCTGCATCGGGCCGGCGTTGCCCACCGTGGCCACCGTCACGCAGCTGTCGGTCGCCTTGAAGCCGCGGCTGGCGTGGTAGGGCTCCCAGACGCCGTGCTCGTCGTTCTCCGGGAAGGTGAAAAAAGTGTGCGGCTGGAGACGGCCGACGAGGGACATGTCGTTGGCACCGGGCCAGGTGCGGCCGATGTTGAGGGTGCTCAGCCGGACCGCCCGCCCGATGGCGTTGTTGGCCCGGAAGCCGTGCCCCAAAAAGCCGATGCCCCCGTGCATCCCTATCTCCCGGCCGAGCGGCCCGGAGACGACGATGATAAGTCCGAACGACCCCGCCGAGGCGAGCACGTGGAGGTCGTCATAGTCGGGATGGGTCAGGATGTCCATGGCGGCCAGGATGACCGGGAAGTACTCCGGCCGCGCACCGGCCATGACGGCGTTGACGGCGATTTTCTCCACCGTGGCCGTGCCGCTCTTGGGCCGCAGCGTGCCGAGTATCTCCTGCGGCGCGCGCCGCGTGCCGGCCAGCATCCACTTGACCCGGTCCGGCGTCGGCGGGACGAGCGGCAGGCCGTCGCCCCAGCGGTTCTCCAGGTAGAGACGGTTGAACTCCTCGAAGGCCTCCTCGTAGGTGTTCTTCTCCACCGTGATGAGGGCCGGGCCGTCCGTGCCGTCCGCCGCTTCCGGCGCGGCGGCCTCGAACTCGGTCAGGGGCCTGGTCAGATCGCCGACTATCTCGTCGAAGATGCTCGCCACCATCGGCCGGATGAGGTCGGTCGTCGCCCTCACGCGGTAGAACTCCGCCGAGGAGATGACGACGTGCCGCACCGCCGGCATCCCGCTGTCGGATGCCGCGGAGACGGCGTCGTCGTTGAAGGTATCGCAGTTGATGAAGACGCCGGGGATGCCCAGCTTCTCCAGCTTCACCGTACCGGCCACGCCGGTAAACGTGCAGGACCCTCAGTCCCCCACGCCGTAGACGAAGCCGTCCACCTCTTTGGCCAGTGACCGGGCGTCGTCGTCCCGGACGAGGAAGGCCCCCGTCATCATGGTGACGCTGAGGCCCGGGTACCTGGCCTGCAGCATCTCTCCCAGCACGGCGTAGAGGTTGTCCATGCCGGCCTTGCCGTTGGAGTACAGGGCCAGTTTCTTGCCGCTCAGGTCGTCGAGCCGCGCCGCCGGGGGCCGGAGCTTCTGCGCCTTGATCTCCCCCCGGGGATTGAGGACGGTAAAGGTCACGCTCATGTAGCAACACCTCGCTCACTGTCCGGGCGGCGGTCAGACCTGGACGATTTCTCCTATTATCTGGCCCTCACCGCCAAATGTCAACGTAACGTTTTGCCTTCCCCTGCGGTCGCGGTGGTATAATCAAGCAGTTTTTTCAACGGGAGGCAGGCATGGCAACACTCGAAGAGCTGGAAAAGAGAATGACCCGGCTGGAGGACATCCGCCAGATACAGCGGCTCCAGCGCATCTACGGCTACTACCGCGATTACGGCGACTGGGAGAAATGCGTTGATTTGTTCTCGGACAACGCGGAGTCCATCGAAGTCGCCGACCACGGCGTCTACCGGGGCAAGGACGGCATCCGCCGCTACTACCTGGAGCTCATCAAGGGCGGGCCGGACGCCAAACCAGTTCCCGGCCTCTTCTCGGTCGCCCTCCAGATGCAGGGCGTCGTCACCGTGGACGAGGACGGCAAAGGCGCGAGCGGCCGCTGGTACGGCTTCCTCATCGAGGCCCGCCCCACCCTCGGGCTCCACGCCGGCGAGCTCCGCCAGACCTGGGGCCACGGCGTCTACGAGAACCGTTATGTCAAGGAGGACGGCGTCTGGAAGTTCTCCAGGCTCCACTTCTTCCTCCACTTCCGCACCCCCTACGAGGACGGCTGGCTCAAGACGCCGGTCGTCGGCCAGACCGGGCCGAGCCCGGACGTCCCGCCGGACGCCCCACCCACCAGCTGGCACCCCTACCCCTCCGGGGTCAAGCTGCCCGTCCACTTCAAGCACCCGGTGACCGGGGAGTAGGAGGCGCGCCATGACACTGGAAGAGCTGGAAAAACGCATCACCCTGGAGGAGGACGTCCTCGCCATCGAGGACCTCCAGAAGATGTACGGCTACTACTTCGACAACCACAGGTTCGCCGAGGTCATTGACCTCTTCTCCGAGCAGACCACCACGGTGGAGATAACCGACCACGGCGTCTTCCGCGGCAAGGAGGGCGTGAAAAAGATGTACGCCGGCATGATTGGCCGGGAGATGCCCGGGCACATCTTCTTCGAGGTCATGCAGCACCAGGGCGTCGTCACCGTGGCGGAGGACGGGAAAACGGCCACCGGCCGCTTCTACACCCCCGCCTTCGAATGCCGGCCTTTCGGCGGCGGCCTGAAGCAGACCTGGGAGTTCGGCGTCTACGATAACGAATACGTCAAGGAAGACGGCAGGTGGCGCTTCAAGAAGCTCCACTGGAACCTGACCTACTGGACCTCCTACGAGGCCGGTTTCCTCAAGGTGCCGAAACTGATGGACACCCCCTTCCCCCACGCCGACGCCCCCGCCACCGCCTACCACCCCTATCCCTCCGGCTACCACGTGCCCTACCCGTTCAAGCACCCCGTCACCGGGGAGTAAGGGACCCACCGGCGGCGCCCGCCTGCGGCGGGTGCCGCCCCCTCCCCCTGCCATCACGCCCCGCTCCCAAGGTCGTCCCGGGCCGCGGGTCAGAATCTCGTAAACCCCCGCTCTCTTGAAGGGCCTTGCCCCAAAACTGGCCAAGTTGTCATCCTGAGTCCGCCTGAGGCGGGCGAAGGATCTCGGCCGGGTGGGGACGTTAGCTACGCCGGAGCATCCCCACTCCGAGATTCTTCGGTCGCCCGCCTGAGGCGAGCTCC
>DAOUEG010000128.1:0-5419 GCA_034430495.1 Dehalococcoidales bacterium
GGACACGACCTCCCCCTCTCCGTTAACGGAGAGGCGGCCGGGGGGCAAGGTTCACCCCGCCGCCGCGCCTCGGTCGTCCGCCTTGGTTCCGGCCTACGGCGTCACGTTATCGGAAGACATCACCTTCGCCGAAGCCACCGTGATGGACAGCTCCTTGGCGTCCGTCTTCAGGCCGTCGTCCACCTGCGCCGTGAAGGTGTAGGTGCCCTCCGTCGTCGGCTTGCCGTAGATGGTGCCCGTCTGCTTGCTCAGCTGCAGGCCGTCGGGCAGGCTCCCGTCAATTATCTCCCACGTGTAGGTGTTGCTGTCCGTCATCGCCGAGAGCATGTTGGAGTAGGTCTTGCCCACCTGCGCGTCCGGCAGGGACTCCGTACTGATCTTGATCTCCAGCTGTATCTGGATGACGAGGTCTTTCGTGTCGTGGTGCACCTTGCTCTCCACCTGCACCGTGAAGCCGCTGCCGCCGGCCAGCTTCGGCGTCCCGGATATCAGCCCGGTGGCCGTGTTCATGCTGAGCCCGCCGGGCAGCGAGCCCTGCGTCAGGGACCAGACTGCGCCGTCCGTATCACCGTAGGCCTTGAGCTGGTAGGAGTACGGTACCCCCGCCTCGCCGTGCGGCAGCGAGTCCGTCCCGATGAGGATGGCCCCCTTCCCCTGTGACAGCACCACCCGGTTGAGCGCGAAGTCCTTCGTCTCCTGGGTCAGCAGGTTCTCCACCTTGTAGTCCGGGTTCTGCTGGAGGGCCGCCTGGCACCGGCTGAGGAAATCATTTTGCAGCGTGCTCGCCTGCTGCGAGCTCAGCGCCCGGTTGGCGTCCTTGTTCACGATGTTGATGACCCACCAGCCGCCCTTCGTCTGGGTCGTGTTCTCGCTGAAAGGACCGACCGGCGTGGACAGCGGCAGGTTGAACACCTGCCCGAAGTCCTCGGGGTTCTGTCCCTCGTTTATCCAGCCGATGTCCGCCCCGTTCGTGGCCACGCTGGGCGACTGTGAAAGCTGCTGCGCCAGCGCGGTTAGGTTATCCGTCGTGGCCATCTTGGCCATGGCGTCCCGGGCGTCCTCCTCGCTCCCCAGCAGCAGCCCCATCAGGTGCCGCTGCTCGATGGTCGTATTCGTGGTGGAGTCCTCGGTGGTCCGCTGCTCCACCGCCTCCGCCACCCAGTAGCCGTACTGCTTCATCACGGCGTCATCGTAGGTCGGGGCGCTCACCGTCCCGTTGGCCGTGCTGCTTATCAAGTCCCCGAGCGTGGTGCTCCCCACGGTCAGGTCGGCTTCCCGGGGCGTGACCCACCCCAGGTCGCCCTCCGGTATCACACCCGCCGGGAGCTTGGAGGTCGTGTTGGCGACCGAGGCGAAGGATTCGCCTGCCTGCAGCCTGGCTATCGCCGCCTGGGCCGCTGCCTCGCTCTCCAGGAACATCGCTTCCACGTGCGCCTGCGGCTGGCTGTCCGGCACCTGCTGCGCCAGCAGCCGCTCGGCCAGCGTCACGTCAACGCCCTCGCGGGTAACATCGAGGCCGGCGCTCTTGATTTCCTGCTCGACGTCGCTGCGCGGAATGCTCAACCCGAGCGCCTGCGCCCCCTGGATGATGGTCTGGTCACGCTCTATCTGCTGCTCGGCGTAGTCCGCAAACCCGGCGATGGTCATGTCGGACGGCGCGTTCCCGTAGTAAATCTTGAGCGTGTTGATGAAGTACCGCATGCTGAATGATTCGCCGTTGAAATTGATGACCGTCTGGTTGTACGGCCGTATCTGGAAGTTCCAGACACTCCACCCCACCACGCCCAGCACCGCCACGATGACCACGGCGGTAATGATGATGATGAGGTTGCGGACACTCCGCTGCCGCTGCTGCCGGGCACGCTGCCGCCTGGAAACGAAATCCGCTCGGTTCTGGCTTTTTTTCTGCTTCGGCATCCGGGAACTCCTTTGTTGAAAACGCCGCCCTCGGGACCGTTCTCCCTTCCCGGGAGGCTCCCGCCCCTGAGGTTCTTTCTGCTGGTGCCCCATCAGCCGGCGCCGGCGGACCGCGGCCCGGCGGATGGTGGGGCCGCATCAATTATACCCGGACTGGCTCCATTACGCCAGTCTCCCGCCGGGGAGGCGTTTTACAGGGCACCGTCGAAGAACGCCGTCACCTTCTCCAGGTACTCCTGCGGCTCGGTGTTATACGCCTGCGTGTGGCCCGCCCCCGGCACCGTCCACAGCTCGTCCGCCGGGTTGTCCGCCGCCTCGTAGAGGCGCTGCGCGTGCGCCGCCGGTATCGTCTCGTCGGCCTCCCCGTGGATGAAGAAGACCGGCCGCGGCGCGATGTCCGCCACCACGCTGACGGGCCGGATGGCCGGGAAGTCCACCCCGTACATGACCTTGATGACCAACAGTATCGGCGTCAGGAAGAAGCCGGGCGCCTTCGTCCGGGCGTGGAACTCCGGCTTCATGATGTCGTTCAGGTCGGCGAAGCTGCTGTCGGAGACGACCGCTTTGATGGCCGGGTCCTCGGCGGCGGCCAGCAGCGATGACACCGCCCCGAGCGAGAACCCCAGCACCCCGACGCGCTCGAACCCCCGCCCCTCCAGGTAGGCCACCGCCCCCTCGACGTCCCGCTTCTCGTAGTAGCCGCCGGACACCATCTTCCCGCCGGACGCCCCGCAGCCGCGCAGGTCGAACGTCAGCACGTTCAGGCCGTTCCCCACCAGCCCCGCCGCGATGTCGAGCATCCCGTTGGACGGGTCCGCCCGGTTGGCCCCGGCCCCGTGCACCATCACGATGGCCCGCTCGCTGCCTTCGGCCGGCAGGAACCAGCCGCGCAGCGTCAGTCCGTCAACCGCGCTCGGGAAGGAGACGTCCTCGTAGCTCAGGCCGGCCTCGCCGGGATTGCCCTCCACCGGCAGGCGCTCCGCCCGCGTCATCGAGTACCCCAGCCACGCGGAGACACCGACGAACACGAGTACGACGGCCAGAATGACCCCGCCGCTGATTTTCAGCCACTTCTTCACCGGCGGCCGCCCGCCGCCGGCCGGGAAATCACGCACATTAGCTGTAGTGTAGCCCGCCGCCGCCCCGCCTTTCAACCACGCCGCTCCCCCCTGTCATTCTGGGCCCGCCTCAGGCGGACGAAGAATCCGTCTCCGGCGTCCCCCTGTCGTTGCGGCTCCGCCTGAGGCGGAAAGGTAATCCCCGGGGAGTTGCCTCCCCGGGGATTTTTTGGTGCCGGGTCAGGGCACGGTCACTGGTCGCCGTGCTGGATGGTGGCGTAGGCATCGTCCCAGGATATCCAGGGACGCCCGATGGTGCCGATCTTGTTGCTCACCAGGTAGAGCGGCTGGATCATCACGGTGCCCGTGTTCACCCACATGTTGTAGGCGTAGTCCAGGAACGTCTCCCAGTCGGCGAGGGCCTGCGTCGGGTCGAGGTCGGAGACCACCTTGTTGTAGAGCGCGTCCGCCTGCGGATCGTTGGAGGTCGTGTGCACGCCCTTGGACGTGTACATGTTGGCGGACTGGTACACGCCGTTCGCCGCAGCCGGGAACGGCCCCCACATCCACATGCCCCCGGCCTGCGGGGCGGTCGGGTCTTCGTTCCTGACGAAGACGATGCCGCTCCAGGCCACGGACTCCATCACGGTTATCTTGACGTCCAGGCCGATGGCCTGCCAGTAACCCTGGAGCACCTGGGCGAAGTCTTCCTGCGTGGCCGTCACGTAGAAGTTGATGGTCGGCGTATCGAAGGCGTCAGGGTAGCCGGCCTCCTGGAGCAATTCTTTCGCTTTGGCCGGGTCGTACGGGTCGGCTTTCCAGGAGTCCTCCCAGCCCCAGGCTCCGGGAGAGAGGAACCAGCGGCCGCCCGGTGTCGCCGTCCCCTGGAAGTAGGTATCGCAGATTTCCTGGCGGTTGAGGGCGTAGGACATCGCCTGCCGGACACGGATATCACTGGTCGGGCCCTTGTTGATCCAGGTGCCCGGCCAGACGATGGTGTACAGGTTGGGCAGGCCCACCGTGGCCACCTTGGTGCCGGCGTTCTCCATCTCGACGAGACGGTCGGTGGAGATGGCCGTGATGATGTCGAGATCACCACGCTTGAACATGGCGAGCCGCGTCGCCTCTTCCGGTACCTGCTCGATGTTCAGCGTCTCGAAGGCCGGCACGTTCGCCCAGTGCTTGGTGTTGGCCGTGAAGGTGATGCTCGTCTCCGGTACGTGGTCCTTCAGGATCCACGGGCCCGAGCCGATGGGATGCTGGTTGAACTCGTCCGCCCCTACCTTGGTGAAGTAGTCCGCCGGCAGGATCCACGTGGCGACGAACACCGCGGCCAGCGTGGGTTCGGGGTGCTGCGTCACGTAGACGAAGGTGAAGTCGTCCGGCGTGGACGTGCTGGCGTAGTTGTTGGTGAGGTACGGCGACCACGGATTGGTGGAGTTGGCCGAGGAGAAGCGGTCAACGGAGAACTTCACGTCCTTGGCGGTCAGCTGGGTGCCGTCGTGGAAGTAGATGTCGTGGCGGATGTGGAAGGTCCAGGTGTTGCCGTCCGGGCTGAGGTCCCAGCTCTGGGCCACGTCGCCGACGAAGTTGCCGTTCGCGTCGTAGTTGATGAGCGTGTCGTAGATCTCGTAGCCCCAGGTCGCTGTGTAGGCGTTGGGGTCGAACTGGTCGTAGGAGAAGTCGGGGATGCCCACGTTGATGGTCCCGTAGGGTGCCGTGGGCGCAGTTGCGGTCGCGGTCGCCGTGGCCGTCGCCGTCGCCGTTGCGGTCGAGGTCTGGCTGGGCTGCGCGGATTGGGTCGGTTCGCTGGTCGTGGTCGTGGCGCTGCCGCCGCCGCAACCGATGAGCAGCATGCTGAGCGCGATGATGGCGACCAACGCGAATAGTACTAGCTTTTTCATTGTCCATCCTTTACAAAGTAACTCTGCTGATAGCTCCTGGTGTTCTCGACGGTTCCCCCCCCCTTTCGTGGTAACAGATTCCCCCGGTGTCCTGCCCTTTCCGGGCCGATTCCCAGTATTTTAAAACAAAGATGTTCAGATATTATTAAGATATGGAGGGAATTTCAGGGAAAATCCAGAAGGCCGCCCGCCGCCGCTATGATTCCCTGTCATGCTGAGTCCGCCGGGGGCCGGGGAAGCGTCTCGCCAGTATCCCCTCTCCCTTGATGGGAGAGGGTCGGGGTGAGGGTGGAAAACCCACCGGCGGCGGCCCGCCTGCGGCGTGCCGCCGCCCCTTAGCCCACCCTGGTTTCACTGTCATTCCGAGGAGTCCGCCCCGGCGGACGACGCGGCAATCTCAACCCCCGT
Organism: Dehalococcoidales bacterium; assembly: GCA_034430495.1. Taxonomy (GTDB): domain Bacteria; phylum Chloroflexota; class Dehalococcoidia; order Dehalococcoidales; family RBG-16-60-22; genus DAOUEG01. Next base: position 5,288 of record DAOUEG010000128.1, read on the forward strand.
ACTCCCTGAATGAATGACCGCGATTGGTACCGGTCTATCGTCTCCCTTTGTAAAGGGAGATAGAGAGGGATTTCCTCCCTCCATTAACCCCCCTTCCCTCATCCAAGGGAGGGGGGGTCAGGGGATGGGGAC
>DAOUEG010000129.1:0-9586 GCA_034430495.1 Dehalococcoidales bacterium
CTGAGCGAGCGCATCACCAAGCCGGTGGCCACCACCATCCGCGCCTGGGGCAAGCAGCTCATCCCCAAGACCTGGATACAGCAGGCCATCGTCGAGCCGCCGCTCACCTTCTACGGCAGCGGGGCCATCGAGACGCCGACGGAAGACCAGTTCATCAAGTACACCTACCCCATCCCCAAGGAAGACGGCGGCACCAACATCCACATGATCTGGACGGACACGCCCTGCCGCATCACCTGCTGGAACCACGGCAACTGGACGGTGGAATCCTTCCAGCACCCGTCCATCGAGTGCGTGGTGGCCCAGCACCCCTGGCTCGAGAACGACTGCCTGCTGGCGGATATTATCCTGCCGGCCAACACCACCCTCGAGGTGGAGGACATCGTCACCAACGTCCGCCAGGGCGTCAACTTCCACAGCATCGTCCTCCAGGAGCAGGCCTGCAAGCCGGTCGGCGAGTCCAAGAGCGACTACGAGGTGGTCCTCGAGGTCGCCAAGAAGCTCGGCTACGGCGACCAGTTCTCCGAGATGAAGACCGTCCAGGAGCTGGAGAAGCAGGTCTTCGACGACATGGAGATTGACTACCTCTGCACCTGGGAGCAGTTCAACGATAAAAAGTACTTCGTCTTCCCGACGGCGGCGGACTGGGAGAACGATTCCCCCGGGTTCCGCAAGTTCTACGAAGACCCGGACGGCAACCCGCTCAAGACGCCGACCGGCAAGCTGGAGTTCTACTCCGCCCGGCTGGCCGAGCACTTCCCGCACGACAAGGAGCGCCCGCCCATCCCGAAGTGGATAGAGAAGAGCGAGACCCACGACGAGCGCTGGCAGAGCGAGCGGGCCAAGATGTTCCCGCTGCTGCTCATGTCCAACCACGGCCGCTGGCGCACCCACGCCCAGGGCGATGACATCGTCTGGACGCGCGAGGCGCCCACCTGCAAGGTCAAGGGCAAGGACGGCTACCTGTACGAGCCGGTCTGGCTCAACCCGGCCGACGCCGAAACCCGCGGCATCCGGGACGGGGACATCGTCAAGGTGTTCAACGAGCGCGGCGTGGTGCTCTGCGGCGCCCGCGTCTGGGAGCGGCTCATGAAGGGCTGCGCCTACGTGGACCACGGGGCCCGGCACGACCCCGTCATCACCGGCCGGGTGGACCGGGGCGGCGCCATCAACACCATCAGCCCCTACGGCGTCTCCTCCCGCAACGCGGTGGGCCAGGCCACCAGCGGCTACCTGGTGGACGTCCAGCCCGTCACCGAGCAGGACCACCGGGAATGGCGGGCGATGAACCCCGAGGAGTACGACACCGCCTACGCACGAGAATACGACCCGGACGCCGGTCTGCGTTTCAACGCCTGGGTTGAAGGAGGAATGGAGTAAATGAAAGTATTCGTCATTGACGTCGGTATCTGCAACGGCTGCTACAGCTGCCAGATCTCCTGCAAGGACGAACACGTCGGCAACGACTGGACGCCCTACGCCAAGCCTCAACCCAACGCCGGCCAGTTCTGGATGCGCCTGACGGAGCACATCAGCGGCACCGTGCCCAAGGTGAAGATGCACTACATCCCGGTACCCTGCCAGCACTGCGAGGACGCGCCCTGCATGCCGGCCTGCCCGGTGGAGGGCGCCATCTACCGCCGCGACGACGGCCTCGTCATCATTGACCCGGAGAAGTGCGACGGCTGCCAGAGCTGCGTCGATGCCTGCCCCTACGACGCTATCTTCATGAACGAGACCCTCAACATCGCGCAGAAGTGCACCGGCTGCGCCCACCTCCTCGACGGCGGCGAGTGGAAGATACCGCGCTGCGCGGACTCCTGCCCCACCGAGGCCATCAAGTTCGGCGAGGAAGAGGACCTCAAGGACCTCATCGCCAGGGCGACCGTCCTCAAGCCGGAGCTCGGCACCAGGCCGCGGGTCTACTACCTCAACGTCCCCAGGCGGTGGGTCGGCGGGACAGTCTACGACCCGTCCGCCAACGAGGTCGTCATCGGCGCCAGGTGCACGCTGACCGGCGGCGGCAAGACCTACACCGCCACCACGGACAGCTGGGGCGACTTCTGGCTGCGGGACCTGCCGGACGCGGGCAGCTACACCCTGACCATCGAGGCCAAGGGCTTCAAGACCAGGAAGATTGACCGCATTGACGCCGATAAAGACCTGAACCTCGGCGATATCGCGCTGGAAAAGTAAGTCCGGCCACCGAAAACAGACCAACGGAGGGGCCCGCCTCAGGCGGGCCCTTTCTTTGTTTACACTATTGTCATTCCCGCGGAAGCGGGAATCCAGCTCCGCCGCGCATGGCTTCCGGGTCAAGCCCGGAATGACAGCGAGCGGCGGCCTGCGGCCGCCCCGGGTTCCCTCTCCCTTGAGGGGAGAGGGTCGGGGAGAGGGTGTCGATTCGGTACTCCCTGCGCAGGTGACCGTCTCCCGCACATCGGGTCGTCTCCCTTTGTAAAGGGAGAGTGAGAGGGATTTTCTCCTCCTTCTCCCCTCGGTCCTCCTCCTCATAGGACGGGGAAGCAAATCTCCCTTTCCCTTGAGGGGAGAGGGTCGGGGTGAGGGTGTAAATTCGGTACTCCCTGCGCAGGTGTCTGCCTCTTCCGGCAAAGGGTCGTCTCCCTTTGTAAAGGGAGATGGAGAGGGATTTTTCCCTGCGTTCAACCGCCCCCTGAAACCGCGACAAAATCCCCTTGACATTAGCACACAAGTTCTAGTATAGTTACCCTGCGGTATAAAAAACATAGACCGCACGGGGGTGTAGTGCGCCGTGAAACTCGCAATTTCCAAAGCTAACCGGGCCGCCCGGATGGTGACCGGGGCAGTCCTCGCCCGCTCCGAAGCTATGGACGGGGGCACCTTGTAAGATTTTCGCCGGCATTCAAAAATTCCGCGCCGGTGTCATACTGCACCCGGAATTTGCCCCTCCCTGCTCGGCTTGCTATACTGGGACAGCTTTTCCGGAGGTTCACACAGATGGAAGTAAGAATCGTCCACAAGCCGGGCCAGCCCCTCGGCACCAAGACGTTTTTCAGCGACGAGAGCGGCTTCGAGGTCGCCTCCGTCATCATCTTCGGCCAGAAGGACGCGGCGCTCGTTGATGCCCAGTGGACCCTCTCCAACGCCCACCGCGTCGTGGCGGAAATCCTCGAGACCGGCAGGCGCCTCACCACCATCTACGTCACCCACGCCCACCCGGACCACTACTTCGGCCTCGGGCCCATCCACGATGCCTTTCCGGAGGCGCGGGTGGTGGCTCTGCCGTCCGTGGCCAGCACCATCAACAAGCAGTTCTTCGGCAAGCTGGAGCACTGGGAGACGGTCATCGGACCGGTCAACGTGCCGCGCCAGAAGGTGGACATCGAGCCGCTCCAGGACGACTACTTCGAGCTCGAAGGCCAGCGCATCGAAATCCTGTCCGAAATCATGGGCGACCTCAAGTACAACACCGTCGTCTGGGTGCCCTGCATCAGGACGCTCATCGGCTCGGACGTGCTCTTCAACCAGGCCCATCCCTTCACCTGCGAGGTGACGAAAGAGGAGCGCGCCCGGTGGGTCAAGGACATCGAGGAGCTGGAGAAGCTGGGGGCGGAGGTGGTCATCCCGGGGCACCAGAAGCCGGGGATGCCCTTCGATGCCACCTGCTTCACCTTCATGAAGGACTACCTGCGCGCCACCGAGGAAGAGCTGGAACGCACCGGGACCACCGGGGATTTCTACTACGCCATGGTGCAGCGCTTCCCGGACGCCAACCTCTTCATCTCCAACACCATGAACGCCGGGTTCTTCAAGGGCGGCATGGACTGGAACTGGCGCGACGAGTAGTCGCCGCTTGACAGTCGCTCGTCCCGGGGTATAATAGAAGTCCCGGCGCCGCCAAGGAGGACCGCCATACCGCTGCAGCCGTTCATCGCCAGCCATGTCCCGGAAGCCGGGGCGGCCACCCACCGCTTCCTGACCGGCGAAATCGTGGAACTCATCGAGTCCGCGGCCCGGGCCGGCGACGGCCCGCCCCATATTTCCGCAGATACCCTCGACGAGCTCGAGGCACTCCACGTCCTCCGGGATGACGGCGGGCGTATCCGCCTGACGACCGGGGTGTTCCTCCAGGACGACGTCGAACGCATCATCGAAGCCGTCGGGCCGAAGACCGAGGAGCTCGCCGGCGGCATCGCGAGCGCCGGCGCCGACCTCACCTACGCCGGCCCGGAGCTGCGGGTGTTCCTCGGCGGGATCATCGGCATCGAGGACCCGAGCCGGTCCGCGGCGGACACGGCGCGGCAGTGTGCGCCGGGATGCTATCCACAGACGAAGGTGGACTTCATCGAACGCTGCCCGGCCTTCACCAGGCTGGGGCCGGACGTCCTCAACCGGTCCGTCATCCACGGCGAGCGGTACACGGCGGTGTTCATCGGACCGACGGGCCACGCCTTCAAAACCTTTACCTACGAGATTAAAACCGGGGAAGCCAGCGAGCGGTACCGCCGGAGCCTGAACCGGTTCCTGACGGACTCGTACGCCAGGCTGATAACCGGCAAGCTCAAAAACATGGACCTGCTCGCCACGGCGGAAGCCACCAACCTGCGCCGGAACGGCCAGTGGCGGAGCGCCGTCGTCAGCAACGAGGTCTACGACACCTACCAATCCGCCGTCCACCGCATCGCCGCGACGGCGGCGCACTGGTACGAAGACCACCTGCCCGCTTTCCGGAAGCTGCTGGCCGCCACGGCCTCGGGCCGGCAGGGGGTGCCGCCGCCGGCCATGATGATGAACCTGTGGCGCATCGTGCGGATGATAACGGCCCGCCGCCTCTACGCGGCCGGGTTTTTCACCGACGACATCATCCGCGAAGGCACCCTGACCGTCTTCTACGCCAACAACGTCCGGCCCCTCCGCGACGCCCTCGGCTGATACCCCCCGGCGGTATATTTCCTCACGAGGGGCCCGGATTGTATAATAGAGACAAAGGACTCCCGGAGGTATAGTCATGGCCGGTACTCAAACGCGCATTGTTATCATCGGCGGGACGGCCTGCGGGCCGAAGACGGCGGCCCGGGCCCGAAGGTGCGATGCCGACGCCAGCATCACCCTCGTCGAGCGGCGGGACAACCTTTCCTCCGCCACCTGCGGCCTGCCCTACTACGTCGGCGGGGTCATCCCGCGGCAATCGGCGCTCGTCACGGTGGGGCTCGACCACTTCCGGGACGTACTGGACGTAGACGTGCGCGCCGGCACCGAGGCGACCGCCATTGACCGCGCCGATCACACCGTTTCCATTACCAACCTCAAAACGAAGCAGACCGATACGTTGCCGTATGACAAGCTGGTGCTCGCCACCGGCGCCAGGCCGATGGTCTTCGACTGGCCCGGCCGCGACCTCAAGGGCATGTTCACCCTCTCCGGCATCCCGGACGCCGCCGCCATCAGGAAGCTGCTCAAGAACGAGGCCGTCAAGGACGTCGTCATCGTCGGGGCGGGGCTCATCGGACTGGAGATGGCGGAGGCGTTCGTGGCGCAGGGGCGGCGGGTGACCGTCATCGAAGCGATGGACCGGGCGCTGCCGGGGCTGCTCGACTACGACATGGCGATGCACCTGCAGCGGCACCTCGAAGAGAACGGCGTCACCGTGCTGCCCTCCCACCCGGCCAGGGGGTTCCTCGGGGACGAACGCGGCAGCGTGCGGGCCGTCCAGGCCGGGGACCGGGAGCTGCCGGCACAGCTCGTGCTGCTGGCGCTCGGGGTGCGGCCGGACGTCAGCCTCGCCGAGGCGGCCGGGCTGGAGCTCGGCGCGCGCAAAGGACTCAAGGTGGACGAGTACCTGAGGACCTCGGACCCGGATATCTACGCCGGCGGCGACTGCGTCGAGGTAAAGAACCTCATCACCGGGGCGATGACGCTCGTGCCGCTCGGCTCGACGGCCAACAAGCACGGCCGCATCATCGGCACCAACGTCACCGGCGGCGAGGACACCTTCCCCGGCATCACCGGGACGGGCATCGCCAAGGTGTTCGATATCAACGCGGGACGGGTGGGCCTCAACGACGTCCAGGCGAAGGACGCCGGCTACGACCCGGTGACGGCCATCATTGACGGCGACGAGCACGCCACCTACTACCCCGGCTCGCGGTCCTTCCTCCTGAAGCTGGTGGCGGACCGGGCGAGCGGCAAGGTGCTCGGGGCGCAGCTGGTGGGGCCGGGCGACCTCGCCAAGCGTCTCGACGTGCTGGCCGCCGCCATCACCGGCGGGCTCGACGTGACGGCCGCGGCCAACCTCGACCTCAGCTACGCGCCGCCCTTCAACAGCGCCATGGACCCTGTCCACAACGCCGCCAACGTCATCCGCAACAAGATAAGCGGCCGCGCCCGCGGCCTGAGCCCGGCCGAGGTCAAGGCCAAGCTCGACGGCACGGACGATTTCACTCTGCTCGACGTGCGGTCCTACCGGGAATGGGAGGCGCTCCGCATACCGGACGACCGCGGCGTGCTCATCCCCGTTGACGAGCTGCGGCGGCGGGCCGGGGAGCTGGCCAGGGACAAGGAAATCATCATCTACTGCCAAACCAGCGTCCGCGCTTACTCGGCGCAGCGCATCCTCGACGGGCTGGGGTTCAAGGACGTGAAGTTCCTCGACGGGAGCTGGGCGGCCTGGCCCTACGAGCTCGACCGGCAGCCGAAAAAGGCGCCCCGCTAGTCCGTCAGCCGTTCCAGCTTGCCCGGCGGCACCCGGTACGGCGGCACGCCCTTGAGGAAGAAGTTCGCGATGAGCCCCATGACGGTGGCGACGAGGAAAACCATGAAGATGGTGGAGAGGGACGTGCTGAGGGCGTTGCGCAGCGTGGTCAGCAGCTCGGTGAAAATGGACTCCCCGCCGGCCACCCCGGTGAACATATTGTGCAGGGCCGCCTGGGCGTCCGGGCTGACGAGCGCCTGCGGGTTATTGATGAGGCTCTGAAGCTCCACCGGCGAGACGACGTTCGTCACCGAGACCGGGAGGCTGGAGAGGAACGACGAGGCGAACTGGTTGTTGAGCACCGAGCCGACGACGGCCAGACCGAGCGCCCCGCCGACCGGCCGCAGCAGCGAGATGAGCGACGTGGCCGTGCCCATGACCTCGTAGGGGACGGTGTTCTGCACCGCAATGGTGTGGATGGGCATGATGTTGCCGTTCCCGAAGCCGGTGATGGCGATGAAGACCGAGGCCGCCAGGAAGGTGGTGGCGGGGTTCATCCGGGCCAGCAGCAGGAAGCCGATGGCGGAAATGGTGAAGCCGATGGCCGCCTGGGCGCGGTAGTGCCCGCCGGTGCGGGAGAGGGCCTGCCCGCCGATAAAGCTCCCGAAGGCCATGCCGAGCATCATCGGCGTCATGAAGCCGCCGCTCTCCGCGGCGGAGGCGCCGAGGACCCCCTGGAAGAAGAGCGGGACGAAGGTCACCACCGGGAAGAAGGCGGCCCCCTGGAGGAAGGCGACGATGCTCGAAACGAGCACGACGCGGTTCTTGAACAGGTGCATGGGAATGATGGCTTCCGGGGCGCGCTTCTCCACGACGATGAACAGCCAGAACGCCACCACCGAGAAGACGACGAGCCCGATGATGATGCCCGAGCCCCAGGGGTACTGGTCGCCGCCCCAGCTGAGGGCGAGCATGAGCGGCACCAAAAAGAGGCTGAGGAACACCACGCCGGCGTAGTCCACCTTGTGGCGGGCGCCGCCGGCGCGGAAGTTGGGGAACATGAAGATGAAGAGCACCACGATGATGACGCCGATGGGCACGGCGACGAAGAAGCACCAGCGCCAGGAGAGGGCATCCGTCAGGACGCCGCCGATGGTGGGACCGACGACGGAGGAAAACCCGAAGACGCCGGCCATGATGCCGCTGTACTTGCCCCGCTCCTCCGGGGGGAAGAGGTCCCCGATGACGATGAAGCCGAGGGCGCTCATGGCGCCGAAGCCGAAGCCCTGCACGACGCGGTAGGCGATGAGTTCGCTCATGGAATGGGAGAACCCGCTGAGCAAGGCGCCGATGGTGAAGAAGCCCATACCGGCGATGAAGAGCCACTTGCGCCCGTACATGTCAGAGAGCTTGCCGGTGAGGGGCAGCGAAACCGTCTCCGCGATGATGTAGGCGGTGAAGACCCAGGTATACAGGCTGAAGCCGCCGAGGTCGGTGATGATGCGGGGCATGGCGGTGGTGGTGAGGGTCATGAAGATGGAGCCCAGGAACATCGAGGCCATGGTCCCGATGAGGGCGGTCATCACCTGCCGGCGCGGCAGGCCCTGCTGGTAGGTGCGTTCCGGTTCGTTTTCCACGTGTAATCTGCGGGAGCGGCGGTCTAGAGCTTGTTGAGGAGGTCGCCCATCTTCTTCAGGGACACGGAGAGGTCACGGAGCTCCGTATCACTGAGGCAGGCGAGGGTTTCCGAGATGCCCTCGTAGAGGTTCTCGTCAATGTCATGGACGATGCTGCGTCCGTGGTCGGTGAGGACGACGTTGGTGATGCGGCGGTCATTGGTATCCGGCTGGCGCTCGACGATGGCGAGCTTTTCCAGCCGGTCAATGAGGTGGGTCATCTGGGGCTTGGGAATCTGGAGGTGCTCGCCTATCTCGGCGATGTGGCGGGTGCCTTCTATCTCCAGGATTTTCATGATTTCCAGGTGCGGCATACCGACGTCTTCCTCGACCTTGGTGAAGGCCGCCTTGAGCAGCTTGCGGTGGATACTGCGGCGGATAAGGGGGGTGAGGGAGAGCAGGTCGCCGATTACTTCGTCCAGGTCTTTCTTCCGCATCGTCAACCCCGTAATGTCGTCTGTGATATAGTTAACATTTTTAATAGTTCACTTGCCAAACTACAATACCACCATATGAAACGGCTGTCAAGCCCCCGGCGGCTGGACGGTGCCGGGCGCCTGTACTAGAATAGGACGGAAACGGAGGCGAGCGATGGGCCGATGGCAGCGGGAAAAAGAGCAGGTGCTGGCGACGGCGCGCCGCATGGCGGCGCGCGGGCTGGTGAGCGGCACGGCCGGGAACGTGAGCCTGCGCATCGAGGCCAAGGGCAAGACGGAGCTCATCGCGGTGACGCCGACGTCCCTGCCCTACGAGACGATGTCCCCGGACGACATCCAGATAGTGTCCTTCGAGGGGGTGACGGTGGAGGGGACGCTCAAGCCGTCCATGGAGACGGGCCTGCACCTCGGCATCTACCGGGCGCGGCGCAACGTGAACGCCGTCATCCACAGCCACTCCGTGTACGCCAGCGCCGTGGCGGTGGCGGGGCGGAGCATCCCGCCCGTCACCGAGGAGCAGGTCATCTACCTGGGCGGGGAGATTGCCTGCGCCCCCTACGCCCCGAGCGGCACCGAGGAGCTGGCGCGGGCGGCGCGCGAAGCGCTCGGGGACCGGAGCGGCGTGCTGCTCCACAACCACGGGGCCATCGGCACCGGGAAGGATCTGGAGGCGGCCTTCGCCGCCTGCGAGATGGTGGAGAAGTGCGCCCAGGTCTACCTGCTGGCGCGCGGGGCAGGCGAGCCCGACCCGCTCCCGGGCGAGGCCGTGGCGACCTGGAAAGCGTGGTACGACCGGAGCC
>DAOUEG010000130.1:0-8987 GCA_034430495.1 Dehalococcoidales bacterium
CCACGATGATGAGGACGAGGCCGATGCCCACGAAGATGAGCCAGAGCCAAGCATCCGCGAAGACGACGTTGACTTCGTTTCCCATGGTGCCTCCAGACCGGCGGCGGGGGTGCGGTGCGGGACAATTGTAGTGGATACAGAGGTAGTTGTCAAAGGGCAGGCAAAAATCAAAAGGAAAAGGCCAAACGTCAAAGGTTCAGGCAAAGAGCAAAAACCGGAAGTACGATCGGTGTCCGGCGCGCAGGAACGGCCGGCCGTCCCGGTTCCGACTTTGCGAGAGATTTTCGGCTCAGCCCCCGGCCCCTTCCCCGGGGCGAAGGGAGAGGGCACGAGCGTCCCTTGCCCGGCCCCATTATTTACGGTTTGTTTATCTCCCGGGGGCGGATGTTTATCGTCCCTTGATACCGGAAAGGGTACCGTGGGGACGAGAACCGGAAGTGCTCGTGCGCACCGGAGGCAACGCCATGCTGGGAATGGTAACGACCAACGACCCCGGGACGTCCGGGGTGAAGGACATCGCCGAGGCGCTCGGCGGGGGGCTGAAGGAAGACTCGCTCGTCGTCATCGAAGGCGAGGCGGGGACGGGCAAGAGCGTCCTGAGCCAGCACATCGCCTACGGGGTGCTGCGGGGGCGGGACAGCCGGGTGGCCTACTACTCGACCGATTACAACGCCCGCGACCTGATGGACCAGATGATGGAGATAGGGCTCGACGTGGACCGGGACGTGGTGACGGACCGGCTGCGGGTCTACCGGGTGGGCACGGGGCCGGTCATCAAGGACGGCCCGCGGGCGCTCCAGGGGCTCCTCAACCACATGGCCGGGATACCGGAGGAGTTCCAGATTATTTTCTTCGATTCGCCCTCCTGGTTCATGACCCACGCCGACCCGATGGTCAAGATCGATTTCCTGCACGTCTGCAAGGAGTTCTGCGACCAGGGCCGGACGATGGTCCTCATTATTGATACCCACGTCTTCGAGGCGCGGTCGCTGGCGCGGGCCTTTGCCGTGAGCGACTACTACCTCCAGCTGCGGAACTTCGATACGACGCTGGAGACGGGGCAGATGGACCTGCGGGTGGTCAAGCGGCTGCTGGTGTCCAAGCTGGGCGGCGTGAACCGGCAGTACGGCGAGGAAATCAAGTTCGAGATAAAGCCCAGGGTGGGCATCCAGCTGCTGCCGTTCGTGAAGATCAAAGTGTAAGCGGGATCCCCCGATCCCCCCCTCGGGCCCCCTTTCCCGGCAGGGAGAGGGGGCCCCTCTTTTCGGCCCCGGTCATGGCGGGCCGGTCCCCGGCGTGCTCCGTGGTGACAAAGGCGGGGCCGGTTGTGGTAGTATGGGGGCATGGACGATACAAACGATACCGTGGAAGAGTTTTCCGAGAAAACCATCAAGAAAGGGCTGGCGGTCCGGGGCATCGGGCGGAGTGTCATCTACCACAAGACGCTCCCCTCGACGATGGACGCGGCCCGGCTGGCGGCCCGTCACGGCGCGCCGGAGGGTACCGTGGTGGTGGCCGGAGAGCAGACGCGGGGCCGGGGGCGGCTGCAGCGGAACTGGCAGACGCCGGAGGGCAACATCGCGCTGTCCATCGTGCTCTACCCGGACGTGGCGGTGCTGCCGTACCTGGTCATGATGGCCTCGCTGGCCGTCGTCCAGAGCATCGAGGCCGTCACCGGCCTGAGCGCGGCCGTCAAGTGGCCGAACGACGTGCTCGTCAACGGCAGGAAGGTCTGCGGCATCCTCGTCGAGAACGAGGTGCGCTCGGACCAGCCGGCGACGGCGGTCGTCGGCATCGGTCTCAACACGGGGCTCGACCCGGAGACCCTCGGCGAGGTCATCACCGCGGCCACGAGCCTCCAGGCCGAAACGGGGAAGCCCGTCTCCCGCGCTGAAATCGTCAGGAAGCTGCTGGAAGCCTTCGACGGGATGTGGGGACCGGACCGCGACCTGACGGCCGTCCACGCGGCCTGGAAGGAGCGGCTGGCCACGCTGGGGCAGCGGGTGACGGTGACCTGGAAGGACACGGTACTGGAAGCCACCGCGGAGGACGTGGACGAGAGCGGGGCGCTGCTCGTACGCGGCGACGACGGCGAGCTGACGACGGTGGTGGCCGGCGACGTGACGTTGCGGATGGTGCCGCCGCCCGAGGACGAGCCGGAGGAACCGGCGGAAGAACCGGCCGAAGCCGAGGCCGGGGAGCCGGAACCCCCCGACCTCCCCGCCGAAACGGAAGACTAGAGCGTCTTCCTGACCACCGGTATCCAGATTTCGCACTTCATGGCGTCCCCGGACGGGCCGGTCAGGTAGACCTCCAGCTCCGGTTTGTCGGCGTGCTCGAACGGGACGGCGGGGAACCACTCGCTGAAGATGCGGCGGGTCACGTCCTGGAGGTCCGCCAGGGTGCAGGGGAAGACCGCCCAGGCGGCGGCGGGCACCGTCTTTTGCTCGAACGGCCCGGCGTCCGCCCCGGCCGGCAGCTCCACGGCGATGCCGTAGGCGAAGTCCACCGGCTGGTCGTCGGCGAAACACATCCCGAGCATCTCCCCGCCGGTTACCGCGCCCGGTTTATGCCCGGCGAGGGACAGCATTTTCTCCAGGTCCGGCGAGGCCGTGAATTCCTGCCACCACCGGGGGATGTCCCGGAAGTTCCGGTCGCTCTGCGTGGTGAACCGCCGGGTGGTGAGGGCGACCTCGAAGCCCGGCTTTTCGATGAGTTTGTAGTCCATGTCATTGCCTCCTTTCAATTCCACGTGGAAGGAGACGCGCGGACAGGCCGCCAGCGCCACCCCCGGCTCGCGGGCCGCCCGGGGGGTCACGCCGTGGAGGGCCCGGAAGGCCCGGGTGAAAGCGTCCGGCGAATCGTAGCCGTACTTCAGGGCCACGTCAATGACCTTCGCGTTGCCGGAAGCCAGCTCCGCGGCGGCCAGGGTCAGCCGGCGGCGGCGGACGTACTCGCCGACCGTCATGCCGGTCACGATGGAGAAGAGCCGCTGGAAGTAGAAGGGGGAGCAGGCGGCCCGGCGGGCCGCCTCGGCGAGGTCGAGCTCCCCGCTCAGGTCGGCTTCGATGCAGTCTATCGCCGCGCCCAGGCGCTCCGGCCAGTCCATGTTCACGTCGCTCCTTCAGGCACAGTCTAGCGCCGGGGGAGGAGGCTGTCCCGACTATTTCTGCCGGGATGGGGCGGACAGAAAAAGGGAGGGGGCGCGAAGCCCCCTCTGATGTGCCTGGTAAAACCCGCTTTGTTACTTGTCCGTCTTGGACATGAAGGCCTTGAACAGGTCGATGGGCAGCGGGAAGATAATGGTGCTGTTCTTCTCGCTGGCAATCTCGGCAAGCGTGGACAGGTACCGCAGCTGGATGGTGGCCGGTTCGCGGCCGATGATGGCAGCGGCCTGGGAGAGCTTTTCCGAGGCCTGGAGCTCGCCCTCGGCGTGGATGATCTTGGCGCGGCGTTCGCGCTCGGCCTCCGCCTGGGCGGCCATGGAGCGCTTCATCTCCTCGGCGAGCTCGACTTCCTTGATTTCCACGGTGCTGACCTTGACGCCCCAGGGGTCGGTCTGCTCGTCGATGATTTTCTGGAGCATCTGGTTAAGCTTCTCGCGTTTGGAAAGGAGCTCGTCGAGCTCGGACTGGCCGAGCACATTGCGGAGCGTGGTCTGGGAAATCTGGGACGTGGCGCGGATGTGGTCGAGCACCTTCACCACGGAGCTCTCCGGGTCCACCACGCGGAAGTAGACGACGGCGTTGACGCGGACAGTCACGTTGTCCTTGGTGATGACCTCCTGCGAGGGAACGTCCATGGTAACGACGCGGAGGTCCACCTTGACCATGCGGTCAATGAAGGGGACGATGAGGAACAGGCCGGGACCCTTGGCACCGACGAGGCGGCCGAGGCGGAAGATAACGCCGCGCTCGTATTCGGTGACGATCTTGATGGCCGACGAGATGAGGATGAGGACGAAAAGGCCGATGATACCGCCAATGACTGGGCTCATAAATTAACCTCCTGAATTACGACTTACGGGTAACGGACAGTTTTAATCCTTCGACTTTGGTAATGGTGACTTCCTCGTCCGGGGCGGCGGTGCCGCTATCGAGGACGGCGGTCCAGCGCTCGCCCTCGACGAGGACGGTGCCCCGGGGTTCGAGCGGGGTGAGGACGACGGCGGTACTGCCGACGAGGTCTTCCTTGCCGGAGGTCACCCGGTTGCGGTGGGTCCTCACGGCCAGCATGGTGGCGACGATAATGAAGGCCACGGCCAGCAGGCCGATGATGACGTATAACCAGACAGGTATGGCCACGTTACGCGGGTCCTCCTTTCACCGGTTCTCCAACTTTACGACACTTTACGGGAAACGTGCAAGGTCAGGCCGTCCATGCTCTCGATGACGACCTCCTCGCCGGGCGGGATTTCCCCGCTTTCGGAAACGGCCGTCCAGCGCTCCCCCTTGAAGAACACCGTGCCGGTGGGGTTGAGCGTCACCCGCACGGTGGCCGTCTTGCCGATGAGCTCCTCGCGCCCGGTGAACGCCTGCTTGCGGTGGGTGGAGACGGCCCGCTGCACGAGGAAGATGAGCGTGCCGGAGACGAGGATGGTCACCGTGGCGATGACGCCGGGGGCGATGCGAAAGACGGGTTCGGCCCCCTGGAACAAAATCATGGAACCGATGACGAGGGACACGATGCCCCCCGCCGTGAAGATGCCGAAGGTAGTGGTGAGCGCCTCGCCGACGAAAAGCCCGACGGCGAGGACGATGAGCAAAATGCCGGCCCAGTTGAACGGCAGCGTGCCGAGCGAGTAGAAGGCGAGCAGCAGGCAGATGCCGCCGATGATGCCGGGGAAGATGAGGCCGGGGTTGAACAGCTCCGCCATGATGCCGAGCGTGGCCACGCTGAGCAGCAGGTAGGCGATGTTGGGGTCCGCGATGGCGTAGAGGAAGCTCTCCAGGGTGGACATGGGCTCGTCCACGACGGCCGCCCCGGCGGTGTGGAGGGTGACGACGTCGCCGTTATTGAGGGTCACCTGGCGCCCGTCAATGGCGTTGAGCAGCGACGGCACGTCCGGTGCTATCACGTCAATGACGTTCAGGTTGAGGGCTTCCTGCTCGGTGGCGGAGACGGCTTCCCGCACGGCGCTCTCGGCCCAGTCCGCGTTGCGGCCGTGGTTCGTCGCCAGCGTGCGGATGTAGGCGGCGGCATCATTGAGGATCTTGGCGTCTTCGGCGCTCGTCGGCACGGTGGTGGTGTTGCCGGAGATATCAACCGGGTGCGCCGCCCCGATGGCCGTGTTGGGGGCCATGGCGGCCACGTGGGCGGCCAGGGTGATGAAGGTCCCGGCGGAGGCGGCCCGGGCCCCGGACGGCGAGACGTAGACGACGACCGGCACGCGGGAATCAATCATGAGCTGGATGATATCGCGCATGGCGGAATCGAGCCCGCCGGGGGTATCGAGCTTGATGATGAGGGCCTGGGCGCCGGTGTCCTCGGCGTGGTTGATGCCGCGCTCCACGTAGCCGATGAGCACCGGCGTGATGGCCCCCTTGATGGTCAGCACGTCCACGTGCTCGCCCTGGGCCAGGGCGCCGGACCCGGCGGACAGCAGTAACAGCAGGAAAATTACGGCCAGCGCGATGCGCCGGATGCGAACCATAACGGTCTCCCCGTGAAGCGTGCTTCTATTATATCGGGCGGGAGGCTGAAACGCAACGAGGGGAGGGCAAAAGTCAAAGGTCAGACGTAAAAATGCAGGGGAAAAGCTAAAAACGCCGTCCCGCCCACGATTGAACATAACGCCTCATTTATCGTACACTAGAAGGGTATTTTCCTGAGGAACGGGGCACGTAGCAGAGCATGAAAATCCAGCGATGCAAGGGGATGCGGGACCTGCGTCCCGACGAGATGGCGGTCTTCCGCCGCGTGGAGGCGGCCTGCCTGGCGAGTTTCGACGCCTGGGGGTACCGCGAGGTACGCACGCCCACCATCGAGCACCTGCACCTCTTCACGTCCGCCGGGACGCTCACGCCGGGGCAGCTCGGCAAGGTGTACTCGTTCCTGGACTGGGACGGCTGGAGCGGCGAGCGCGTCGTGCTGCGGCCGGACGGCACCATACCGGTGGCGCGGCTCTACGCGGACACGCTGGCCGGGCAGACGGCGCGGCTTTCGTACTCCTCCAACATCTTCATGTTCGAGGAGACGGGGGAAAGACCCCGCGAGCGCTGGCAGTGCGGCGTGGAGCTCATCGGGGACGGGTCCGCCGCCGCGGACGCCGAGCTCGTCTCGCTCTCGCTGGAAACGTTGAAGAAACTCGGTATCAAAAATGTGGAAGTCCGGCTCTCGCACGCCGGCCTCGTCATGGCGCTGCTGGAGAAGCTCGGCCTCGGCGACGAGGAGCGGCACAAGGCTTTCGACCGGATCCTGGACGGCGACGCCGCCGTTTTGGCCGAGGCGGGGAAGACCTCGCCGGAGCTGGCCGGGGCGCTCAAGCCGCTCGTGCAGATGAAGGGGCCATCGGCGGGCTCCCTGAGGAACCAGCAGGCGGCGCTGCCGCCGGAACTCAGCGACCTCAAGGCGCACCTCGGCGAGTTCCTGGAGACGGCGGCGGTGCTCGACGAGCTCGGCGTTGACTACCGCATCAACATCGCCTCCGGGGCGGGGTTCGAGTACTACACCGGCCTCATCTTCCAGCTCTACGCGAGCGGGGAGAAAATCGGCGGCGGCGGGCGCTACGACGCCCTCATCGCGGCCATGGGGGGCGGTGACGAGCCGGCGGCGGGGTTCGCGCTCTACCTGGACCAGATCGTGAAGCTCGTCAAGCCGCAGGAGATCCAGTCCGACGGCGCGGTCTGTTTGCGCGTGGCGGACGGGGTACCGGCGGGCCGGGCCTTCGAGGCCGCGGCGGGGCTCCGCGAGGCCGGCTACCGCGTCGTCATGGACCCGAAAGCGGAGGCGCAGCACGTCGTGCAGGTCAACGAGGCGGGCCTCGTCTACGGCGGCACGCCCTGCGAGAGCGTGGCGGACGTCCTCAAGCGGATGGAGGGGTAGCGTGGCCGTCAAGATCGCGCTGCCCAAGGGACGGCTGCTGCGGCGGACGGCGGCGATCCTCCAGAAGGCCGGGTGGGACGTCGACGATTACACGTCGCGGACGAGCTACTACCGTCCCACGTCCGGGAAATTCCCGGACCTCGTCATTCGCGTCTTCAACGAGAAGGACATACCCATCCAAATCGCGCTCGGGAACTACGACCTGGGCATCTGCTGCCGCGACTGGATCGAAGAGCTGCTGGCCAAGTACCCGACGAGCGATATTTTCACCGTGCGGGAGCTCGGCTTCGGGGAGGGGGCGCTCTACACGGCCTCGGTGGCGCCGCTCAACGAGCTCCGAGGCAACGGGACGGCGGTGCGCATTGCGAGCGAGTACCCCAACCTGGCCGAGCGGTACGCCCTGCGACGGCGGCTCAGCCGGTTCAGCGTCTTCCCCGTCTGGGGGGCGGCGGAGGCCTACCCGCCGGAGAACGCGGATGTGGCGCTGCTGGCCGCCCGTGATGAGAGCGAGCTGGCGGCCCGGGGGATGCGCTACTCCGCGCGGGAGCTCGACTACGGGGCGTGTCTCATCGCCCACCACGCCTCGTGGGAGACGAAACCCATGAACGAGGTCATCGCCTCCATCTGCGACGGGCTGCCGGAGGAGCGTGGAGAAATCGCTGGTGGCGAGGGGGACGTGCAAAAAATAACAGCCGGCCCGGCGAAGAAGACGATGGAAACGGCGGCCGCGGTGCGCCTGGCGCTGCCGGACGGGCACCAGCAGGAGCAAACTGTTAAATTATTGAACACGGCCGGCATCGGCATCGAAGGCTATCCCTCGGAGGCGAAAGAGCGCCGTCCGAAAATAGAATTCCCGGGCGTGGCCGTCAAGGTCATCCGGCCGCAGGACATGCCGCTGCAGGTGGCCAACGGGAACTTCGACCTAGCGGTGACGGGGCGTGACTGGCTCGTCGAGTTGAAGGACCAGTTCCCCGGCGCGCCGGTCCGGGAGCTGCTCGATTTGAGGCTGCGCAAGGTGCGCATCGTCGCGGTGGTGCACAATGACTTGCCCGCCGATGACGCGGCCGGGCTGCGGGACTGGGCGGACGCGACGCCGGGGCCGCTACGGGTCGCCTCCGAGTACATCAGCATCGCCGACAAGTACGCGCGGGACAACCTGCTCGGGCACTACCAGGTGATACCGACCTACGGCGCCAGCGAGGCGTTTTTGCCGGACGACGCCGATCTGCTCATCGAGAACACGGAGACGGGCCGGACGATAGCGCGGCACAACCTGAAAATCATCGAGACCATCTTCGAGAGCACGGCCATCCTCATCGTCAACACCGAGGCGATGAACGACCCGGCCCGGAAGAAAATAATCGAAGCGCTGGCGGCGCAGCTGGCGAAGGCGGTGGCGGCGTGAGGATCATCGAAGGGTACGCAGCGGCCAAGGCGGCGCTCGCGCGGACGCAGGCGAGCGGCGAGATCCAGGCGAGCGAGTGGACGGTCCGCGAGATCGTTGACAAGGTCCGCGACGGCGGCGACACGGCCCTGCGGTACTACACCGAGAAGTACGACGGCGTGAAGCTCGATTCCCTCGAAGTGAGCCGGGAGCGTATTGACACGGCCCTCGACGGAATAGAGCCGGAGCTGCGCGAGGCGCTGGAGCTCGCCGAGCGGCGTATTACGAAGTTCCACGAGGAGCAGCTGGCCGTGCTGGGGGTGGATGCCGCGGACAAGAAACTCGGCTGGGTGATGCGGCCCCTGGGGAGCGTCGGCGTGCACGCGCCGGGGTTCCAGGCGCCGCTGCCGTCCTCGGTGTTGATGACGGCGGTGCCGGCGCGGGTGGCCGGCGTGAAGAACATCCTGCTGGTGACGCCGCCGGCCAAGTCCGGCAGTCCCTCGCCCCTGACGCTCGCCGCCGCGAAGCTCGCCGGGGTGAGCCGCGTCTTTGCCGTCGG
>DAOUEG010000131.1:0-16673 GCA_034430495.1 Dehalococcoidales bacterium
CCTCACTACCAACGACGGCCCCGATGGTACCATCGGGGCCGTTTCTTTTTCTGTCATTGCGAGGAGTCCGCCCCAGGCGGACGACGTGGCAACCTTTCCGCTTCCCGGCCATCGCCTCCCGGGAAAAGCGACAAATTCCGCTTTACAATCTCGCACACTTGTTCTATAATGCTCTTCCGGCACTATCATTTCCTCTCCCCTTGTGGGAGAGGATGAAGGTGAGGGGTTTCCGGGCGTAGCCCGGACAGGACCCGGCGACAGAAGAGGCGGAAAACAATAGTGGGTCATCATCTGAACCGTAATCGTAAAACGAATCTCTAAAATGAACTTGATTTACCATAAAACGAATAACGAAGGTCCAAGCTGGTCAGGCTCGGAAATACACCGAAAAAAAGGATTCTTTAAAATCGAATCCTTATGTCACCCGCCGGGCGGGTTTGCCCCTGCCCGCCGCTTCACCTATACTGAAAAGAGAAACCCCCAACGGAGCAGCCCATGAAATCGTTCGAGAACTGCGGCGTCTGCGGCAAGCCGCTCGTCTATTCCGCCCGGGAGGTGCCCCGCATCTGCGTCTACTGCGGCGGTACGTTCACCTCCCAGGCCGCCTGCGAGGACGGCCACTACGTCTGCGATAGCTGCCACAGCAAGTCCGCCCTGGACATCCTCGACGAGGTGCTGGAAGAGACGAAGAGCGCCAGCCCCGGCGAGCTGCTGGAGCAGGTCATGGCCCGCCCCGGCGTGCCGATGCACGGCCCGGAGCACCACGCCATGGTGCCCGCGGTGCTCGTGGCCGCCGTCCGCAACGCCGGCTACCCCGTGCCGGAGAACGCCGTCCGTACCGCGCTCGAGCGCGGGGCGAAAATCCCCGGCGGCTGGTGCGGCTCCCACGGCGCCTGCGCCGCCGGCCTGGGGCTCGGCATAGCCGTGAGCGTGCTCACCGGGGCCACCCCGCTCAAGGGTGAGGAGCGGGCCCTCGCCAACGAGGCGACCAGCTTCGCGCTCGGGCAGCTCGTGGACGGCGGCCCCCGCTGCTGCAAGCGGTCCTCCCGCACCGCCGTGGCCGCCGGCGTCCTCTTCCTGAAGAACCGCATGGACATCAAGCTCCTGCCCGGTCCCGCGGTGACCTGCACCTATATCCCGCGCAACAGGGAGTGCATCGGCAAGGCCTGCCCGTACTCCGGCCGGAAGCAGGAGTTCTCCCTCTACGAGCCTGGGAAGGACTAGTCCCTTCCCTTTGGAGGCGGATATGCGACGATACCGGGTAAAGCTGCTCATCCTTGCCGCTCTGACCGCGGCGATACTACCGCTCCTGGCCGCCTGCACGCAGTCCCCGCCGGCCACCCTCACGCCCACCCCCACGCAGTCCCCAACGTCCACCCTCACGCCGCTGCCCACGGACAACGACATCGTCGCGGTGAGCAACTTCCTCGCCGCGGCCGTGCAGCGCTACCAGGACGGCCTCACCTGCGACGGCACGGTTTACACGCCCGACCTCCGCATCAGCGAGACTGACTTCATAGACCTGGCCGCGAATGCGCGCCAGACCAGCGGCTACACGAGCCTGCTCTTCCGCGGCCAGCCCTGCCTTTACCGGGCCTTCTTCCAGGCCTACGGCTATCTCCGCGGTACGGTCAACCTCGGGGAGGAGACGGTTTCCTTCGAGGATCCCCATCCCGGTGTTACCTCGACCGGCGGCGGCATCGCCACCGTCATGAAGGTCTACCAGAACGGAAAGGTGGTCGGCGAGGACGACTACTACGACCAGACGCTCAACTTCTACGGCCATTCGGTGGGCGTCATCTACCGCCAGGCCGGCGACGTGAAGGTCCTGGACATCTACTACAAGCCGGACTGCGCCGGGAGCCAGCCGCACCTGACGCTGGTGCTCGTGCCCGTCCCGGCGCCCGCCTCCTGACGCGGCTTTGCCCTGAGTGTCATTATGAGGGAGTCCCGATAAGATCGGGATGACCGAAGAATCCCCGGGCGGGGACTACAGGACGAGTAGCTCTTCCAGCTTCACATCCTCGTCCACCGGACCCACCACCGCCAGCCGCAGCTCGTCCCCGGTGAACAGCTTCCGTGCCACGTCAACGAGCTCGTCCCCGGTGATGGCCTCCACCTTGGCGATGACCTCGTCCGCCGAGAGCACCCGCCCCAGCAGCACCTCCTGCGCCCCGGCCCAGCCGGCCACGTTGCGGGTGTCCTCCAGCCGCAGCCAGAGACGGCCCTTGAAGAGCTCCTTGGCCATCGTCAGATCGGCCGCCGGGACGCCCTCCTTGAACTTTCCCAGCTGCTCCAGAATGGCGGTGACGGCCTTGCCGAGGTTCCCCGTCTCCACCCCGGCGGAGATGGTCAGCGCGCCGGTGTCCTGGAAGTGCTCGCAGTAGCTCTGGATGCTGTAGGCCAGCCCCAGGTTGTCCCGTATCTCCACGAAGAGCCGGCTGCTCATCCCCTCGCCTAAAATCACGTTGATGAGGTCCAGCGTGAACCGGTCCGGGTGGCTGAACCCCACGCCCGGCAGCGCCAGGCAGAGCTGCGTCTGCTCGGTGTCCCGCCGCTCCACGCGCACCCCTCGCCCGCCCGCCCCGGTGAAGGGCACGAAGCCCGCCTGCGGCTGCGGCTCCCGCCAGCCGTCCATCATCTTGCTCACGTAGTCCGCCACCTCGGGCGGGTCCACGTTCCCGGCCACGGACAGCACGATATCGTCCGGGCGGTAGCGCGCCGCCTGGAAGTCCACGATGGCCTCCCGCGTCAGGCCGCTGACGGACTCCCGGCTCCCCGCGATGTCCCGCCCCAGCGGGTGGTCCGGCCAGAGCAGCTCGTCAATGAGCATGGAGACGCGCTGGGCCGGCAGGTCGAGCGACATGTTGATTTCCTCGATGATGACCTGCCGCTCCTTCTCGATTTCGGCCGGGTCGAAGCGCGGGCTCACGAGGATGTCCGTCATCACGTCGAGGGCTTCGAGGAAGTGGGGCTGGGCTACCTTGCACCAGTAGATGGTCATCTCCTTGTCCGTCCCCGCGTTCAGCGAGCCGCCGACGCCCTCGATGGGCGAGCAGATATCGGTGGAGGTGGGGCGCTTCTCGGTGCCCTTGAAACAGACGTGCTCGATGAAGTGGGAGACGCCCGCCTGGGCGTCGGTCTCGTAGCGGGAACCGGTCCCCACGAAGTAGTTGATGGAAACGGAGCGAGCCTGCGGCATGCTCGCCGTGATAAGTCGCAGCCCGTTGTCCAGCCGCTGGTGTTGGTACATGGCGCTCCTTTCCCGCATTGTGAAGGACGGGCGCCCCATTAGTCAAGCCGCCGCAACCGCTGCCCGAACAGCAGGATGAAAACGGTGATGACGGCCAGGGCCATGGCGAGGCCGCCGACCGACCACCGGATGCCGAGCGTGTCCGCCAGCACGCCGCCGAAGACGGTACCGAGGCTCGAAAGCCCGAAGCCGAGCATCTGGAAGCTCATCACCCGCCCCCGGTAGACGGGGTCCACGTGGTACTGCACGAGGGTGCTCCCGATGGCGAGCTGGCCGGTCTGCCCGGCACCGATCAAGACCACCAGCACCAGGGCCCAGGCCCAGTTCAGGTTGAAAGAGAAGCCGATGAGGGCGAGACTGAGGAGCAGCCCCATCCAGAGCATGATGGCCCCCCGCCGGCGGTCCGGCATGACCGCCAGGGCCAGCGAGACGATGACGGCCCCGATGCCGGAAACGCCGAGCAGCACGCCGGTGCCCTCCGCCCCCACGTTGAGGATGTCCGGCGATTCCGTGAACATGGGCAGCAAGATGTTGAACGGCTGGCCGAGGATGGTGGTGATGAGGGTGAAGGCCAGCACCACCATGATGACCGTTTCCCGGCGCAGGTAGCGCAGGCCCTCGCCGACCTCGTGCAGCGCGCTCCGGCCCTGGGAAGCCCGCGGCGGGATGCGGGGCACCCAGAGCGTCGCCACGGCGGAAAACGCGTAGAAAACCGTCATGATGTAGTACACCGACGCATAGCCCCAGCCGGCGATGATGAAGCCGGTGGCGGCCGGCGCCGCGATGCGGAAGAAGTTCATGCCCAGGTTGGTGAGGGAGATGGCGTTCATCAGCTCGCTGGTGCCCACGATGTCCGGCAGGATGGACGCTCGGGACGGCATGATAATGCCGAAAACGATGCCCTGGAGGGCGCTCGATACCACCAGCACCCACCAGGAATCGGGGTTGCTCCTGGAAAGGTAGCCGGTGGTGAGCAGCACGCCCACGCCGGCCGTGAGCAGCCCGGTCAGGGACTGCCCCCAGATGAGGACCCGGCGCTTGTCCAGCCGGTCCGCCAGCGCGCCGCCGTAGAGCGAGAGAAGCACCATGGGAATGGAGCCCGCCAGCGACATGACACCCAGAATGGTGCCGGAGCCGGTGATCTCATAGATGAGGAGGGAGCGGGCGAGGTTCTGCATCTGCATCGGAGCCCAGTGCCCGATGAGCGAGATATAGTACCACCGGTAGCCGGCGACGCGGAAGGAGCTAAAGGTACGCTGCGTATAGCCCGCCACGCCGCCGCGCCGGGCGGGCGGGTACGCCACACCGCCGTTTTCCGGGTCCGCCGAAGGATTCTTCATTCCGCTACCGGCCCAAAGCAATGGCCCGGCACCTGCCGGTCGATCGGGGAATATTTCCCGCCGGAACGGGGGCGGCCCGGAAATATCGCCAAAATTATACACTGGCGCGAGAACCGCCGCAAGGAAAAAAGCGACAAAATTCCGTTGACGCGGCGTACGTGCGGCGTGGTAGGATAGACCGGAGTAAGCCCGTGAACACCACCGGAAACCAGCCCGCGTTACCGACCTTCCCGCCCGGCACCGGCGTCAATGCCGACGGTCGCCTGACCATCGGCGGGTGCGACGCCGTGGCGCTGGCCCGCGAGTACGGCACGCCGCTCTACGTCTACGAGGAAAGCGCCGTGCGCGCCCGCTGCCGGGAGTTCCTCACGGAGTTCCGCGCCCGCGCCCCGGAGACGGCCGTCCTCTACGCCTGCAAGGCCTTCACGAATACCGCCATGCTGCGGCTCGTGGCGGAGGAGGGGCTCGGGCTGGACGTCGTCTCCGGCGGGGAGATAGAGTACGCCCGCGCCGCCGGCTTCCCGATGGACCGGGTCAGCTTCGCCGGGAACAACAAGACCGCCGCCGAGCTGGAGATGGCCCTCGAAGCCGGCGTCGGCACCATCGTGGTGGACAACCTGCTCGAGCTCATCATGCTCCGCGAGATGGCCCGCGGCCGCGGGGCGGATATCTTGCTCCGCTTCACCCCCGGCGTGGACCCCAACACCCACCACTACAACACCACCGGCACGGCGGACTCCAAGTTCGGCATCCCGCGCCCCGTCTGGGACGAGGCCGTGCGCACCGCCGTCGAGGCCGAAGAGTTGAACCTGCTGGGCCTGCACTTCCACCTCGGCTCCGGCCTCTACGAGGTCGAGCCGTACCGGGAGGCCATCGGCGTCGTCATGGACTACGCCGCGCAGGCCCGGGGCCTCGGCCTCGACGTTATCATGCTGAGCGTCGGCGGCGGCTTCGCCGCGTACTATGCCGCCGACCACGAGCCGCCCCCGGTGGCCGCCTACGCCGAGGCCATCGTCACCACGCTCAAGGAGACCTGCGCCCGCCTCGGCCTGCCGGTGCCGGCGCTCGTCGTCGAGCCGGGGCGGAGCATCGTCGCCCAGTACGGCGTCGCCCTCTACGCCGTCGGCGTCATCAAGGACGTCCCCGGCGTGCGCGCCTACGTCAACGTGGACGGCGGCATGGGCGATAACATCCGCTACCCGCTCTACGGCTACGTGCAGCAGGCGGTCATCGCGGACCGCCCGCAGGCCCCCGGCACCCGCACCGTCCGCGTCACCGGCAAGTACTGCGAGTCCGGGGACGTCCTCATCCCGGAGATTTCCCTGCCGGACCCCCGCCCCGGCGATGTCCTGGCCGTGGCCGGGAGCGGCGCCTACGCCGTGCCCATGGCCAGCAACTACAACGGCAGCTACCGCCCGGCCATCGTCTTCGTCCGGGAGGGGCAGGCCCGCCTCGTCCGCCGCCGCGAGACGATTGACGACCTCACCGGCCGGGACGTCCAGTAAGGAGTTTTCGCTACTCATGTGGGATATCATCGGGCAGGACCGCGCCGTCGCGCTCCTCACTCAGAGCCTCGCCGGCGGCACCGCCTCGCACGCCTACCTCTTCACCGGGCCGGAGCACGTCGGCAAGACCAGACTGGCCGTGCTCTTGGCCCAGGCCCTCAACTGTACCGGCGCCGAGCCGCCCTGCGGGCAGTGTACCGCCTGCAAAAAAATCCAGCACGGCAGCCACGCGGACGTCCAGCTGATCGGCCTTACCCAGAAGGACGAGGGGGCCGAGTATAAGGTCATCCGCATCGAGCAGGTGGAGGAAATCCAGCACGACGCCAACCTGCCGCCCTTCGAGGGCCGGAATAAGGTCTTCATCATCGAGCAGGCCGAGCTGCTGTCCCAGGAGGGGGCCAACCGCTTCCTTAAGACCCTCGAAGAGCCGCCCCCGAACGTCACCTTCGTCCTCCTGACCGTCAACGAGCGGCTGCTGCCGGAGACGGTCGTCTCCCGCTGCCTGCGGCTGGAGCTCCAGCCCGTCCCCCACGACGTCATCGCCGGGTGGCTCGTGGAAAACAGGAAGGTACCCCCGGAGAAGGCGGACCTGCTGGCGCGGCTCTCCCACGGCTGCCCCGGCTGGGCGCTCACCGCCGCTGACGACGAGAGCATTCTGGCGCAGCGGGACGAGGAGATGGCCGCCCTGCGGGCCCTCCTCGACGCCGCCGTGGAGGCCCGCTTTGCCTGGGCCGCCAAACTCGCCTCCGGCTTCACCCAGGACCGCCGCGCCGTCTACGCCGTGCTCGACCGCTGGCGCGACTACTGGCGTGACATAATGTTGTTAAAACTGGGGCGCCGTGATATGATAACTAATGGAGACCGGCTGGACGAGATCGCGAAAATCGCCGCGTCCTGCCGGCTCGACCAGGCACGGGACTACCTGAACGCCATCGAGCGCTGCGCGGGCCAGCTCCGCCGGAACGTCAACCCCCGGCTGGCGCTCGAAGTGCTCGTCCTCGATATCCCGCTGCCGGGAGGAGGTAAAACGGACGGTCCGCCGGTGCGGGCCGCCGTGACATAGCATGACTACCATTACCGGCATCCGTTTCAAGCAGGCCGGCAAGATTTACTACTTCGACGCCGGCGACCTCGACCTCGAAGTGAACGACTACGCCGTCGTCAAGACGGCCCGCGGCATGGAGCTCGGCCGCGTCGTCATCCCGCCGCAGCCGGAAGAGACCCCGGAGAACCGCGAGCCCCCCAGCCCGGTCGTCCGCAAGGCGGACGGCGATGACATCGCCCGCGCCGCCGAGCTCGACCAGAAGAGCAAGGAGGCCTACCGGGAGTGCGAGAAGATGATCGCCGAGCTCGGCCTGCCCATGAAGCTCCTCTCCGCCGAGTACAACTTCGATAACTCCCGCCTCACCTTCCTCTTCTCCGCCGAGGAGCGCGTGGACTTCCGGGACCTGGTGCGCCGCCTGACGGCCCGCTTCAAGACCCGCGTCGAATTACGGCAGGTCGGCTCCCGCGACGAGGCCAAGCTGCTCGGCAGCTACGGGCGCTGCGGGCGCAACCTCTGCTGCTCCAGCTTCCTCACCGAGTTCACCCCCGTCTCCATCAAGATGGCCAAGGAGCAGGACCTCCCCCTCAACCCGATGAAGATTTCCGGGGCCTGCGGGCGGCTCATGTGCTGCCTCGCCTACGAGGGGGAGCAGTACCGGGCCATCAAGGCTAGGATGCCCAAGAAGGGCCAGCGCGTCTCCACCCGCATGGGGGAAGCGACCGTGGTGGGCAACAACATGCTCAAGGAAACGGTGCTGGTGGCGCTGGACAAGGAGGGCACCGTCGAGGTGCCCCTCGGCGAGATTTCCTTCTAGGCTCCACCTGTCGCTGCGAGGGGTCCGCCTCGGGCGCACGAAGCAATCCGTCCGTTCGGTCGCCCTCTCCCTTCACGGGAGAGGGTCGGGGTGAGGGCGAAAACCCCGCCGGGTTCCGCTAGGAAAACGCGTTCGGCCCGATGAGGTACTTGCGCCACTCGTCGCGCTTGCCGACGTACTGGTACGGCACGATGAAGAACGTCCCCGGCGGCGGCGGCCCCGGCTCTTTCAGCAGCTTCATGTGCGCCTCCTTGGGGGTGCGCCCGGCCTTGCGCCGGTTGCAGGGGGCGCAGCAGCTCACCACGTTTTCCCAGGTATGCTGGCCGCCCCGGTAGCGCGGCATGACGTGGTCCAGCGTCAGGTGGCGGCTCTGCACGCCGCAGTACTGGCAGGTGTAGTTGTCCCGGTTGAAAATCTCGTAGCGGGTCATCTTGCGCTCGCGGCGGGGACGCCGCACCATCTGGGCGAGCCGGATGACGGAGGGCAGCGGCAGCTCGGTGTCAATGGTACGGACGTACCCGCGCCCGTCCTCCAGCATCTCCGCTTTTCCCTGGAACATCAGCACGATGGCCCGGCGGGCGCGGCAGACGGCCAGCGGTTCGAAACTCTGGTTCAGGACGAGGACCGGGTAGTTGAGCATGCCGGCGCTATCTCTTTTCCTGGTGGTGTTTCCATTCTAGCGCACGTGACTGGCGAGTGCAAATAAGGCCGGCAGGCCCTAGTCCGGGCTGTAGACGACGCCCTGCTCCGGCGTCTCCCACGCCTCCACCGCCACCAGCTTGATGGGCTCGGCGGACAGCTTCTCCGCCATCTCCGTGTAGATCGTCGCCGCGATGTTCTCCGCCGAGGGGTTGATGGTATCGAACGGGACGATGTCGTTGAGGCAGGTGTGGTCGTACCGCTCCATGATCTGGTTGAGGTGCAGCTTCACGTCCCCGAAGTCGTAGGCGAGCCCTATCTCGTTGAGCTGCGTCGCCGCGATGCGCACCCGCACGGTGTAGCGGTGGCCGTGCATCGCCTCGCACTTGCCCTGGTAGCCGCGCAGGTAGTGCGCCGCCTCGAAGTGCTTCTCCACCACTATCTCGTAGCGTCCGGTATGCTGGCGGGGCGCCGGCTCGGCCGCGGCGGCCGGGTAGGGCGTGGCGTGGGCCAGGTCAATATACCCCAGGTGGTGCCCGATGTGCTGCGCCCCGTCGAAGCGGGCGTACTTCTCCACCTCGCCGCCCCATTTGGAGAGCGGGAGGTTCCTGATGGCCCGCTTCCGCTCCTCGTAGGCGTGCTGCGCCCACTGGCGGGCCTCCTCCAGGCTGAGGGACACGTCTTTCGCGTGCCACTGCTCGTTCATCTCGTCCGGCG
The DNA here is from genome assembly GCA_034430495.1 of Dehalococcoidales bacterium. GTDB lineage: Bacteria > Chloroflexota > Dehalococcoidia > Dehalococcoidales > RBG-16-60-22 > DAOUEG01. The sequence continues at coordinate 9,314 of DAOUEG010000131.1, forward strand.
TGCCGTCGAGCTCCGGCGCCGGGTGACCGGCCACCGCCGCCTGGAGCGCCCCGGTGGAGTACTCCATCCAGCGGGCCAGGTGGGCGTAGACGTCCCGGCTGTTCCACGGCTTGGAGCCGGGTTCGTGGAGGTTGACGTCCGGGTGGGCGTCGAGCACCTTGGTCAGGTCCGCCCAGGCCTCGTCATCGTCAGCCAGCATCCGCTCGATGGCCGCGTGGTTTACGTCGTCTCCCACTTGAACACCCCCTGTTTTTCCTTCATGGCCTCCCGCATCTGCTTTATGGTGTCGCCGGTGAGCGGGTGGACTACGTCCGGCGCGATCTCGGCGAGCGGCGTCATGACGAAGAGGCGCTCGGTCATGCGCGGGTGCGGGACGACGAGGTCCGGCTCCTTGACCACCATGTTGCCGAACAGCAGGATATCAATGTCAATGGGCCGCGGCTCCCCGGTCCTGGAGTGCCGCCCCAGCCGCAGCTCGATGCCCTTGGCCAGCTTGAGCAGGTTCTGGGGCGTCAGCCGCGTGTAGACCTGCACGACCAGGTTCAGGAAACGCGGCTGGTTGACGTTGCCGATGGGCTCGGTATCGTAGAGGGATGACCGCTTGCCGATGCGCATCCGCTCCCCGAGGAGTTTGAGGGCCATGTCCAGGTTGGACTCCCGGTTGCCCAGGTTCGAGCCGAGTCCCAGGTAGACGACGGTCGGGTCAGTCATTGACGGTCCCCCTTCGTACGATGGCATCGCTCATGCGGCAGACGAGCGCCGTCTCCCGCACGTCGTGCACCCGGACGATGTCCGCCCCGTTGGCGATGCCGATGGCCGTGACGGCCAGGTTGCCCTCGAGGCGCCGGTCGGCCGGCAGGTCGAGCACGAGCCCTATCATGGATTTCCGCGACGTCCCGAGCAGCACCGGGTGGCCGAGCTTTTTCAGCTCCCCGAGCCGGTTGACGAGCTCCAGGTTCTGCTCGAGCGTCTTGCCGAAGCCGATGCCGGGGTCCACGATGATGCTTTCATCGGGGATGCCGGCCTCCCGCGCGATGCGGATGCCGTATTCAAGGTCCGCGGTCACGCGCGCCAGGATGCCCGCCCTGGGCGGGGCGTCCCGCTCGTTGGCCATCAAGATGATGGGCGCCCCGGCGTCGGCGGCGACTTTGGCGAGGGCCGGGTCCCGTTTGAGGCCCCAGATATCGTTGACGATGGTCGCCCCGGCCTTGAGGGCCGCGACGGCCACGCCGGACTTGTAGGTGTCGATGCTGACGGGTACGCTGAGCTCGGCGACGAGGGCCTCGATCGCCGGCACGACGAGCGCCAGCTCCGCGCCGAGGTCGGCGTTCGGCTCGGTGCCGGGCCGGGTGGACTCGCCGCCCACGTCAATGATATCGGCCCCCTCGGCGACCATCCGCTTCGCCTGGGCCAGCGTTTTCTCGACATCGTTCCCGATGCCGTCGCCGGAGAAGGAGTCCGGGCTGAGGTTGCAGATGCCCATGAGGTAGGTCTTTTCGCCCCAGCGGAACTCGGCGTTCCCGCAGCGCAGCGCGGGCAGGCTTTGTCTCATGCGTGTGCGTCCCGTTCGTCCGTTTGTTCTTATTGTACACCGCCCGGCGCGCCGGTGCCAGACTGTCGGTCGGTCGTGGCGCACACCTTCGCTCTCTCGCCGGTATCGGGAAAGTTTTGACGCGAGGGAAACCCATCGGCTACAATAGCGGCGTGAGCAAGCCGAAACCAGCGTACCGGTGGGACGGGCCGCGCGTCCAGGCCCTGCGGCGGCACCTCGGGCTGACCCAGCAGGAGTTCTCGGACCGGCTCGGGACCCGCCAGCAGACCATCTCCGAGTGGGAGACCGGCCGCTACGTCCCCCGGGGCACCTCGGCGCGCCTCCTCTCCCTCGTCGCCGAGCAGGCCGCCTTCCCGTACGATGCCGCCCCGCCGCCGAAAACTCCTTGACTTGCTACACTGAACCGTGTAAACTGACCTCATGCCGTATACCATCGAGGCGCTGCAGCCGTTCTTCGAGCCGAAGAGTATCGCCGTCATCGGCGCCTCGCGGACGCCGGGCAAGGGCGGCTACAACATCATCGAAAACCTGCAGCGGCTCGGCTTCGGCGGGGCCGTCTACCCCGTCAACCTGCGGGCGGAAGAGATACTGGGCCTGCCCGCCTGCGCGGACGTCAGCCAAACGCCGGAGGCGCCGGAGCTCGGCCTCATCATCGTGCCGCCGGACCAGGTCGTCGCTTCCCTCCAGGCCTGTATCGCGCGGGGCGTGCGGGCCGTCATCATCGAGAGCGCCGGCTTCGCCGAGATGAGCCCCGAGGGGGCCGCCGTGCAGGCGGAGATCGCCCGCCTCGCCCGGGCCGGCGGCGTGCCGGTGATGGGCCCGAACAGCGTCGGCACCATGAACACGGCCAACGGGCTGGATACCTCGCTCGGCCGCCTGAAAGAGCTCTTCCTGCCGAAGGGTAACCTGCGGCGCGGCCGGGCCGGCTACCTCGGCCAGACGGGGCTCTTCACCGGCGTCTACCTGCCGCTCATCAACGAGGAGACCGGTCTCAGCAAGGTGGCCTGCCTCGGCAACAAGTGCGACGTGGACGAGAGCGATATGCTCGCCTGCTTCGGCGAGGACCCGGATACCGGCTTCATCGGCGTCTACCTGGAGAGCATCGCCGACGGGCGCCGCTTCCTCGACCTCTGCCGGGACATCGTCCCGAAAAAGCCCGTCGTGGCCGTCAAGGGCGCCGTGACCGGGCCCGGGGCCCGGGCGTCCATCACCCATACCGGCTCCATCGCCGGCCGCGACGAGCTGTACGACGCCCTGTTCCGCCAGGCGGGGGTCATCCGCGCCGACGGCTTCACCCGGCTGTGGGACTTCGCCCGCGCCTTCGTCCACGCGCCGCTGCCGCAAGGGGACCGCATCGGCATCATCAACCTGGCCGGCTCCGGCTGCGTGAGCGCCGTGGACGCCTGCACGCGTCACGGGCTCCGCGTCGCCGAGCTCGGCGAGGCCACCCGGGAGAAGATAGCCGCCGTCTACCCGTCCTGGTGGAAGGTGCGCAGCCCGGTGGACGTCTGGGCCGCCATCGAGGCGAGCGGCTTCGAACGGGCCTATGCCGTCATCCTCCAGGCCGTGCTCGCCGACCCGGGCGTGGATGCCGCCGTCGTCATCGCCGCGGCGGTGGACTGGGCGCCGGACCGGGACCTGCCCGGCCGCTTCGCGGACCTCACCCGCCGCTTCGGCGGCAAGCCGGTCTACGCCGTCAGCCCGCCCGGTGACCCGGACATCTACCTGGCGCTCCACCGGGGCTTCACGGCCCGCGGTATCCCGCACTACCGGGACGAGGCCTCGGCCATCGCGGCCCTGGCGGCCACGCGCCGCTACGCCCTGGTGCGGGACCGGGCGGGCCGGTAGGGAAAAGGAGGGGCGGATGGCCGTCCTTGCCGAAGAACGGGTCATCGAGGCCTGGCTGGCGCTCGCCGGGAGCGGGCACGGCCTCGTCACCACGGGCGGGCCCGTCACCGTGCTCGCGCCCGGCCGCCGCAACGACGATCACGGTGCGGACTTCCTCGACGCCATCCTGGCGACGCGCCGCGGGATTATCGTGGGGGACATCGAGGTCCACGTCCTTTCGAGCGGCTGGCGGGCCCACGGCCACGATGCGGACCCGGCCTACAATCGGGTCGTCCTCCACGTCGTCCGCCGCCACGATGCCGGGCGGGACGCCCTCCTGGCCAACGGCCGTCGCGTGCCGACGCTCGTGCTGGAGCACCAGCGGGCGGCGCCGGCCCGGGACCTCCTGCCGCCGGCCCTGCCGGATACGGAGCGGTGGCTGCCCTGCCGCGAAAGCGGACGTTCGCCGGACGAAGCAGCCGCCGTCCTCGACGGGGCCGGCATGGAGCGGTTCGAGGAGCGGGCGGCGGGGTTCCGCGCGGCCCTCACTGCCGGAAGCCGGGACCGAATCCTTTACGCGGGTCTGCTGGCGGCCCTCGGCTACCGGCGCAACCGGGGACCGATGGCCCGCCTGGCGGCGGCCCTGCCGCCGGAAAGGCTGGTAGCGGTGAGCTCACGGGGCGGCGGCGCGGCGGCAGGCCGCGCCGCCGCCGAGGGGCTCCTCATCGGGACGGCGGGACTGCTGCCTTCGCAAAGGACGCGAAGGTTCCCCGGTGAAACCGACCATCCGTGGGTACGGAAGCTCGAAGCGGCCTGGAAAAAGTACGGCGGAGATGACCGCCTGGCGGAAGCGGACTGGCACCATGCCCGGGTGCGGCCCGGGAACTACCCCGTCCGCCGCCTCGCCGCCATGGCCCGGCTGCTGGAGCGGTACCGGCCGGAAGGTCTGGCGGCGGGTCTGCTCAACGGGTGCCGGGCCGCCGGGACGCCTCGAAACCTGGCGGCCCTCGTGGCCGTGCCGGCGGCGGGGTTCTGGCAAGACTGCCTTGATTTCGGCCTGCCGGCCGCCGGCGCGGTTCCGGCCCTCTGCGGGGCGGGACGGGCGGCGGACTTGGTGGTGAACGTCATCCTGCCGTTCGCGGCGGCTTGGCACGGTCGGCGCGGCGATGGTGAGGGAGCCCGGGCGGCCGTGAACGCCTACCGGTCTCATCCCGCCCTCGCGGACAACGTCGTGGTGGGGGAGGTGTGCGGACGTCTCCGGCTGCCGCGCCCGGCCACGGCCCTCCGCCAGCAGGGGATGCTCCAGCTGCACCGGGATTTCTGCGAAAAGGGAAGGTGCCGGGCCTGTCCGCTCGGCTGAGGGGGAGGCATTCCCCCGGCTAGTCGAGGTAGTCGAGCACGCCGTCCAAGGTGGCGACGCGGGGGCCCGCGGCGGCCCCGGCGGAGAACCCGGTCCGGTCAATGAGCACGCCGGTCATCCCGGCCGATTCGGCCCCCAGCACGTCAATCTCGTACTGGTCGCCCACGTAGACGGCCTCGCCGGCGGTGACGCCCGCCGCCCGGAGCGCCGCGGTGAAGATGCCGGGGTTCGGCTTGGTGACGCCGGCCTCCCGGCTCGTCATGATGACGTCGAGCCGCGCCGCCAGCCCCAGCTTTTCAAGCTGGTCGCTGATGTCCGTGTCCACGTTGGAGATGAGCCCGGTGAGGGTCTTCCCGGCCCGCAGCCGGTCGAGGGTCGGCAGCAAGTCGTCGAAGGTCGCCAGGCCGGCGTTGGCGGCCTGCATTTTTCCCAGCATCACGGGTATCAGGCTCGGTTCCACCGCGACGCCCGCCCGCTCGAACAGGATCTCCTGGTGGCGGACGTAGAGGGCGAGGCGCTGCTCCCGGGAAAGCTGCCCGAGCGGCCGCTCGGACATGGCCCGGTACATGAACTCGTCGGCGGCCACGAGCGGCTGGACGAAGCGTTCCGCCGGCAGGTCGTGGCCGTACTCGCGCAGGACGTCGGCAATGATCTGCTCGCGGGGCGGGTCGTAGCGCACCAGCGTCTGGTAGAAATCGAAAAACACGGCTTTCTTCATGGCAGTTCCCCCCGCGCGGTCAGGTTCATTGTAGGCCGCTGCGGCGGGGGATGTAAAGCCGGGCCATCAGTAACGACGTTTCCCGGAAAAACAGCCTCGAAACCTATTGTGGCGCCGCCCCTTCTCTGCTATAGTGGAAGGGCTCCCCGGGAACGACCGCCATGTCCATTATTGCGATATCCAATATCACCAAGAAGTTCAAGCGCTTCACGGCCGTTGACGACGTCAGCTTCGACATCGAGGAGGGCGAGTGCTTCGGCCTGCTCGGCCCGAACGGCGCCGGGAAGACGACCCTCATCCGCATGATTACCTGCGTCTCGCCCGCCGACGCCGGCGATATCACCGTCGCCGGCCTCAACGTGCGCGATAACCCCCGCGAAATCAAGGCCCGCATCGGCGTGGTGCCGCAGGTGGACAACCTCGACGAGGACCTCAACACCGTCCAGAACCTGCTGACCTTCGCCCGCTACTTCGATATCCCCGCCGGGGTGGCCAGAGTGCGCGCCGCCGAGATCCTGCGCGACATGCGGCTCGAGGAGAAGCGGACGGCCCGCATTGACGAGCTCTCCGGCGGCATGAAGCGGCGCCTGCTCATCGGCCGGGGCATCATCAACAACCCCCAGATACTCATCCTCGACGAGCCCTCCATCGGCCTCGACCCGCAGGCCAAGCACATGGTCTGGCAGCGCCTCAAGGAGCTGAAATCGCGCGGCGTGACACAGCTCCTCTGCACCCAGAACATGGACGAGGCGGCCTTCCTCTGCGAGCGGGTCGCGGTGATGCACCAGGGCCGCATCATCGTCATTGACAGGCCCAGGGCGCTCGTGTCCCGCTACCTGGGCGAGCGCATCTGGGAGGTCGAGGTGGACGGCCGCAACCGCGAGGCCGTCCTCAACGCCCTCGTGGAGCGGGAGCTCGAGTACGAGGAAGCCCACGACATGGTCTACGTCTACAACTTCGAGGACGGGGCCGTGGCCGACCTCGGCGGCACCATCCGCCCCGCCACGCTGGAGGACGTCTTCTTCAAGCTCACCGGGAGGTCGCTCGTCGAATGAAGTTCTTCACGCGCCGCTCCTTCCGGGTCTGGCAGCGCAACCGGGACGTCTTCTTCCGCCTCTGGCACACCGAGGCCCCGGCCGCCGTCATCGAACCGATTTTACTGCTGCTCGCCTTCGGCATCGGCATGGGGGCGTTCATCGGCAAGATTAACGGGCAGGACTACATCAACTTCATCGCGCCCGGCATGATTGCCGCCTGGGCGATGTTCACCGCCAGCAACGAGTGCTCCTACGCGGCGTTCCTGCGGATGGAGCACCAGCATACCTACGACGCTATCCTGGCCACGCCGCTCAACGTGGAGGACATCACCGCCGGGGAGATTTTCTGGGGGGCCACCCGCGCCGTGATGACGGCCGGGGTGGTGCTGGCCGTCTCGGCCGGGTTCGGGCTGGTGGTCTCGTGGTGGTGCCTGCTCGTCCTGCCGATTGCCTTCGTGCTCGGCATCGAGATGGCCGCCATCTCGCTCTTCTACACGTCCATCATCCCGTCCATCTACAGCTTCAACTACTTCTTCACGCTCATCATCAACCCGCTGTTCCTGCTGAGCGGGGTGTTCTTCCCGCTGGACGCCTTCCCCAAGGCGTTCGATACGGTAAGCTGGTTCACGCCGCTGCGCCCGGCGGTGGCCCTCATCCGGGGCTCCTTCACCGGGGAGATGCCGGAGCGCCTGGGGCTGGCCATCGGCATCATGGCGGCCTACATCGTCGTGTTCTTCGGGGCGACCCTCTGGACGATGCGCCGCCGCCTCACGAAGTAGCTCCTCTTCTTTCGCCCTCTCCCTTGAGCGGAGAGGGCCGGGGCGAGGGTGAAAGGACCCACCGGCGGCGGCCCGCCGCAGGCGGGC
>DAOUEG010000132.1:0-6845 GCA_034430495.1 Dehalococcoidales bacterium
ATCACGCCCGCCGGATTCCCATGCTGGTCCGCGTGCCCGTCGTGCCGGGCATCAATGATTCCGACGAGAATATGACCGCCACCGCTCGTTTTGTCGCTGAGCAGCTCGGGGCCGATGTCCCCGTCCACCTGCTGCCCTACCATAACCTCGGCGATACCAAGCGCGAGCGACTGGAACAAAAGGAATATTTTCCCGGAATCGAGCCTCCCGGCGAAGCCCGGATGCAGCGAGTGAAACTGGTCTTCGAGCAGCTCGGGCTGACGGTCCATCACGGCGGCTGACGGCGGCGGCCTCGCGCCCGGACACGACACGACGACGACCTTCAGGATTCGGTTGGAGAAATGAATGAAAACGATTGAAACAGACGCCGGTCTGGTTTCCGGCACGACGATAGGTGAGCCCGGCCACGCCATTGAGATATACCGGGGTATTCCGTACGCGGCACCGCCGGTAGGGGCACTTCGCTGGAGACCGCCGCAACCCGCGAAGCCCTGGTCGGGGACACGAGTGTGCACCTCGTTCAGCCCGTGGCCTCCTCAGGGCTATCTTATTCCCCCGGATCGAAAACAGCAGGAAGTACAGGCCCGGGCGCCGCGGACGATGCCGTTCCAGAGCGAAGACTGCCTCTACCTTAACGTCCTGGCCCCCGCCCGGGACCCGGGAGTAAAATTACCTGTCATGGTCTGGTTGCACGGCGGCGGGTTCGCCATGGGGAGCGGCAACGAGCCGCTCGCTAATTTCCATCGCCTGCCGCAGCATGGCGTCGTCCTGGTAACCGTGAACGGGCGGCTGGGGCCGCTCGGCCTCCTGGCCCACCCGGACCTGACGGCGGAATCTCCGGACCATTCGTCGGGCAACTACCTGTTCCTGGACCTGATAGCCGCCCTGCAATGGGTGCAGCGAAACATCGCCGCGTTCGGGGGCGACCCGGACAACGTCACGATTTTCGGAGAATCCGGCGGCGGTGCCAAGGTTATCAGCCTGATGTGTTCGCCACTGGCGAAAGGGCTCTTCCACAAGGCGATTGCCGAGAGCGGCAGTCCGGACGGCCAGCCGTTGGCGGACCTCGAAGCGATGGGGGAAAGGTTTTTCTCCCGCTTGGGCGTGACTGATAGCCCCGGCCCCCTCAAGGCCGCGAGGTCTTTGCCATGGGAACGGATACTGGAAACGGACCGGCAGCTCGTCGAAGAGTTACAGAAAGTCGGCCGGGGCGGACTGTGGGATGTGGCGATCGATGGCTGGTTTCTCCCGGACGTGCCCCTGAACACCTTCCGCAGAGGGAGACAGTACCCCGTACCGCTCCTCCTGCTGGCCAACCGTGGCGAACTGACGACGACGGCCGGGTCCTACCTGGTCCCGCACTATCTGGAAGAACTGCGCGGCCTCGAAAAGGCGGGCACGCCCGGGCGCGCTATCGTTTTCGATAAGGTGCCCTCCACGTGGCTGAAAGAAGGGTGTTTTTCGCACCACGCCCTGGAACTCGGCTACGTGTTCGGTGATTGGGAAAATGCCACCGGCTTCTGGGATTCCATTTTCATGATTGCCGGTTCCGCCGGAGCGAGGTCCCGGGACCCCGGACTGGATGAAACCGATCGCCGGGTATCTGAGCTCATGATGTCGCTGTGGACGCGGTTCGCGCGGACCGGCGATCCCTCGGGAGCGACCGATGACCCCTGGCCGGTCTGGGAGACCGCTACCGACCGGTACCTCTATGTCAACGAATCATCAGAGGTGAAAACCGGGTTTTCAAAACTGGCCGGCTCCCGCTGACCTGCCACGGGCCGTCGGCCAAGCCGAACCGCGCGGTGCGGCGGGTTCTTCGCATCACGTTGTGGTTCATGATGCATCGACTATTTCAAATACCTTGATGGTTACCCCGCCGTGGCGCGGGTGACCTTCGGTCCGGAATTTGTTGCTGTGCAGATAGGGCGCCAGGGCCTTGCTGTCGGTGAAAAAGGTCGGAATTGTCTTGAACGGCAGCGCCATTTCGCCTGAGAACCAGCCATTATTTTCAATATAGACCCGGCACGGCTCTCCCTTGTTGTCGACTCCTTCGAGCATATAGCGGGCGGACAGGTGCCGTACGCCGTTTCGATCGACGGTCTGGGTATCAACGCCCCCGGGCAGGACTCGCCCGTTGAAGATCTCTCCGCTGACCGTGCCGCCGAAGGGTATCATGACCACGTCCCCCGCCGGCCCCTTCAATTCGGAGATCTGGGCCGGGTCGATTTCCACGGTCACTTCGAAAATGAGCCTGTCAGTCATTTGCTTTTCCTGCTTCTTCCTTTCAAGGATGTACCTGATTATATCCGACCGATAGCCGTCCCAACAAGCGGTCGTACGTTCCCGGAAAGGCCTCGCGTGAATTTTTTACGCGATTCCCGTACAATACACTTATCGTTGATGGCCTATGTCTACCCGTCATGATACGGCGTCCATTATAGAGCCGGCCCGCGAAACACCCGTTTTCCGCGAGACGGACGTCCTCGTTGTCGGCGGCGGCCCGGCCGGCACCGGCGCGGCCATAGCCGCCGCCCGGAGCGGGGCCAGAACCATGCTCCTGGAACGGTATGGACACCTCGGGGGACTGGCGACCGGCGGCCTGGTGATCTGCCTTATGCCGATGAGCGATGGCGGCGCGGACCTCCAGATTGCCGGCATCTGCCGGGAGATCGTCGACCGGCTGGACGCCGAAGGCGGCGCGGTCCACCCCCCGCTCGAACACATCGGGGCAGCAAACCGGGAGCTGCTCGACCGATGGCGGTCGTACCCCTTCACGGTCGTGGATGACCGGGTCCGATTCAGCGTTCAATTCGACCCCGAAACGCTCAAATACGTCTTGAATGACATGATCAGAGAAGCCGGCGTGGAGCTGGTGCTCCATGCCTGGGCCTGCCGGGCCATTATGAACGAGAAGAATATTTCCGGGGTTGCCTTCGAGAGCAAATCAGGCCGGCAGGCCGTCACCGCCAAGATCGTTATTGATTGCACGGGAGACGGGGATATCTTCGCCTCCGCCGGGGCAGACTATGACGATATTACGGACCCTGCCCTGAGATCTTCCAGGATGGCCCTCGTCTTCCGGCTCGGTAACGTCGATGTGCCCGCGTACCTTACCTTCAAAACATCCGAGCCGGAACAGCACGCCCGCTCCATGGAAGAGCTTGCGCAACTGGGCGGGTTTACCATGGTGCTCCGGGCCTGGCGGGACGATGTGGTCTGGGTCAACAATTTCATCGGCGGCCGGAACGCGCTCGATGTGGAAGACCTGACACGAGTTGAAATTGACGCGCGAAAGGCCATGCTGCTGACCATCCGCTTCTTCAGGGACAGGATACCCGGGTTCGAGAATACGTTCCTGATGGACACCGCTTCACAAATCGGGGTGCGGTGCAGCCGCCGGCTGAAAGGCGACTATATTTTGACTGATAAAGACATCCGTTCCGGCGTGCCTTTCGAGGACACCATCGCGGTCTGCCCCACGTTTCTGTCGGTGCGTTCGCCGCTCGGCCGGCACATGTATGTGCCCTACCGGTCACTGGTGCCCCGGAACGTGGCCAACCTCCTCGTCGCCGGCCGCTGCTTTTCCTCCGACCCGGTGGCAAACGACCTGCTCAGCCCCATACAGTTCTGTATCGCCATGGGACAGGCGGCTGGAGTCGCGGCCGCGCTGGCCGTCAGAAATCACGAACGCCCCGGGGATATTGATATCCGCGTGTTAAGGTCTCTCCTGCTGGAACAAGGGGTACCCCTGCTTCGAGGAAGCTAGGCGGTTTCCCGCCGCCCGGGTACCGGGGCCAGGAGGGGTTGACCCCTCGTTCAGCCCTTACGATAGCTACATCGGAGGTGCGGACTGCCCCAGCCAAAGACTCGAAAAAACCCCGGGAAGAACGGCCTACCCCCCGGACGTCTGCGGGAAGGCCACGTCCGTATAGTAGTCCTCCATGCGGTGCTTGTGGTCCAGCTCCTGCGCCGCCAGGTCCTCGAAGAGCTGCCTCGCCGTCCCCTCCGGCTGGGCGGCCGCCAGCGCCGCGTACAGCTCGTGGGAGGCCCGCTCCCGGTTGGCCGCCAGCAGCAGCACGTCCGCCAGCGCCATCCCCGGCGTGACCTCCGGGGCGTTGAAGTGCTCGGCGATGCGGTAGTCCAGCACGGCGTCCTTCTTCAGCCCCGCCTCGCCGAGGTCCCCGGCCAGGTAGCGCCGCAGCAGGTCCTCGTGCTTCTTCTCCACGGCCGTCAGCTGCCGGAACATATCCTTGGCCGCCGCCTCGGTGGACGCTTCGCCGAGCTCCCGGTACATATTCTGCGCCTCGATTTCTTTCTCGATGGCCTTGTCAATAATGTACAGTATGGTAACGTCGTTGGACATATGCTGCCTCCCTTTTGTTAGAACGGCCGGCCGTAGTACCCGATGGCAAAAACGGCGTGGACCATGACGGACACCCAGAATACCCACCATATCTTGCCGTGCCACTTGAAGAGCCGCTGGTACCACGGGCGCTGCATGAGCGACCGCGCGAACCGCCAGCCCGGCACGCAGCGGCAGGTGAAGAGCACGTACAGCCCGGACAGGAGGTTGGTGAGACCGAGCACGAAGACGATTTTCGGCGCCACGTCCGTTTGAAATACCAATCATCCTCCGTTACAGGGTGATTTCCGCGTAGCCGCGGGAAGCGTGCTGGACCTCGGCGTTATCGGTCCAGCCGTAGGACCAGATGACCCCGTTCCGGCCCGGGGCCAGGTCGTTATCGTACTCGTCGCCGGTGACGAGCCGGCGCGAGAACTCCACCACGGTGAAGCCGTCAGCCTCGGCGCCGCCGTAGCTGATGATATCATCGCGGCCGCCGAGCTCGGTGTCCGGCCGGTGCGGGCCGGTGCTCCCGGTGGAAAACTGGTCGCTTATCGTCACCGCGCCGTCCTCCACGTAGCCGATGACGATATCGGCGTCACGCATCGTCCGGCCTGGCTGGATGCCCACCGCCACCCAGCCGGTGGTCTTGGCCCGCAGCCCGATTTCAACGACATCCCCGTCTCTTCGCCACCGGATTTCGTAGTTTCCCTGGGTGACCTGACCGGCGTATTCGCCCTCGTCCAGTATCCCGTCCGGGTTCCAGGCTTCGGTGGGAGCGGCGGTACCGGTCGTCCCGGCGCTGTCCGGGCTTCCGCAGGACACGGCCCCGGTCAGGAGCCACGCGAGGGCGGCCGCCCCCAGGATGAAGACGCGCGCCTTCGCCATGGCTACTTGATTTTATCGAGGAACTGCTTTATCTGGAAGTCCCACTCCCGCGAGGTGAGGTCCACGGTCAGCTTCCCTTTCTCGCCGGGAGCCACCTCGACGATGACGCCCCCGCCGCCGCCCTCGAAGGTCACGCTCGTGTCGTTCTGCTCGGCGGTCTCCAGCCCCAGGCCGGACGCCCCGAAGAAAGCCACCGCCCGCTGGATGACCTCTTTCCCGTCCAGTTTTGTCTCCCTTGACAGTTTCAGCATGGTAACCTCCTCGGTGCCGCGCTTCCGCTAGGCGAAGCAGCCGTTCTCTTCGTGCTTCTTGGCGATGGTCGCCGCCAGGTTGTCAATGGCCTGCCACTCCGCCTCGCTGGGATAGCCCTTGCAGAGCACCGGCGGGATGATTTCCGCCTTGATGTTGGGGATCAGGCTCGTCAGCGTCTCCACCGTCTTGCCGCCCCAGCCGTAGGAGCCGATGATGGAGACGAACTTGGTGTTCGGACGCAGGGCGTTGGCGAGCACGGCCACGTAGGCCGCCGCCGGGTGCGGCCCGGCCAGTACCGTCGGCGTGGCGATGACGATGGTGGCCGCGTCCACGAGCGACATGGCGATGCGCCCGAGATCGGCGCCGGACAGCTCGAACTGCTGCACGCCCACCCCCCGTTTCATCAGCCCGTCCACGAGCCGCTCCACCATCTGCTTGGTGATGCCGTGCATGGTGACGTAGGGAATCATCACCAGGTTCTTCATGTCGTCGGAGACCCAGCTCCGGTAGTCTTCCACGATGGCCGGCACCTGGGCCTCGTTGTACATCGGCCCGTGGCTCGGCGCGATGATCTGGATGTCGTAGTCGGCCAGCTTTTTCAGGTTGTTCTGGATGATGCCGCGGAAGGGCAGCATGATTTCCGCGAAGTACCGCTTGGCGCCCTCGTGCTGGAGCCGCTCGTCCTCCACGTAGAGGCTCGACGTGGCCAGGTGGGAGCCGAAGAAGTCGCACGAGAACAGGATTTTCTCCTCCCGGAGATAGGTGACCATGGTCTCCGGCCAGTGGACCCACGGCGTGTGGATGAACTCCAGCGTCCGGCCGCCCAGGTCGAGCGTTTCCTTGTCCTCGACGGTCTTGAAGCGGTCTTCCGGGATGCCGAAGCGGTCCCGGAGCAGCGGCACGCACTTGGCCGTGCAGAGGACGGTGGCGTCCGGGTACTTCTCGATGACCTCACGGATGCTCCCGGAGTGGTCCGGCTCGGCGTGGTTGATGACGAGGTAGTCCAGCTTCTCCACCCCGAGCTCGTCGAGGTTTCCGAGCAGCACCTCCTTCATGGGAGGGTTGACGGTATCAACGAGGGCGCACTTCTCGCTGCCCTTCACGTAGTAGGAGTTGTAGCTCGTGCCGTCCGGCAGCGCGATGAGCGCATCGAACAGACGCCGGTCCCAGTCAACCGCGCCCACGAAAAAGATATCGGGCCTGATTTCTCTCGGTTTCATTATCGTTACCTCCTGCGGGGTCCGGGCTTGTTCTCCCCTTATTTCAACACAGGCGGCCGCCGCATACAAAGACAAAAGTCACCGCGCCGCAGGATACCGGACGCCCGGCGGGCGTACGTCTGCCATTGTACCACGTTTAC
>DAOUEG010000133.1:0-11390 GCA_034430495.1 Dehalococcoidales bacterium
GAAAAACGTCCCCCGCCCGCCTGAGGCGGGCGGGGGACGGAGAGGGTGAGTTGCCGGGTCCGCCGGGGGCTAACGCCACAATTTCTCGATGGGCATGTTGAGACGGACCGGCCTCGGGGCGGCGGCGGCCGCGACCGGCCGCGCTGCACCGGCTTCATACCGGCCGCTCATTTTTATCCTGCCGCAGCGATGGCAGTACGTGTAGTCCCTTCCGGCCGAGGTCAGCTCGGAACAATCATGTCCCTTGAACAGGCAGACCGAATACTTCACCAGCCACATATGATGCCTCCCTTCTCGTCCTTACGTTTCCTACCGTCTAGTATAACGAAGGAACCCGCCGGAAGTTACCCGGCAACCGGACTAATTCGGCACCGGCGGTCCGCGGTGATGCCCGCCCGTTGCAACCGCCCTCCCCATCCCGTAAGATAGAAACAGTATGCCCTCCCAGCAGCCGCAGAGCGCGGACACCATCACCTTCCTCGGCACCGCCGGCGCCCGGTTCATGGTCAGCCGGCAGCTCGCCGCATCCGGCGGTCTCTGGCTCGACCTCCACGGTACCCGCCTCCTGCTCGACCCCGGCCCCGGCAGCATCGTGCAGGCCGCCAGGCTCAAGATGGACCCGGAGACGCTCGACGGCATCATCCTCTCCCACCGCCACCTCGACCACTCCACGGACGTCAACGTGATGATAGAGGCCATGACGCGGGGCGGCCACCGCCGCCGCGGCCGGGTCTTCGCCCCGGCGGACTGCCTCGGCGAGGAGCCGGTCGTCTTCAGCTACCTCCGCACCTGGCTCGACGAGGTCGTCACCCTCCGCGAGGGCGGCACCTACGAGCTCGGGGACATCTCCTTCGGCACGCCCGTCCGGCACGTCCACTCGGCGGAGACCTACGGCATGACCTTCCGGACGCCGCGGGCCACCTTCTCCTACATCGCGGACACGTCCTACTTCGACGGCCTGAGCGTCTACGCCGGGCAGGACCTCCTCATCGTCAACATGGTCTTCGTCAAGCCCATCCCCGGCGTGGCCCACATGGGCGTCCCGGAGGTGACCCGGCTGCTGCGGGAGCTCAAACCGCGGGCGGCGCTCCTCAACCACTACGGCATGCCCGTCTGGGAGGCGGGACCGGAGCGCATCGCCGCCGAGCTGACCGCGGCGAGCGGGGTGCGCGTCATCCCGGCGCGGGACGGCATGGTCTTCGACCTCGCCACCCTCGAGGAAGCCGTCACCGGGGAGGCGCACGGTGGACAGTAAACGGTTCGAGGACCTCGTGGCCAGGGCCGTCGAGAGCCTGCCCGACGAGTTCCGGGAGCGGATGGAGAACGTGGACATCATCATCGCGGACCGGCCCACGCCCCGGCAGGCCCGGAGCCTCCGCGAGCGGCCCGGCGAAATCCTGCTCGGTCTCTACGAGGGCGTGCCCCTCACCGAGCGCGGCGACCACTACGGCTTCGTCATGCCGGACAAGATTTCCATCTTCCAGAAGAACATCGAGGCGGTCTGCCGCAGCGACGAGGAAATCGTCAGCGAGGTGCGCACGGTGGTCATCCACGAGATAGCCCACCACTTCGGCATCTCGGACGCCCGTCTCGACGAGCTGGGGTGGGGGTAAGGGTGCGGACGGCGAGGCTCGCGCTGGCGGGCATTGCGGGGCTGGCGCTGCTGCTCGCGTCCTGCGGTCAGACCGGCGGCAGCGCGACGCCGACGGCTTCCTCCCCGCCCGCCCTGACGGCCACCACGAGCGCCAGCGCGAACGTGAGCGATAACGTCAGTGACAACGCCACGCCGCCCGGGCAATCGGTCGGCACGCACAACCCCTGAGATACCTGCGATTAGGCCTGGGTTCCCAGGTCACGCACCATGTAGCCGGCTGCCTCGCGGTAGCCGAAGCCGCCGCGGTAGTACTCCCGGGCGCCGGTCCCGCTCAGCACGGCGAGGCGGCCGGCCCGGAACTCCTCTCCAGCGATGCGCTCCGCCTCCCGCAAGAGGGCTTTCCCGAAGCCGTGGTGCTGGGCGGCGTCGTCCCGCTGCTGGCTGAGGGGCACCTGCGGGCCGAAGACGTGGAGCTCCCGGACGAGGGCCGCCGGCAGCGGCTGCGCCTCCCCGAAGGCCGGCACCGGGGCGTCCTGGACGCGGAGGCGCAGCAGCCCGAAGAGGGTGCCGCCGGCGTCTTCATAGGAGAGGAAGATTTCCCGGCCGCCGGAGGCATCGTACTCCAGCCGGGTGAGCGACGGCTCCCCTATCTCCCGGCCGGCGCGGGCGCGGTGGCCGTACTCGCGGCAGCGGATGCAGCGGCACTCCCGTCCCTCGGCAATGAGGCGGTCGCGCACCCCCTCCCGGAGCGAGTCTTTCAGCCCGGCCACGATGTAGCGGGCCGGGATGTCCCGCAGCACGCGGGAGATGCGGACGTAGGGCGGCACGACGGCCTTGATGTCCCCCACGAGGCGGGTCATCGCCGCGTTGTCGTAGGGGGTGTACCGGCCTTCCCGCCACCAGCGCTCCAGCTCCGTTCCCTCGACCACCATGGTCGGGTAGATTTTGAGGCCGTCGGGACGGAAGCGGTCGTCGTCGAACAGCTGGCGGGACAGGGCGAGGTCTTTCTCCGGGGTGGAGCCGGGGAGGCCGGGCATCCAGTGGTAGTAGACCTTGAAGCCGCTCTCGCGGAGGAGGCGGGTGGCGGTGACGACCGCGGCGACGCCGTGGCCGCGGCGGACGAGGGCAAAAACGTCATCGTCGAGGGTCTGGACGCCGAGCTCGACGCGGGTAGCGCCGAAGTCCAGCATCCGCCGGACCTCCGCCGGGCCGCAGACGTCCGGGCGGGTCTCGATGCAGAGGCCGGTGCAGCGGTTGGCGGCGGTCTCGTTGCGGCGGCGGGCCTCCTCCAGCGAGGCGGAAGGGACGCCGTTGAGGCCGTCGTAGCACTCCTTGACGAACCGATACTGATAGTCCACCGGGGCGGCGAGGAAGGTGCCGCCCATGATGATGAGCTCGACCTTGTCGGTAGGGTGGCCGAGCTTGCGGAAGGTGTCCAGGCGGAGCGTCACCTGGCGGGCGGCGTCGTAGTCGGCGGCGCGGGCGCGGATGACGGCAGGGGACTCCGGCGTGTAGCTCTGCGGGGAGTCCGCGTAGGTGGGGCAGTAGACGCACGAGCCGGGGCAGCCCTGCGGCCTGGTCATCACCGCCAGGGGCGTCACGCCGGAGATGGTGCGGGCGTACTTGCGCATGGCGCTCATGCTATAATTGTACCGCATCTCAGGACACGATGGACAACGTCTACGACGATATCGCCGAGGGGTGGTACAACTTCCGGCACCGCACCATTTTCAAAGCCGAACTCACGCGGCTGGCGGCGCGGTGGCGGGGCGGCAGGCTGCTCAACGTGGGGTGCGCCCACGGGCCGGACTTCCTCCCGTTCCGGGAGGGGTTCGAGCTGTACGGCGTGGACAGCTCGGCGCGGATGCTCGAGCTGGCGGAGAAGTACGCCGCGAAGTACGGCTTCACGGTCGAGCTGGAGCAGGCGGACGCCCGAAAGCTGCCCTACGAGGACGGGTATTTCGACCACGCCGTCGCCGCGGCGGTCTACCACCACATCGAGGACAGGGCGGGGCGATTGCAGGCGTTCCGGGAGCTCCACCGGGTGCTGAAGCCCGGCGGCGAGGCGTTCGTCACCGCCTGGAACCGGTGGCAGCCGCGGTTCTGGTTCAAGCCGCGCGACCTCACCGTGCCGTGGCGGAGCAAAGGGGGAACGGTCGAGCGGTTCTACCACCTGTTCACCTTCGGGGAGATGAAGAAAACGGCACAGAAAGCCGGGTTCACCGTGGCGGAGCTGTTCCCGGAGGACCGCTACCGCTTCCCGCTCAGGACGTTCGCGCGGAACGTGTGCGCGCTGGTGCGGAAGGACAGCTAACTACTTCTCCGCGATGACGTTGTAGAGGCAGCTGGTGTGGTACCGGCCGTCGTCCTCGACCTGGGACGAGGGGCGGGAGATGAGCCGCACCCGGACGTGCGAGAACCGGGCGAACAGCTTCAAGGTTTCCGGGCGGGTGAAGTAGTGGTGGGGGACGTCTTTCTCTTCCGGGTTGACCTCGAGATAGGTCATCGGCTCGATCTCGCGGCCGTGGCCGCAGTCCCAGGTCGTCACCGAGGGCACGTCCACGACGGCGGTGCCGCCGGGGCGGAGCACGCGGTAAATCCCGGCCACGGTGCGCCGGATATCGGCCAGAAGGCCGTGGTGGATGGACCAGGTGCAGACGACGGCATCGAAGAAGTCATCCTCGAAGGGGATGGACGTCATGTCATGGACGGAGCAACGGACGTCGAGCCCGGCCGCGGCGGCTTTCCGCCGGGTGATTTCGACGCCGGTCGCGGCGGCGTCGGTGGCGTAGACCTCGAAGCCCTTTCTCGCCAGGTAGAGGGCGTGGCGGCCGGTGCCGCAGGCGAGGTCCAGCACGCGGCGGCAGCCCCGCTCGCGGAAGAGCCGGGCGGCGCGCCTGACGAGCGGCAGCACCCGGAGACCGAGGTCGCCCTTCTGCCGATAGACCCGTTCCCAGCCCTCGGGAGACACGCGCACACCTCACGGAAAGATTACGGACCGGTCCATTGTAGCACGCTCAGCGCTGCCGCCGCACGGTGAGTGTGCCGCCGTCCCAGGTAAAATCAACGCTCCCCGCCTCGTCGGTGCGGCAGACGTTGGACGGGCCGACGGCGGCGTCGAGCCGGGCCAGCGTCTCCGGGGCCGGGTGACCGTAGGGGTTATCGAGACCGCAAGAGACTACAGCGATTGCGGGGCTGGCGACCGCCAGGAACTCCGGGCAGGACGAGCCCGCCGAGCCGTGGTGGGACACCTGGAGCACGTCCACGTCCAGGTCGGCCCGGCCGTGGACGAGGTCGCGCTCGGCGGCGGCGGTGATATCCGCCGTCAACAGGAAAGCCGCGCCGCCGGCGTCCACGCGGACGACGAGGGTCGGGACGTCCTCGCTGCCGGAGCCGTTCGAGTACGAGCACGTTATGTCAAGAGAAAGCCCGTTGCCGAAAGTGGCCACGTCCTCGCCGGTGACGACGGTGGGGACGATGCCCTTCTCGTCGAGCAGGCGGTCCCACTCTTCCACGAGCGGCGTGGCGACGGTAAGGGGCGGCTCGATGACCCGCTCCACGTTGTAGCGGCGCAGCACCTCGACGAGGCCGGCCAGGTGGTCCTCGTGGGGGTGGCTCAGAACGATGACCTCGACGGTGCGGTCCCAGAACGGCATGCGCGCCGCCAGGCCGGTCATCACCGCCTCCGGCCCGGGGCCGCCGTCCACGAGGACCTGGGTGGTGCCGCGGGTGACGAGGGTGGCATCGCCCTGGCCGACGTCGAGGAAGCCGACGTGGACGTCATCGTCAGGATAGGTGGAGGCGGTAATCGTCGTCAGGAGGGCCAGCACCGCCAGCGGCACGACGAGCCAGCGCCAGTCGAGCGACAAGCTCAGGCCCAAAGAGAGGCCGCCCCGCATCCGTCCCGTCGCCCCGGCCGCGGGACTGCGCCGCCGCCAGCGGTAGACGAGCCACAGCGCCGCAGTGAGGACGGCATAGTAGAGCCAGAGCAGGGCCGACGAGAAGGGGCTGACGCTGACGACCGGGCCGCCGGGACCGCCGAGCCAGCCGGTGACGAGCAGGAGCCAGGAGAGGAACAGCCAGGCCAGCCAGCCGATGGCCTGCCCGACCACCGGCACGGCCAGGCCACCCACCGCCGCCAGCCCACCGAGGACGATGACGGCCGGGAGGACGGGCAAGGCGAGGAAGGTGGCCAGGGGCCCGGCGAGCGCCACGGTGCCGAAGTACCAGGCCACCGCCGGCCAGACGGCCACGAGGGCGCCGAGGGTAGCGGACAGGACGTCCACGGTGAAATCCGCGAAGGCGACGAGGGCGCCCGCCTCGCCGAGCCAGCGACCCGCCAGCGACCGGCCGGCGTCGCGGAGGAGCGGGAAGAGGAAGACGAGGCCGGACATGGCGAGGAAGCTGAGCTGGAAGGAGGCGTCGCCGAGGACGTAGGGATGGACGGCGGTCATGACGGCGGCGGCGAAGGCGAGGGCCACGAAGCCGCTCCGCTGGCGACCGAGAGCCTCGGCGAGGAGGAAGAGGCTCGCCATGACGGCGCCGCGCACCACGGGAGGGTTGAAGCCGGTGAGCACGGCGTAGGCCCAGACGCCGGCCAGGGCGAACCAGACGTAGAAATAGCGCCGCCGCCCGAAGAGGGCCGTCCCCAACGCGAGGAGGATACCAGCCATGATACCGAGGTGGAGGCCGGAGACGGCGAGGAGGTGGGCGGTGCCGGAGCGGTTGAACTGCGCCCGGACGTCGTCCGGGAGGCCGCCGCGGTCGCCGAGGATGAGGGCCCGGGCGAGGGAGGCCCGGGGCTCCGGGAGGGCCGACGAGAGCGAGGCCGCCAGGTGCCGGCGGAGGTCGTAGATACCGGCGAGAACGGGATTGCCCTGCCCGGTGGCGGTGACGGTCACGGCCGGGTACTGCATGACGCTGTAGATACCGCGGTGCTCCAGGTAGCCGCGGTAGTCGAAATCGTCCAGTTGCGGGGGCGTGACCATCTCGCCGGCGAGGAGGACCGCGTCGCCGTACGCGCAGGACGGATAGCGGGGCACGAAGACGAGCAACGTGCCGGACACCTCGTGACGCTGGCCGTCGAGCTCCAGCGAAGTCGCCGCCACTTCCAGCCGGGTGCTGCCCTCGCGGACGTCCGGGTCGGACGCCAGGACGCCCCGGATTTGCACGGCGCCGAGGTCGTTCCAGGAGCGGAGGGACGTCTCGCTAACGTCATAGAGGGCATGGCGGGCGTAGAGGCCCGCCCCGGCGACGAGGCAGAGGCAGGCGGCCGTCACCAGCAGCGGTTTCGGAGAGCGGCGCGCCACGAGGAGCACCAGGACAGGGATGGCGCCGCAAGCCAGGAGCCAAGGCGGGAGGTCGTAGAGGGAGCCGAGCCAGACACCGAGGACCCAGGCGACGCTGAGGGCGACGAGGACCACCGGGCTACTCCCCGACCGTGATGAGGCCGCGGATGTCGTCGTAAACGCCCTGGCCGATGCCGGGGACGTTCATAATCTCCGTAACATCGCGGAAGGGACCGCTGGCCGCGCGGTAGTCAACGATGGCCCGGGCCTTGGTCCCGCCGATGCCGGGGAGGGCCTCCAGCAGCCAGGCCGCGGCGGTGTTGATATTGATGCGCTGGGGGCTATCGGCGGGGGTGCCGACGGACAGGGAAAGCCGGCCCGCATCGGCGCCGGGCAGCAGGCCGCCGGCGGCGGCGATGAGGTCGTCGAGGGTATCACCGGGGTGGAGGGGGTACCAGCCCGGCGCGGCGACGGCGCCGCCGAGGTAGATTTGCCCGGCGTCAACGGCCGGGGCGGCCTGGTGGAGGTCAACGGTCGCGCCGTCGTGGTGGCGCGCCCAGACGCTGCCCGTTCCCGCCGCGATGGCGGCGAGCAGGACGACGATAACCGCCAGCCAGCCGAGATTCTTCTTGGTCACCGGACCGGAAGCGCGGTGCGCGGGGGGAAGTTCGCCGGATGGCACACCGGTTCCAAACCTTATAACAAATGCCGTCCCTTCGTCAACCGGCGGCGCGGATGCTTGACAAATGGCACGTATCTTTTTATACTATGGACACTTGGCAAACGGCCAGCGACAGGAATGAGATGATAATCAAGACAAAAGTGTTCGACCTGGCCCGCGGGCGCTACGCCAACCTGTCCGACCTGGCCAGGACGATGGGCATCTCGGTGAGCCAGATTTACCGCGTGCGCGAAGGCAAGCGGGGCATCAACGAAAAGTTCATCATCGGGGCGAAAAAGGCGTTCCCGGACCTGACGCTCGACGAGCTCTTCTACTTCGGGAACGAGGTCACGCCGCGGCGCGCGCCGCGGGCCACGCGGGAACCGGCGGTCCGCTGAGCAGCGCGTAGTTTCGCCTTACTGCTCGAAATCCAGGGGAGCCGTCTTACGTTCCCCCCGGCGGTCCGGCGCCGGCTCCTCCCCGGTGCTGCCCGCCGGCTCCACTTTGCGGAGCTTGTCCGGGCTTTCCAGGCGGTCAATGTAGAGCACGCCGTCGAGGTGGTCTATCTCGTGCTCCAGCGCCTGCGCCAGCAGCTCGTCGGCCTTGATGCGGACGGGCTTGCCCTCGTGGTCGAGCGCCTTCACGGTGACCGTCTCGGCGCGGCAGAGCTCGCCGTAGTAGCCGGGGATGGACAGGCAGCCCTCGGTGACGATGCGCTCGCCCTTGCGCTTCACGATTTCCGGGTTGACGAGGACGAGGTCCTCCTCGTCCGGCATGCCGATGACGGTGACGCGGAGCGAGACGCCGACCTGCGGGGCCGCCAGACCGAGGCGTCCTTCCTCGGCGTGGAGGGTCTCCCGCATGTCCTTGATGAGCTTGCGCACCGACGCGTCAATGCCGGGGATGCGCCGGGTCTTCTTTTTCAAAATGGGGTCAGGTACCGTTCTAATCGGCAGAACCGCCATACCTACCTCTCGCCATCAGGTAATTTCCTTTATATATAGTATATTATACTCCATGCCGTGCCGGGGGCCTAGCGTAGCATGCCGACCGGCCCGATGTCAACACTCCAGCCCGGCGGGAAGCGGACGTCCGCCAGGAAGTCCGGCAGGCCCTCGCCGCGGAGGACGAGGTGCCAGCGGTACCTGCCGCGCAGGCGATGGAGGAAGACCGGCGCCGGGCCGATGACCTCAATGCCGGCCACGCCGCGACGGGCCGTTTCGCCTTCGAGGAGGGTTTTCATGCGCTCCGCCTCGCGGCGGCAGGCGGCATCGTTGACGTGGGCGAAGACGAGCCGCGCCAGCTTGCCGAAGGGCGGGTTGCGGAGCTCCCGCCGGTAGCCGATTTCCTCGTCGTAGAAAGAAAGGTAGTCGTGCCGGGCGGCGGCCCGGACGGCGTAGTGGTCCGGGTTGAAGGTCTGGATGATGACGCGGCCCCCGGCGCTCCCCCGCCCGGCCCGGCCGGCCACCTGACTGAGGAGCTGGAAGGTGCGCTCCCCGGCGCGGAAGTCCGGCAGATTGAGGGAGGTATCCGCGTTGACGACGCCGACGAGGGTGACCGAGGGAATGTCCAGCCCCTTGGCGATCATCTGGGTGCCGATGAGGATGTCCGCCCGGCCATCGCGGAACTCACGGAGGAGGTCGTCATGGGTATGCGAGGCGGTGACGGCATCGCTGTCCCAGCGGAGGCGGCGGGCCCGGGGGAAGGCGAGGCGCGTCTCCTGCTCCACCTTCTGCGTGCCGGCGCCGAGGAATTTCATATAGGGGGAGCCGCAGCGGGGGCACTGCTCCGGGACGGGGTAGCGGCGGCCGCACTGGTGGCAGGTGAGCGTGTCCCCGGCGAAGTGGTGGGCGAGCGGGGCCTCGCAGCGGCGGCAGCGCAGCACGAAGCCGCAGGCCCGGCACTGGATGAAGGTCTCGCCGCCGCGGCGGTTGAGGAAGAGGATGACCTGCTCGCCGGCGGCCACGGCCCGGTTGACAGCCTCCGAGAGCTCGCGGGAGAAGATGCCGCGGTTGCCGGCCTTCAGCTCCGCCCGCATGTCCACGACGTCCACCACCGGCAGGGCGCCGCCCCCGGCGGCGATGCGCTCCGGCAGCTCCAGCAAGTGGTACTCGCCGGTCTGCGCCTTATAATAGGTTTCCACGTCCGGGGTGGCGCTCCCCAGCACGACGACGGCGCCGGTGAGCCCGGCGAGTTTTACCGCCGCGTCCCGGGCGTGGTAGTGCGGCACGGCATCCTGCTTGTAGGTCCACTCGTGCTCCTCGTCAATGACGATCAGGCCGAGGTCCGGCTGGGGGGCGAAGACGGCGCCCCGCGAGCCGATGACGACATCGAACTGCCCGTCCCGGATGCGGCGCCACTCGTCGTACTGCTCCCCGAGGGTAAGGCCGCTATGGAAGACGGCCACGCGGTGGGGGAAGCGGGCGGCGAAGCGCTCGATGGTCTGGGGCGTGAGGGCGATCTCCGGCACGAGGACGATGCCGCGCTTACCGCGCCGCACCGCCTCGGCGAGGGCCTGCAAGTAGACCTCCGTCTTGCCGCTGGCGGTGACGCCGCGGAGCAGGAACGTTTCCCCGGCGGCGCGGTCCAGGCCGCCCACGACGGCATCATAGGCGGCTTTCTGGGCCGGGGTGAGGGGAAGAGGGCTATCCCGCCGGATGCGGGCGTAGTCCACCGGCTCGCGGGGGACCTCGACCTCGGAGAAGCGGACGAGGCCTTTCTTCTCGAGGGCAGTGGCGACGGTTTTGGTCACGCCCGTCT
Organism: Dehalococcoidales bacterium; assembly: GCA_034430495.1. Taxonomy (GTDB): domain Bacteria; phylum Chloroflexota; class Dehalococcoidia; order Dehalococcoidales; family RBG-16-60-22; genus DAOUEG01. Next base: position 10,304 of record DAOUEG010000133.1, read on the forward strand.
GGCGGCGGGCCTCCGCCCACGAGATGCCGCCGGGGAAATCTCCCAGGAAACCGAGCAGGCGGGACTGGCCCGGGGTGAGTTTTACCGGTGCCGCCCCGGCCACGGGGCCGATACGAAGCTCAAGGCGGGGCCCGATGCGCTCCGGGGAGAGGCCATAGGTGCGGACGAGGTAGCCGGTCTTCACCAGCTGGGAAACGAGGGACGAGGCCTTCTTCTTACCCAGTTCTTTTTCCAGTACCGCCAGCCGCACCCGCCCGGCGGCCAGCTCCAGCACCCGCCGCTGGTCGGGGGAGAGAGCTTCGCCGTCGGTCTCTTTGCCGGCGGGCTGGAGGAAGGTGACGGCGCGGCGCTCGAAGCCGGGCGGCAGCATGAGGCCGAGGGTCTCGAAGAGGGGAGAAAGATAACGGGCGCTGAGGTAGCGGGCGAGGGCGAGGTGGCGGGGCGGCAGGACGAGCTCCGGCTCGATGACGCCGGCGATGTCCCGGACGTCCTCCACGGCGGGCCGGGCGGTGAGCTCGACGACGATGCCCTGGAGGGTCTTCTCGCCGAAGGGAACGTACACCGCCTGCCCAGCCAGGACGGTCATCCCGGGAGGGATGGCGTAGCTGAAGGTGCGGCGCTGGGCGACCGGAGAATTGACACTGATCTCGGCGTACTGCATCCCGGACTCCCAGTCAGGGTTGGTGGCGCCCGGCGCGCGGACAGGACGCGGCTAGGCGTCCGCTTTCGGCTCTTCCTCGGCCGGGGCTGCTTCCCCGGCAGGGGCTTCAGCGGCCGGCTCTTCCGCGGGGGCCTCCGCCTGCGGCTCTTCGGCGGCGGGGGCTTCCGCGGCGGTGGCGGCGGCGATGGCCTCTTCCTGGGCCTCGGCCTCTTCCGCGGCGACGGTCTCTTCGGCGACGACGTCTTCCGGCGCCAGTTCTTCCTCGGGCTCGGCCTCGACGACCTCCCCGCCGACCGTCTCGCGGAGCTTGCGCTCGACGCGCTTGATCTTGCGGCGGGCTTCCTTGCCGCTCAGGTTGCGCAGGTAGTAGAGGCGGGAGCGGCGGACCTTGCCCTGGCGGACGATTTCCACCCGGTCCACGTTTTC
>DAOUEG010000134.1:0-1865 GCA_034430495.1 Dehalococcoidales bacterium
GAAATACACCTTCCTGGTGCGGCCGGGGGCCGACCCGGGACAGATAAGGCTGGCCTACGACGGCGCGAGCGCCGTGACCCTCAACGGGGCCGGGCAACTGGAGGTGAGCACGCCGGCGGGCGGCTTTAGTGACGAACGGCCGGTAGCCTACCAGGATACTGGCGGGCAGCGAGTGCCGGTGGAGTCGAGCTACGATCTGGACGCAGCGGCCCACAGCTACGGCTTCGAGGTGGGGAGCTATGACCCAGGGGAGCTCTTGGTAATCGATCCCGCCGTGCTGGTCTACTGCGGCGACATCGGCGGCTCTGACTCTGACTACGGAAAGGGCATCGCCGTGGACAACTCCGGCTGTGCCTACGTCACCGGCTACACCTATTCCAGCAACACCACCTTCCCCGTGACCGTGGGGCCGAACCTGATCCACAACGGCGGCCAAGACGCCTTCGTGGCCAAGGTCAATGCAGACGGCAGCGGGCTGGTCTACTGCGGCTACATCGGCGGCTCCGACCATGACTATGGCTACGGCATCGCCGTGGACGGCCCGGGCTGCGCCTACATCACCGGCGAGACCGAGTCCGACGCGGGCACCTTCCCGGTTATCGTGGGTCCGGACCTGATCTTCAACGGCCTCGCCGGCGACAAGGACGCCTTTGTGGCCAAGGTCAAGGCAGACGGCACAGGGCTGGACTACTGCGGCTACATCGGCGGCAACGACTCTGATAGGGGCTTCGGCATCGCCGTGGACGGCTCTGGCTTCGCCTACGTCACCGGCGAGACCCTGTCCGACGAGACCGCCGAAGGCTTCCCCGTTACCGTGGGGCCGGACATGACCTACAACGGCAACTGGGACGCCTTCGTGGCCAAGGTCAATGCAGACGGCAGCGTGCTGGACTACTGCGGCTACATCGGCGGCTCCGCTGAGGACCGGGGCTACGGCATCGCCGTGGACGGCTCTGATTGCGCCTACGTCACCGGGATGACCCAGTCCGGAGAGGCCACCTTCCCCGTGGCCGTGGGGCCGGACCTGATCCACAACGGCGGCCAAGACGTCTTCGTGGCCAAGGTCAAGACAAATCCTAATGACCTAACTCCTGAGAACAACTACCACTACTGCGGCTACATCGGTGGCTCCGACACTGACTTGGGCAGCGGCATCGCCGTGGACGGCTCTGGCTGCGCCTACGTCACAGGCTATACTGGTTCCAACGAGACCACCTTCCCCGACGGAGACGGCTTCGGGACAGTCACCGGGCCGGACACTAGCCACAACGGCGGCCCAGACGCCTTCGTGGCCAAGGTCAAGGCCGACGGCAGCGGGCTTGACTACTGCGGCTACATCGGCGGCTCCGACTTAGACTGGGGCTGTGGCATCGCCGTGGACGGCTCTGGCTGCGCCTACGTCACAGGCTATACTGGTTCCAACGAGACCGCCGAGGGCTTCCCCGTATCCGTGGGTCCGGACCTGACCCACAACGGCGGCGACGACGCCTTCGTGGCCAAGGTCTGCGAGCCCCAGCCGATAATTCCCGTTGGCGGTGTCATCGAGCCGGTGGACCGGCTGCAGATACTGGCACCGTGGCTGGGACTGGCGGCGCTTATCGTCCTAGCTATGTCAGTCATAGTGATAACGCAGAGGAAGCGGGCGACGTAGGCTCTTAAAGAGTGGACGAAAAGAGTACGGGGGGTGGGACAGGTGTCCCACCCCCCGTTTTATTTGCCAGTCCGGAGTGCCACACCATAGGTTTTTCCAAGCAGGAGCCATAAAGAGGAGTCCCGCGTCCCCGATCATATCGAGGCAATCCCCACGTCTCAATGACAGAACACCCCTGAGACCCAGTACCCTCCGCGTGGCCTCGATCCGCCGG
>DAOUEG010000135.1:0-31272 GCA_034430495.1 Dehalococcoidales bacterium
CAACCCCCTTGACATTAGCACACGTGTTCTAGTATAGTTGTGGTGCGGCCTAAAAAACGTACGCCGCACGGGGGTGTAGTGCGCCGTGAAACTCGCGATTTCCAAAGCTAACCGGGCCCGCCGGATGGTGACCGGCCTAATCCTCGCCCGCTCCGAAGCTATGGACGGGGGCACCTTGTAAGATTTTCGCCGGCATCTGAAAATTCCGCGCCGGTGTGAACGTCTACCCTTTACAGCCCGCCGTTCACCATCAGCGCCGCGTACACGAACACGACGAACCCCGCCGCGACCACGCTGTCAATCCGGTCCAGGATGCCCCCGTGGCCCGGTATCAGCGTCCCCGAGTCCTTCACGCCGAAGAACCGCTTCATCTTGGACTCCGCCAGGTCGCCCAGCTGCCCGAAGGCGCTGATGAGCAGCCCCACCAGCACCGCCACGCCCCCGTTGGTGAACGCCCGCAGCGGCGTGTCCAGGGACAGGATGACCGCCACGATGACGCTCCCCAGCAGCCCGCCGGCCGCTCCCTCCCACGTCTTGCCCGGGCTCGTCCGCGGCGCCATCTTGTGCTTCCCGAAGGCCCGCCCGATGAAGTAGGCGAAGGTGTCCGACCCGAAGGTGGCGAACAGCGCCAGGAACACCACGTTCCGCCCGAACGCCGGCAGCCCGGCCACCGCCGGCGCCAGCCGCACCTCGACGAGCAGGCTCAGCAGCCAGCCGATCGCCAGCGTCCCTATCATCATCCACGTCCAGGCCAGCTGCCCGCCCGGCTTCGGGAACAGGTAGCTCAGCCCGAGCGTCACCAGCGCGCCGCCGCCCACCACCAGCAGCAATGCGTACTCGAAGTTGATGTGCCCCTGCACCACGAGCAGCACCGTCAGTACCAGCCCGCCGACGAAGGTCACCCGGTAGGCGCGTACGCCGGACAGCGTGAAGAACTCCCAGGCCCCCAGCAGGCCGGCGATGGCCACCAGGACGGTGAACCACGGCAGGGGACGGTCGAAGTACACCGCCGCGATGACGAGCGGCAGTCCCCAGAGGGCCGTCAGCAGCCGGGTCTTCAGCATGCCCCCGGCCCCAGCCCCCCGAAGCGCCGCCGCCGCTTCGCGTAGGCTTCCAGCGCCCGGTCCACCTCCGCCGCATCGAAGTCCGGCCACAGCACCGGCGTGAAGTAGTACTCCGCGTAGGCCGCCTGCCAGATGAGGAAATTGCTCGTCCGGTACTCGCCGCTCGTCCGGATGACGAGGTCCGCCTCCGGGAACCCGGCCGTGTAGAGGTGTCCGGCAAAGACCGCCTCGTCGAGCGCGGCCGGGTCGGCCTTCTCCTTGAGCAGCGCCTTTACCGCGTGGAGGATTTCCTGCCGGCCCCCGTAGTTGAAGGCCATGCCGAGCTGCAGACCGGTATTGTCCCTGGTCAGGCGGACGGCCCGGCGGATGGCCCGCACCAGGTTTTTGTCGAACCCTTCCTCGGAGCCGATGTGGTGGATGGCCACGTTGTCCCGCATCATGGTGCGGGTCTCTTTCCGGATGACGTCCCGCAGCAGGCCGAGCAGGCCGTTGACCTCCTCGTGCGGGCGCGACCAGTTCTCGGTGGAAAAGGTGTAGAGGGTGGCGTACTTGACGCCGTGGTCGTTGAGGCGGCTGATGACGGGGCGGACGTTGCGGACGCCGGCGCGGTGCCCTTCCAGACGGGGCAGGCCGCGTTGCTCGGCCCACCGGCCGTTGCCGTCCATGATGATGGCGACGTGGTGAGGGAGGCCGGTGGTGGTTTCCATGACGGTATCCGGGGTCACACTGCCCGGATCACACCTCCAGGAGCTGGGTCTCCTTGTCCGCGCCGAGCTGTTCCACCTCGGCGATGTGGAGATCGGTGATTTGCTGAAGCTGGTTCTCGGCGCGTTTCAGCTCGTCTTGGGAGATTTCCTTGTCCTTCTCCAGCTTCTTGAGCTCGTTGAGCGCCTCGTGCCGCAGGCTCCGCAGGGTAACCCGCCGCTCCTCGACGCGCTTGTGCACCACCTTGATGAGTTCCTGGCGCCGCTCCTCGCTCAGCGGCGGGATGGCGATGCGGATGATGGTGCCGTCGCTGGAGGGGTTGAGGCCGAGGTCCGTTTTCAGAATGGCCTTCTCGATGGCGCTGATGATGCCCTTGTCCCACGGCTGGATGACGAGCAGGCCGGGCTCCGGCGCGGAGTTGCCGGCCACCTGGTTGAGGGCCATCGGCGTGCCGGCGTAGTCCACCTTGACGTGCTCGACGAGGGCCGGGGTGGCGTGGCCGGTGCGGATGGAAGCCAGGTCCGTCCGGAACACCTTGACGGAGGTCTTCATCTTTTCGTCGGTGGTCTGCAGCGCCTCGTTTACCATGGATTATCCCTCACTCTCGACCAGTGTGCCGATGCTCTCGCCGGTAAGCGCCTTCTTCATGCTGTCCTTGGTGTCCAGGTCGAAGACGATGATGGGCAGCTTGTTGTCCAGGCACAGCGAGAGCGCGGTGGTATCCATCACCGCCAGCCGCTTGTTCAGGGCTTCGAAATGGGTGATTCTGTCGAACTTGGTGGCGTCCGGGTGCTTCCGCGGGTCGGCGGAGTAGATGCCGTCCACGTTGTTCTTCGTCATGAGGAGCACCTCGGCGCCGATTTCGATGGCGCGGAGCGCCGCGGCCGTGTCCGCCGTCATGTAGGGGTTGCCGGTCCCGCCGGCGAAGATGCAGACGCGGCCCTTTTCCAGGTGGCGCAGGGCGCGGCGGCGGATGTACGGCTCGGCGACGGCCCGGATATCGAGCGCGGACATGGCCCGGGTCTCGATGCCGTGCCGCTCCAGGATGTCCTGCAGGGCGAGGGCGTTGATGACGGTGGCCAGCATCCCGGCGTAGTCCGCCGTGACCCGCTCCATGCCGTCCTTCTCCGCCTGGGAGCCGCGCCAGATGTTGCCGCCCCCGACGACGATGCCCACCCCCACGCCGAGGTCACGGGCCTGCTTGATGGAGCCGGCGATGCGTTCCAGGGTAGGGGTGTCAATGCCGTAACTGTGCCCGCCGCGCAGCGATTCGCCGCTGAGCTTGAGCAGCACCCGCTGGTACTTGACGTCAGCCATGGCGTCCCCCCTTTAGCAGCCCAATTCGAACCGGGCGAACCTGCGTACCTTGATGTTCTCTCCAGTCTTGGCGACGGTGGCGACGACGAGGTCCTTGATGGTCTGGGACGGGTCCTTGATGAACGGCTGGGACAGCAGGCAGACCTCGGCGGGAAGGTCCTCGGAGCCCTCGGGGAGCTCGGAGTCCTCGATGTAGGTGGGGTTCATGGCGGCTACCTGCATGGCGATATCATGGCAGAGCTCCCGGAACTCGTCGGTGCGGGCAACGAAGTCCGTCTCGCAGTTGACTTCGACGAGGACGCCGACGCGCCCGGCGGTGTGGATGTAGGCCTCGACGAGGCCGGCGCCGGTGGCGCGGTCGCCCTTCTTTTCCGCCTTGGCGAGGCCCTTCTCCTTGAGAATGGCGAGGGCCTTGTCGAAATCGCCGCCGGCGTCCACCAGGGTATTGCGGCAGTCCATGATGCCGGCGCCGCAGGCATCGCGCAGCGCTTTCACTTGCTGGGTCGTTACTTCCACGCTCGTTCTCCTTATTCTTCGTCGGGGGTGAAAATGAGGGGCTCGCCGGCTTCCACGGCGACGGCCTCGGCCTCACCGGCGGCCTTCTCGTCGAGCACTTCCTGGGTGACCACGGTGGCGCCGGCCACCTTGCCTTCCAGGACGGCGTCCGCCATCTTGGTGCAGATGAGCTTGATGGCCCGGATGGCATCGTCGTTGGCGGGGATGGGCCAGTCTATCTCGTCCGGGTTGCAGTTGGTGTCCACGATGGCCACCACCGGGATGCCCATGCGGTGGGCTTCCGCCAGCGCGATGCGCTCCTTGGTGGGGTCCACGATGAAGATAGCGCCCGGCAGCTGGGTCATCTCCTTGAAGCCGCCCATCTGGCGGTTCAGCTTGTCGATCTTCTCGCCGAGCTTGAGCGCCTCTTTCTTGATGAGACGGCTCATCTCGCCGCGGGCCTGCTGGTCCTCCAGGCGCACGAGCTGGTCAATGCGGGCCTGGATGGTGCTGAAGTTGGTCAGCATGCCGCCGAGCCAGCGCTGGTTGACGTAGTACATGCCGCAGCGGGTGGCTTCTTCCTGGATGGATTCCTGGGCCTGTTTCTTGGTGCCGACGAAGATGATGGCTTCGCCGCCGGCGACGAGGTCCCGGACGAAGGCGCACGCCTTGTCCAGCATGACGGCGGTCTTTTCCAGGTCAATGATGTGGATGCCGTTCCGCTTCGTGAAGATGTAGTTCTTCATCCGCGGGTTCCAACGGCCGGTCTGGTGGCCGAAGTGCGCTCCGGCCTCGAGGAGTTGCTTGATGCTTACAGTTTCAGGCACGATTGCCGACCTCCCAAAGTATATTAATCGTGAGTAGCAGGAGTCAGTACTTCTCCAGTATAACATAACGTGTGGGGCGCCACAAGACGTGGTGCTATAATGGAACGCGTATGGACACGCTCGCGGCCGGGGCCGCCGGAATGGGCCTGAAACTGACGGCGTTGCAGCTCGACCGGTTCGAGCGGTACTACCGGGAGCTCATCGCCCGGAACCGGGAGGTCAACCTGACCCGCATCACCGCCTGCGAGGACGTCCAGGTCCGCCATTTCCTGGATTCCCTGAGCTGCCTGCCCGTCATGGGTACGCCGGAGGAGCTGGCCGGCAGGCGGGTCATTGACGTGGGGACGGGGGCCGGCCTGCCCGGCATACCGGTGAAAATCGCCGCCCCGGAGGTTCGGCTGACCCTCCTCGAAGCCACCGGCAAAAAGGCCGATTTCCTGAGGGACGTCGTCGCCGTGCTGGACCTTCGGGACGTGGAGGTCATCACCGGGCGGGCGGAGGAGCTCGGCCGCGCTCCGGTCCACCGGGAAGGGTATGATTTCGTCCTGGCGCGGGCGGTGGCGGCGCTGGCGGCGCTCGCGGAGCTGCTGCTGCCCCTGTGCCGGATAGGCGGCCGGTGCCTCGCCCACAAAAAGGGAGACGTGGCCGCTGAGATACGAGAGGCGGAAAAGGCTATCGCGCTGCTAGGCGGACGCGTGGCGGAGGTCCGCCGGGTGAACCTCATCGCCGGGGAAAACGACCGTTACCTGGTGGTCATGGAGAAGACCGGTCACACCCCGGAACGGTATCCGCGCCGGCCGGGGGTTCCCGTGAAACGGCCGCTGCGCTAGCGGGACCCGTATTCCAGGCCGTCCAGCTTCCGGGTGAGTTTCTGCCGGAGCTGCAGGAATTCCTGGTCTCGCTTCAGGCGTCCGCCGTAGAGATTGAGGTCACGGATGGTCCGTTTCAGTTCCTTGGTGGGCGGGTTTTCCATTTCGAGCAGCCGGTACGCGTTCTCGCGGCTCTTGTCCTTGGCCGCGCGGTCCATACGCTTGATGAAGTACCACGCCCCGCCGAGCACGACTATCACGCCGATATAGGTAAGGACGTCCCAAACACTCATACCTTCTTTGTAACATATCGCCGAGCCTACCGTCAACGCGCTTTGTTGATAAGGCCCTGCAACCGTAGTAGAATTAGAGCGTCAATTCATCACGACGGGGAGGAGCGGGAAATGGAAACGGGGACCTGGAAAGTAAAATCGGGCCTGGCCCAGATGCTCAAGGGCGGCGTCATCATGGACGTGGTGACCCCGGAGCACGCCAGGATCGCCGAAGAGGCCGGCGCCTGTGCCGTGATGGCGCTGGAGCGGGTTCCGGCGGATATCCGGGCGGCCGGCGGCGTGGCCCGCATGGCGGACCCCACCGTCATCGAGAACATCATGAAAACGGTGACCATTCCGGTGATGGCCAAGTGCCGCATCGGGCACTTCGTCGAGGCGCGGGCACTGGAGGCGATGGGCGTTGACTACGTTGACGAGTCCGAGGTGTTGACCCCCGCCGACGAGAAGTACCACGTCTGGAAGCATGACTTCAAGGTGCCCTTCGTCTGCGGCTGCCGCGACCTCGGTGAGGCGCTCCGCCGCATCAACGAAGGCGCCGCCATGATACGCACCAAGGGCGAGGCCGGTACCGGCAACATCGTGGAGGCGGTGCGTCACATGCGGGCCGTCATGGAGGGCATCAAGGAAGTCACCGAGGCGTCCGACGAACGGATCGAGCAGCTGGCGGCGGAGTACCGCGTGCCGGTGGAACTGGTGAAGGACGTGAAGACGCTCGGCAAGCTGCCGGTGGTCAACTTCGCCGCCGGCGGCGTGGCTACTCCGGCGGATGCGGCCCTCATGATGCAGCTCGGCGCGGAGGGTGTCTTCGTCGGCTCCGGCATCTTCAAGTCGAGCAACCCGGAGGCGCGCGCCAAGGCCGTCGTCAAGGCGACCACCCACTACACGGACTACAAGATTATCGCCGACGTCTCCAAGAACCTCGGCGAGGCCATGCCGGGCCTGGAAATCAGCCAGATACCGGAGAACGAGATACTCGCCAAGCGCGGCTGGTAACCCGGGAAAAGGAATTAAACAGCATGAAAATCGGTGTCCTTGCAGCGCAGGGAGCCTTCGCCGAACACATCGCGACGCTCAGGAAACTGGATACCGAGGCCCAGCCCGTCCGTCTGCCGGAACACCTCCTGCACGTGGACGGGCTCATCATTCCGGGGGGCGAAAGCACCACCATCAGCAAGCTCCTCAATGCGTATCGCATGATGCCCGTCATCAAGCGTCTGGCCGCGGAGGGAACGCCCGTACTGGGCACCTGCGCCGGCATGATACTGCTGGCGAAGCACGTGCTCGAAGACGACACGCCCACGCTGGGGCTCATGGACATCACCGTGCGGCGCAACGCCTTCGGCCGGCAGGTGGACAGCTTCGAGGCCAACCTGGACATCCCGGCCCTCGGCAACGAACCGTACCCGGCCGTCTTCATCCGGGCGCCCTACATCGAGGCCGCCGGTACCGGCGTGGACGTCCTGGCGACCCTCGCGGACGGCACTATCGTCGCGGTGCGGCAGGGCAACCTGCTGGCCACGGCGTTTCACCCGGAACTGACCGACGACCTGCGGTTCCACCGCTACTTCCTGGACATGGTGCGGGACGGCGAGCGGACCACGGAGGAAAAGGTTACGTGCAGCGAACGATAACCGATGACCTCGAAGCCCTGCTGGAAATCCTGCCGCCGGATATCAACCGGAAACTGGCCGGTCAGGAGGACGTCCGGGACCTCGTCGAGGTGGTGCTCGACCTGGGGCGGCTGCCGGAAGCGCGCTTCCCGAAGCGCGAGATGGAAGTGGCCGCCCGGGAAATCCAGGAAGGGGATATTGACTACGTCGTGGCGCGGGTCGGGGAGTTCGGCGAGGACAACCGGGCCGGCATCGAGCGCACCCTCCACCGTATCTCCGCCATCCGCAACCGGCGCGGGCGCGTCGTCGGGCTGACCTGCCGCGTGGGCCGGGCGGTCTTCGGCACCATCAAAATCATCGAGGACCTGGTCCTCTCCGGCAAGAGCATCTTGCTGCTCGGCCGTCCCGGCGTCGGCAAGACGACCATGCTGCGGGAGATGGCCCGCGTGCTGGCGGACGACGCCCGGAAGCGGGTCGTCATCGTGGACACCTCCAATGAAATCGCCGGCGACGGGGACATCCCGCACCCGGCCATCGGGCACGCGCGGCGCATGCAGGTGGCCTCCCCGGCGCTCCAGCACAACGTCATGATCGAGGCGGTGGAGAACCACATGCCGGAGGTTATCGTCATTGACGAGATAGGCACCGAGCTCGAGGCCCAGGCGGCACGCACCATCGCCGAGCGCGGCGTGCAGCTCGTCGGCACCGCCCACGGCAACACGCTGGAAAACCTCATGATGAACCCCACGCTGGCCGACCTCATCGGCGGGATACAATCGGTCACCCTCGGCGACGAGGAAGCCAAGCGCCGCGGCACGCAGAAGTCCATTCTGGAGCGGAGATCGCCGCCGACCTTCGATATCGTCGTGGAGATACAGGAGCGGGACCGCGTCGCCATCCACGAGGACGTCGGCGAGGCCGTGGACGGGCTGCTGCGCGGCCAGCCCCCGGCGTCCAACGTGCGCTGGGTCAGCGAGGACGGCGAAATCAACATCGAGAAAGAGGAGCCGGAACCGGCCGCCCGGTCCGCGGCCCGCCGCGAAAAGGAAAACGGCGCGGTGAAGGTGTACCTCTTCGGCGTGAACCGCGGGCGCATCGTCCAGACGGCGCAGGAGATGAACATCGCCCTCACCATCGCGGAACGCCCGGCGGATGCCTCCGTTTTGATCACCTCCAAGAACTACTTCCGGCGGCGGCCGCAGCAGGTGCGGGACGCCGAGGCCGCCCGGGTGCCCATCTACGTGCTGCGCAGCAACACGCCGCCGCAGATACGGCAGCTGCTCGGCAGTCTGACCTCGCCGGGGCAGCGGACCCGCGCCCCGCGTTTCCAGGACGGCGTGGCGGAGGCGGAAGCGGCCGTGCAGCAGGTGGAGGAGGGCGAGGAGACGGTGGAGCTGAGCCCCCAGAGCTCCTACATCCGGCGGCTCCAGCACCTCATCGCCCAGGAGAACGATCTGGGCTCGCAGAGCCAGGGGCGGGAGCCGAACCGCCGCGTGAGGATATACAAGGAAAAAACCCGGTAGCCTGAATTACCAGCGGAGGGTATCATGTCTTTCTTCATCACGCTGGAAGGGGTCGAGGGGTGTGGCAAGAGCACCCAGGCGGAGCTGCTCCGGCAGCGCCTGGAAGAGCTCGCCGTGCCGGTGCTGCTGACCCATGAGCCCGGGGTCACCGCCCTCGGCGAACGCATCACCGAGCTCCTCAAATGGACGGCCGACGTCCCCATCTCACCGCTGGCGGAGCTGCTTCTCTTCAACGCCTCCCGCGCCCAGCTGGTGGCGGAGGTCATCATTCCGGCCCTGGAGAAGGGCACCATCGTCATCTGCGACCGCTACGCGGATTCCACCACGGCCTACCAGGGCTACGCCCGCGGCCTGAGCCTGGACATGGTGGCCGAGGCCAATCAAATGGGTACCCAGGGACTGGTGCCGGACCTTTCCATTTTGCTCGATGTCCCGGCGGAGGAAGGCCTCGCCCGCAAGCAGGGCGAGCGGCCGGACCGCTTCGAGACCGAGTCCGTGGCCTTCCACAAGCGCGTCCGCGACGGCTACCGCAGGCTGGCCGAGGACGAGCCGTGGCGCTGGCTCGTCATTGACGGTACCCAGGACCGGGAGGCCGTGGCCGGCATCATCTGGCAAAGCACCTGCAAGCTCCTCGGCGGTGAGGTCTAGCCGTGGCGGGCCCGGTGCCGCATTTCAGGGAAGAAAAGGCGCTGCGCGCCCGGGGCTACACGCTCATCGCCGGGATTGACGAGGCCGGCCGGGGCGCCCTCATGGGGCCGGTCGTGGCGGCGGCGGTCATTCTCCCCGGCACCTTCCGGGGTTCCTGGCGCGCCCGGGTGCGGGACAGCAAGCTGCTGAGCCCCGCCCGGCGGGAGGCGCTCTACGAGGAAATCACCGGATCGGCCGTCGCCTGGGGGACCGGCTTCGTCTCCAGCCAGGACATTGATGCCATCGGCATCGCCCCGGCCACGCGCCGGGCCATGCTGGCCGCCATCGCGGCCCTGCGCCGGGTGCCGGACTACCTGCTCATTGACTATTTCAAGCTGCCGGAAACCCCGCTGCCGCAGATGGGCATCGTCCACGGGGACAGCGTCTGTTTCAGCATCGCCTGCGCTTCTATCATCGCCAAGGTAACGCGGGACCGCTGGGTGGCCGACCTCGACGGGCGGTACCCCGGCTACGGTTTCGCCGAGCACAAAGGCTATGGCACGGAGGAGCACCTGGCCCGCCTGCGGCGGCTCGGGCCGTGTCCGGCGCACCGCAGGACGTTCCAGCCGGTCCGTGCTATCATGGAACCGCATGAAACGGCATGAGGTAGGCATTCTGGGCGAACGGGTAGCGGCGAGCTACCTCAGGAGCAACGGGTACGAGATACTCGAGACCAACTACCGTTGCCCCTACGGTGAGATAGACATCGTCGCCCGGAAGGACGATACACTCGTCTTCGTCGAGGTGCGCACCAAGACGACCACCCTCTACGGCTCGCCGGAGGAGTCCATTACCCGCACCAAGATGGAGCACCTGCTGGCCGTGGTGGACGACTTCATTACCGGGCATCCCGGCCTCCCCGAGGAGCGCCGCATTGACGTCATCGCCGTCCGCCTGGAGCCGGATGGGCAGCTTTCCAGCCTCGACCACATCCGGAGCGCCATCGAAGGCCGCTGAATTTCCTCTCGGCCCCCCGGTTGGTGTAGAATGTTCCCCGGCGGCGCCGGCGGTTTGCCGTGCCCGCGCGGAGGTACCATGGAAAATCTCGAGACCATCGCCGAAGGCATCCGCCGTGACCTGTCCGCCCGCGACGAGGCCCGTGAGAAGATGCTACCCCTCTGCCGGGACGCCATCCGCTTTTGCAGCCAGGCCATCCGGGCCATCCACCGCCAGGAAGTAGACATCGCTGCCAGCAACCTCGAAATGGCGGGGGACCTCGTCCGGCAGGCGGAGACGGCCGTGGCGGCCTTCCCGGAGCTCGGTGCCGCCGGTCTCGTGCGGGACGCCCAGAAAGAGCTGGCCGAGGGGCACATCACCCTGAGCCTCGTCTCCGGCAAAGACCTGCCGTCCCCGCACGAGCTCCACGTGGAGGGCGCCAGCTACCTCAACGGTCTCGGCGAGGCGGTGGGGGAGGTACGGCGCTACGTGCTCGATTCCATGCGCCACGGCGACCTCAGCCGCTGCGAGGAGCTGCTCGCGGTGATGGACGATATTTACAGCATCCTGGTGACCATGGACTACCCGGACGCCGTCACCGGCGGCCTGCGCCGCACCACGGACATGGTGCGCGGCGTGCTGGAACGGACGCGGAGCGACTTGACCCTGGCCATCCAGCAGAAGGCCCTCGAGGAAAAGCTGGCCCGGTTCGAGCAGCGGCTCGACAAATAAGATTGACATAAAAACGGGAAAGGAGCCGAAATGAGCGAGGTATTGAAAGGAAAGGTAGCCGTCGTGGTGGGTTCCGGTCAGGGCATCGGCCGGGCCATCGCCGTCGGTATGGCGCAGGAAGGCGCCAAAGTCGTCACCAACAACCGCAAGCCGGGCGGTACCGGCAAGGCGTTCATCACCGACGACCAGCTCCACTCCATGGAGCAGGACAAGTGTGCCTGGTACGAGACCGAGATGGCCAGCATCTGCGGCGACGCCGAGGGCACGGCGGCCATTATCAAGAAGCTCGGCGGCGAGGCCACCCCGTTCTACGGCGACGTGACCGACTTCGAGACCGCCGGCAAGCTTATCCAGACGGCCATTGATACCTACGGGAAGATTGACATCCTGGCCAACATCGCCGGGGCCTTCGGCATCAGCCCCATCGAGGAGCTGACCGAGGAGGTCTGGGACCGTGTCACCGCCGTCAAGCCCAAGGGCTACTTCAACACCATCCGGCACGCCGTGCCCCACATGATCAAGCAGCGCTCCGGGCGCATCATCAACACCACCTCCCGCGCCTTTAACGGGGACACCATCAAGCACGCCGAGTACTGCGCCGCCAACGGCGGGGCCTACGCCCTCACCAAGGCCGTGGCCATCGAGCTGTGGCAGTACGGCATCACCTGCAACGCCATCTCGCCCTTCGCCAAGACGCGGGCCTCCTACGAGCTGGAAGGCCTCGCCGAGGCCGTGGAAGACGGCAAGGTCTGGGTCAGCGGTTCCGGCATGAAGATGCTGGACTTCACCCCCGGGCCGGAGTACATCGCGCCGTTCACCATCTACCTCGCCTCGGATGCCGCCGCCCACGTCAGCGGTGCCGTCTTCAACCTGGGCGGCAACGGCATCGGGATGTACTCGGAGCCCATCGTCGCCAAGACCCTCACCAAGTTCGATGACAAGCCGTGGACGCAGGAAGAGCTGGCCCGCCAGGCCCCCATGGGCCTCTTTCAGGGCTACAAGAGCATGGCCGCCAACCCGTTCGGCTAAGAGCGGCTTTCCCGGCAGAGACAGAACGGGGGGCGGCGCCTTTGGCGCCGCCCCCCATTATTTGCTTCTGAGGCAGACCGGTTACATCGGGGAGAAGATGCAGGACTTGGGCGTTTTCTCCATCAGCCTGGCCATCTCCGCCACGTCCCCGTAGGCCATGCAGCGGGCCTGGCAGTGCTTGACGCAGGCGGGGGCTTCGCCGCCGCCCGTCCGCTGGGCGCAGAGATCGCAGAACCGCGTCGTGTAGGGCATGAAGCTCACGTTGATGTCGCCCTCTTTGGTGCCGACGGTGACGACCTCTTCCACCTTGATGCCGCAGCGTCCCTCGGAGTAGTTATGCTCCTGCTTGCAGGCCACCTCGCAGGCGTGGCAGCCGGTGCAGTAATCGTATTCTATGAACAGCGCTTTCCTGGCCATGTTCGCTCCTTTCAGTCCGTTATCTTGGTGACCCGGCACAGGCTGGACCGGTAGTCGGTGCCGCCGAAACCGGACTTGGCCTGGTTGCCCATGGAGGTCAGGTTGTTGACGTTGTGGTCCCAGGTGGAGAACAGGTTGGGAGCGGTACCGTCCGTTTCCGGCAGCCACCAGCCGTGGGGCACGGTGACGACCTTGGGGTGAGCGGTCGGCGTGACCTTGGCCTTGACCTTGATCCTGCCGCGCAGGTTCTCGACGTAAATCCACTCGCCGTTCTCGATGCCGAGCTCCGCGGCGGTCTGGTCGTTCAGCTCGGCGAGCGGGTCGGGGTCGAGCTCGCGGAGCCAGGGAATCATGCGGTGCTCGGAGTGGAAGAAGACCGGGGAGCGCCGGCCGGTGGTCAGGATGAGCGGGTACTTCTCGGCCAGTTCCGGGGTGTTGACGTAGCTCTCGGCCGGCTCCTCGTAGTACGGCAGCGGGTCGAGGCCCCACTCCTCGTAGCGCTTGGAGTAGAACTCCAGCTTGCCGGTGGGGGTATCGAAGCCGGGCTTGCCGTCCGGGCGCAGCTTGCCGGTCTTGTAGCGGTAGTAGGGGCGGGTGGGGTCGCCTTCCGGCGGGTACTCCCAGCAGCCCTTGGCTTTGAGCTTCTCGAAGTTGGTGTTGCCGTCCTTGAGGCGGTCGTCAATGAGCTCGCGGACGGTGTTGTACTTGATGGGCGTCGTCGCCAGCCGCTTGGCCAGCTCCAGGTTGATTTCCCAGTCGGACATGGACTGGCCGACGTTCTCGACCGCTTTCACGCTCACGCCGAGCGGCTGCCACCAGGAGCGGAAGCTCTCCTTCTCGGCGATGGTGGCGGCGGGCAGGAAGATGTCCGCCAGGGCCATGCTGGTGGGGTTCTGGAAGAGGTCCACGCAGACGATGAAATCCAGCTTCTTCATGGCCTCGTAGTGGCGCTTGGGGTCGGCGGCCTGGCCGCCGATGATGTTGGAGGTCTGTATCCAGGCGGCCTTGACCTCGTAGGGCTTGCCGGACTCCATCTGCTCCAGCAGCACGTCCGGCTGCACCCAGCCGCGGAAGTTCTTGATCATCGGGTAGTCATTGGCGCCGATGCGTTTCTCGTTGAGCTTCTTGACGAGCTCCTCGCCGTAGAGCTTGGTGAGCTCTGCGGAGGAGAACGGGTAGGTGGTGACGCCGTGGGAGTTCTTGGCGATGACGTTGCCGCCGGGGTTGTCCACGTTGCCCGTAATGGCCCACAGGTGGTTGATGGCCTGGGCGACGACGGAGCCGGCCGGCATGGCGTCCACCGGCTCGCCCCACTGGATGGCGGAGGGCCGGTTGCTGGCGAAGAGCCGGGCCGCCCGCCGGATTTCCGCCGCGGGGACCCAGGTGATTTCGCTCACCTTCTCCGGGTCGTACTCTTGGACGCGCTCCTTCAGCTCGTCGAAGCCGTAGCACCAGTTCTCGACGAACTCCTTGTCGTAGATTTCCTCGTTGATGATGACGTTGAGCATGGCGAGGGCGAGGGCGCCGTCCGTGCCGGGGCGGAGCTGGAGGTGGACGTCGGCCCGGCTGGAGAACCAGGTGTGCCGCGGGTCAATGACGATGAGCTTGGAGCCGCGGCGCATGCAATCGATAATCCAGTGGCCGTAGAAGCCGTCGTGACACCCGGCGATGGGGTTCTGCGCCCAGATGATGATGTACTTGGGGGCTTCCCACTCCTCGGACTCGTAGCGTTGCTCCAGGAACTGCGAGGCATCGAGGACGGAGTAGCAGCCCTGGGTGGCGAACATGGCCCCGAGGCGCGGCGTGTAGCAGGCGTGCCCGGCCAGGCCCACCTGGACCCAGTTGGGGCTGCCGTAGGCGTACATCAGGAAGGTGATGGGCCCGCCGATGTCGCGCCCGGTGCCTTGGCAAAAAATGACGGATTCCGCGCCGTGCTTGTCGCGGATGTCCTTGAGCCGTGTTTCGATGGTATCGAAGGCCTCGTCCCAGGAGATTTCCTGCCACTTGCCTTCGCCGCGCTCGCCGACGCGCTTGAGCGGCGTGGTGACGCGGTCCGGATGGTACATATACTGCGGGATGGCGAGGCCCTTGGCGCAGAGACGGCCCTGGTTCTGGGGATGGTTCGGGTCGCCCTCGACGCGGGTGACCTTGCCGTCCTTCACGTAAATCTGGCAGCCGCAGCCGCCGTGCGAGCCGCACCCCGCCGACCACAGCGTAGAGAGGACTACCTCTTCCTGTCCTTTCGACATGCGCTACTCCTTTCAGCCTGAGCGTTGATTGATGACCGTAAAAATAATACGTGTTCAGGCTCGTGCCTGTCAAATGAAAGGGCCGCGCGGAACCGGTGCCGCCGCATCTTTACCCGGGCACCTCAATAGTGGTAGAATTGGAAGGCTTCGGAAGGTCTATCCCTGACCCGGAGTCCTCAAACCTATCCTGACTACCCGTTAAAATACTACGCTGTGGAAAGGAGAAACGCGCATGGCCCAGAAAAAGAACGCCTGCTTTGTGGGGGGAGGTACCAGCAAGTTCGGCAACCGCCAGGCCCACATTCTTGACATGGTCCAGGAGGCTGCCCGCGCCTGTGCCGATGACATCCCCGGTCTGAAACCCTCTGACATTGACGGCCTCATCATCGCCACCACCATGGCCGGCCGCCACTCCTCCGCCCTCAACACCGCGCCCCTCGTCGTCCACCGTCTCGGTCTCAGTCCCACCTCCATCTGCATTCGCCTCGATACCCTCTGCGCCGGTTCCAACTCCGCCATCATCGTCGCCAAGGGGCTTATCGAGAGCGGCATCGCCGAGGTGGTGCTCGTCACCGGCGCCGAGAAGGTCTACCTGCCCCAGCGCTGGGAGACCAACTACACCCAGCTCGCCGTCAACGACCACGATTGGGACTCCGCCATGGGTCTCGGCGTGCCGCCGCCCTTCTTCGCCATGATCGCCAAGATGCACATGAAGAAGTACGGCACCACCAAGGAACAGCTGGCCAACGTCTCGGTTACCAACTACAACTACGGCGCCGGCCACACCAATGGCCATTTCGCCGGGAAGACGCTGACCATCAACGAGGCGCTGGAAGCCCGGCTCATCGCCGATCCCTTCGGTCTGTATGACTGCTGCCCGCTCTCGGACGGCGCCTCCGCCGTTATCATCGCTTCCGAGGAGCGCGCCAAAGAAATGTCCGACCGGCCGCTCGTCTACCTGCGCGGCACCGGCCAGCACGCCTCCCACAGCATGTCCGCCGGCTGGCCCGGCGATACCCTCGCGGAATGGCCTCACCTCAAGAAGGCCGGCGAGGTGGCGTACCAGAACGCCAAGCTGACGCCCAAGGACATAGACATCGCTCAAACACATGACTGCTTCACGATATCCGAAATCATCGAGCTCGAAGAGCTGGGCTTCTGCCCGAAAGGTGAGGGCGGCGCCTTCGTGGCGTCCGGCGGCGTGGCGCTCGACGGTACCATCCCCACCAACACCGACGGCGGACTGCTCGTGTACGGTCACCCCTTCGGGGCTTCGGGCGCTCGCCAGGCGCTGGAGATCTGCAAACAGCTCCAGGGGCGGGCCATCCACCAGGCCAAGGACCCCGTCTACGGCCTGACCCACAATCTGAGCGGCACCTGTTCCCAGCACACCGTGGTCATCTACGGCAAGGACCCGGTGGACTAGCCGGTATCGAGGAGAGTTAAGGAGAAAACGATGACTGAAGAGAAAAAAGCCCAGATACTCGGCCTGCCCCAGCTCGATAACACCTACATCTCCGAGATGGACATGTGGCCGTTTGAAGCCCCGGAGCTCAACCGTATCTACCCGTTCTACGATAACCTCCGCGAAAACCGCTTCACCACCACCAAGTGCCAGGACTGCGGGCACACCATGTTCCCGCCGCAGGTCATCTGCCCCAAGTGCTGGTCCGAGAACCTGGAGTGGGTGGACCTGCCGAAGAAGGCGACCGTCGTCACGTTGACGGAGACCCAGGCCGGCGCGCCCGTCGGGTTCCCGCCGCCGCTCATCATGGCCTGGCTGACCTTCGGAGAAGGGACGCCGCTCAAGCACCTGCTCGGGCGTATCGTCAACTGCAAGGAAGGCGAGCTCAAGGAAGGGGAGGAGGTCGAATTCGTCACCTTCGAGGTCCCGGCCCACCCGCTGGAAATCAAGCGGGACACCGTCACCCGGGAGCGTGTCTTCTACGCCTTCCAGCCGGTCAAGAAATAGAACCTTCCCAGACCAACGAACGACGGAAAGGGGCTGCTGCCATGAAGAAGGTACAGAACGTCACCGTGCTCGGGGCCGGTTCCATGGGGGCGCAGATTGCCGCCCTCGCCGCCGAGGCGGGTTACCAGGTCAAGTGCCGGGACATCGAGGACAAGTTCCTCCAGCGCGGCAAGGACACGCTGAACGCCATCTACGATAACCGCATCAGCAAGGGCCGCATGACCGAAGCCGCCAAGAAAGACGTTTTAGGCCGGCTCACGTTCCTCGTTGACCTCAAAGAGGCGGTCAAGAATGCGGACTTCATCATCGAGGCCGTCCCGGAAATCATGGACCTCAAGAAGAGCGTCCTCAAGGAAGTGACCGCCCTCTGTCCCGATGACACCGTGTTCGCCACCAATACCTCGTCCCTCAGCATCACGGAAATCGCCGAGGCCGGCAGGCACCCGGAGCTGGTGGTCGGCACCCACTACTTCAACCCGCCCAGCCGGATGACGCTGCTCGAGGTCATCCGCACCGATAAGACGAGCCCGGACGCCCTGAAAATGACGGAGGAAGTGGCCGTCAAGATGAACCGGGCCGTCGTCAATACCCTCGATACCCCCGGCTTCGTGGCCAACCGGATTTTCACCAACATGGCCAACGAGGCGGACTGGGCCGTGGCGCAGGGCGAGGCGAAAGATGCTTTTGAAGTAGATTCCGCCATCAAGTACAAGCTCGGCCTGCCGATGGGTATGCTGGAGCTCCAGGACACCCTCGGCGGCGGTTCCATTGATACCCAGACCCACGTCATGGAATACTTCGCCGAGATGTGGGGCAAGAGCTACGGCCCCGCGCCCATCCTCGCCAGGCTGTTCAAGGAAGGCAACTGGGGCAAGAAATCCGGTAGGGGCTACTATGACTGGTCCGAGGGCCGAACCAATGAAATCCCGATGAACGCCGGCGCCGGCTTCAATCCCGTCCGGGTGCTGGCCGGTTCGGTCAACGAGGCGGCCAAGCTGCTCGAAATGAAAGCCACCACCAAGGAAGAAATTGATACCGCCATGATGCTCGGCCTGAACTACCCGCGCGGTATCCTCCGCATGGCGGACAGCTTCGGCATTGACGTCATCGTCAATGAGCTCGACCGCCTCTACACCACCTACAAGAAGGCCCCGCGCTACAAGGCTTCCAAGGTCCTCACCAACCTCGTCAAGGAAGGCAAGCTCGGGCGCAAGACCGGGGAAGGCTTCTTCACCTACGGCCCCGGCGACTACGAGATGCTCAAGGTTGACATCAATCCGGAAACGAAGGTCGCCACGCTTACCCTCAACCGGCCCACCAAGGCCAACGCCTTCGTTGCCGACATGGTCAAGGAGTTCGACAAAGCCCTCACCGAGCTGGAAGCGAACGACAGCGTCCGCTGCGTCGTCATCACCGGTGCCGGCGCCAACTTCAGCGGCGGGGCGGACTTCGCCGCGTTTGCCTCCGGCGAGGTGGATGCGGCCATGAACTTCAGCGAAGCCCCACACGATGCGCTGACCCGTATCGAGACCTATTCCAAGCCGGTCATCGCCGCCATCAACGGTCCGGCCATGGGCCTGGGCGTGGAGCTTGCCATTGCCTGCGATATCCGCGTCATGAACAGGTCCGCCATCCTGCGCCTGCCGGAACTGACGCTCGGCCTGCTGCCGGGCGCGGGCGGCACGCAGCGGGTGGGCCGGCTCATCGGCTGGGCGCGGGCCAGGGAGATGATCCTCCTGGCCGACCCCGTCACCGCCGAGCAGGCGCTCGACTGGGGCCTCGTCACCATGATTGCGGAGCCCAAGGAATTCAAGAAAACGGTTGAAGAGGTGGCGGTCAGGCTGGCCAACGGCGCGCCGCTCGCCCAGAAGTACGCCAAGGGCCTGCTCTACTACGGCGCCCAGGCCGACCAGCGCACCGCCCTCTACCTGGAGGCGGCTATCTCCGGCGAAATCGGCATGACGAAGGACCTCGACGAGGGCATCACCGCGATGAACTACCGCCGGCCGCCGAAATTCACCGGGAAGTAAGCCGTAGCGCGAGAGGAAAGCTCTTTGGATTTTTCGTTCACTCCTGAAGAACAGGCCTTCCGCGCGGAGGTAAGCGCCTTCCTTGAGAAGGAAGTACCGGAGAAGTACCGGGAGAGCCGGGTCACCTTCTTCGATATGGCCAGCCACGCGGACTGGATACAGGTGCACCGCGCCACGGCCGAGAAGCTCGGCGCGCGCGGCTGGATAAGCCTGCACTGGCCGGAGGAATACGGCGGGAAGAACGCCTCGCCGTTCCACCGTCTTATCCTGCGGGAAGAGCTGGCGAAGTACCATTCGCCGGGGTATGATTCCATCGGGGCCGGCATCGTCGCGCCGGCCCTGCTTCTCAAGGGCACCGACGAACAGAAGAAGCGCTACCTGCCCGGCATCGCCGCCGGCACGACCATGTGGTGCGAGACCCTGAGCGAGCCGGGCCACGGCTCGGACCTCGCCTCCATCGAGGTCTTCGCCCGCCGGGACGGCGACGACTACGTCGTCAACGGGCAGAAAATCTGGACCACCAACGGGCACTTCGCGGATTGGAACGCCGTCGTGGCGCGGACGGACCGCGAGGTCAAGCCCGCCTACCGCGGCCTCACCATGTTTCTGGTGGACATGAAGACGCCCGGCATCACCGTCAATCCCATCATCAACATCGCCGGGCACCACGAGTTCAACGAGGTCTTCTTCGACGACGTCCGCATCCCGGCGGAGAACATCGTCGGCGGTCTCAACAAGGGCTTTTACGTCGTCATGTCCCTGCTCGACTACGAGCGCACCACCGATCCCGCCTACGCCATCGCCGCCGTCTACCTGGAAGACCTGCTCGTCTACGGGCGGGAGCACCGGCTCTTCACGCCGGTCCTGGAAAACCGCTACGCCGGGCTCCGGGCGGACTGCGAGGCGGCCCGGCTCTTCCACTACTACGTCACCTGGATGCAGAGCCGCGGCGAGGTGCCGAACCACGAGTCCGCCATGAGCAAGATGTACAGCTTCGAGCTGCACCAGCGCGTCTCCCGGTTCGGCATGGAGCTGCTCGGGCAGCGCGGCCTCCTCACCGAGGCGGACCCGCACGCCCCCATGATGGGCCGGGTGCCCTCCTGCTACCTGCGGTCGTTCGCCTTCAGCCTGGAGCAGGGCACCTCGGAGATAGACCGGGACGTCATCGCCCAGCGGGGCCTCGGCCTGCCGCGGCTGCGGTGAACGGAGAGAGATGGACTATTCCCTCGACGAACAACAGGAGATGATGCAG
This sequence comes from Dehalococcoidales bacterium, assembly GCA_034430495.1. Classification (GTDB taxonomy): domain Bacteria; phylum Chloroflexota; class Dehalococcoidia; order Dehalococcoidales; family RBG-16-60-22; genus DAOUEG01. Next base: position 19,948 of record DAOUEG010000135.1, read on the forward strand.
ACCCTGGCCCGGGACTTCCTGACGGACCAGTACCCGGAGAAGGTGCTCCGCGCCGTGGCCGCCGGTGATGCCGGGATGGCCGAATCCCTCTGGCGCAAGATGGCCGAGATGAACCTGATGGGCCTCTCCCTGCCGGAGGAGCACGGCGGCCTGGGGGATGTGCTCGACCTCGTCGTGGTGCTGGAGGAGATGGGCAAGGCCTGTTTCATCAGTCCGTACTTCGCCAGCGTCGTCCTCGGGGCCGGCGCCATCGCCCTGGCCGGTACCGATGACCAGAAAGCCGACTACCTCCCGGCCATCGCCGAGGGTAAGCTCAAGACGACCCTGGCGGCGCCGGAGAACGGTAACGGCGGCATCGCCGTGACGAAACAGGGCACCGGCTACGTCCTCAGCGGCGAAGCGTGGTTCGTGCCGGACGCCGCCACCGCGGATATCATCGTCATCGCCGCGAAGGACGCCGACGGCCAGACGACCCTCTTCACGGTACCCTCGGACGCCGGCGGTCTCAAGATTACGTTTCTCACGCTCATTTCGGGCGAGCCGTCCGCCATCGTCGCCTGCGATAACGTCACCGTTGATGGCGCGGCCGTCCTCGGGGAGCCGGGCGCCGGCGCTGATGCGCTCGAAGCCGTGCTGGTACGGGCCGCCGTGGCCCGCGCCGCCGGCATGACCGGGCTGGCCCGCAAGGCGCTCGACCTGGCCCTGGAGTACGCCAAGGACCGCATCGCTTTCGACCATCCCATCGGCGCCTTCCAGTCCATCCAGCACGACTGCGCGGACATGCTCATTGACGTGGAAGGCTCCCGCTTTCTCACCTGCCAGGCAGCCTGGCGGCTCGCCAATGGCCTGCCGGCGGAGAAAGAGGCGGCCATCGCCGCGGCCTGGGTGGGCCGGGCCTGCCGCCGGGTGATGCAGGCGGCCCACCAGATACACGGGGCCATCGGCTTCTCGGAAGACCATGTGCTCCACTATTACATCAAGATGGCCGGCGCCTGGGCGGCCGCCGACGGCGGTCCCGACCGGTACCTGGAGAAAGTGGCTGTCCTCTCATGACCGGGAAACTGCAACATACCGTTGTTTTTCAACCTTCCGGCACCCGCGGCAAAGTGGATGACGGCGCGACCATCCTCGACGCCGCCCGCCAGGTCGGGGCCGGCATCGAGGCCGTCTGCGGCGGCAAGGGCGTCTGCGGCAAGTGCAAGGTGCGCATCGAGGAAGGGCGCTTCCCCAAGTATAACATCACCTCCTCCCGCAAATCCGTGGAGACGACGGAATCACGGGACCTCAAGTTCATCTCCCAGCAGGAGCTGCGGCACGGCTATTTGCTGGCCTGCCAGACCCGCATCCACGGTGATATCGTCGTCTTCGTGCCGGAGGAGAGCCGCAAGGGCGCCCAGGTGGTCCGCAAGGAGGCCACCCGGCGGAAGATGAAGGTGGCCCCGGCCGTCCGCAACTACTACGTCGAGATGGAACCGGCCTCCCTCCACGATACCACCGGCGATTTCGAGCGCATCACCGCCGTCCTTGCCGACCGGTACAAGCTCAAGGACCTGACCATAGATTACGAGACCCTCCGCGTTCTCCAGGACACCGTCCGGGGCGCGGACTGGAAGGTTACCGTGTCCGTCTGGCAGGGGCGGGAAATCATCGGCGTCCGGGCCGGCAAGGTGGACAAGGCCTACGGTCTGGCCGTGGACGTCGGCACGACGACGGTCGCCGGCTACCTCTGCGACCTCGCCACCGGCGAGGTCGTGGCCACCCACTCCATCATGAACCCGCAGGTGGCCTACGGCGAGGACGTCATGTCCCGCATCGCCTACGCCTCCAAGGACCGCCGCAGCATGCGGCAGATGCACAGCGCCATCATTACCGGCCTCAACGAGATCGCCGCCAGGGCGGCGGCCGGGGCCCGTATCCGGCGGGCGGACATCATTGACGTCGTCCTCGTCGGCAACACCTGCATGCACCACCTCTTCCTCAACCTGGAGCCGCGCTACCTCGCCAAGACGCCATTCCCGCCCTCCGTCCACCACTCGCAGGACGTCAAGGCGCGCGACCTGCGCCTCCGCGTCGCCGCCGGGGCGTACGTTCACGTGCTGCCCATCGAGGCCGGCTTCGTCGGGGCGGACAACGTGGCCGTCCTCATCGCCGAGGAGCCGTATAACCACGACGAGATAGCCCTCATCATTGACATCGGCACCAACGGCGAGCTTATCTTCGGCAACCGGGAGAAGCTCTACTCCACCTCCTGCGCCACCGGCCCGGCCTTCGAAGGCGCGGAGATTCGCCACGGCATGCGGGCCGCCCCCGGCGCCATCGAGAAGGTCGTCATTGACCCGGCTACCTACGAGGTCATGTTCAAGGTCATCGGCAACGACAAGTGGAACACCGAGGACAGCAGGATAGGCGCGCTCGGCATCTGCGGCTCAGGCATCTTCGATGTCGCCGCCCAGTTTTTCCTGGCGGGCATCATTGACAAGAGCGGGCGTTTCAAAAAGAACATTGATTCGCCGCGCTACCGCAAGGGAGACGGCATGACGGAGTTCGTCATCGCCTGGGCGAAGGAAAGTGCCACCGGGCACGATATCGTCGTCTGCCAGAAAGACATCCGCGCCATCCAGCTCGCCAAGGGGGCCATGTACGCCGGCGCCCGCATCATGATGAACAAGATGGGCGTGAAAAAGCTGGACAAGGTGGTGCTGGCCGGGGCGTTCGGCAGCTACATCGATAAGATTTCCGCCGCCGTCATCGGGCTGTTCCCGGACTGCGACCCGGAACAGGTGCAGGCCGTCGGCAACGCCGCCGGCGACGGCGCCCGCATGGCCCTGCTCGACGTGGCCAAGCGGGTCGAGGCGGACGTGCGCGCCCGCCAGGTGGAGTACGTCGAGCTGACCGTCGAGCCGCAGTTCAACCACATCTTCACGCAGTCGCTCATCTTCCCCCACGGCGAGGACGCCTTCCCGAGCCTGGAGCACATCCTGGCCGGGGCGGACAGGCACTAGCGCCCCCGGGCTTCCTCCTCAAGAGTCTTCCCGCGATGTGAGTTAAGTCATTTTACACGATATATCGCATTTGATATACTAATAGAACATATGGGTTGTTCCGTTACCTCTGTCAATCTTCCGGATGTGGCTGCCGTGCGGCGTGACGCGCCGGGACTGGCGTGGTCGCTGCCCTTCGTGCTGCCGGCCTGGCTCGAGGTCTGGTGGGAATCGTTCGGGGAAGACTGCGAGCCCTGTCTCCGCGTTATCCGTGACGGCGACGAGGTCATCGGCTTCGCGCCGATGATGGTGAAGGGGGGTACCGTGGCCTTCATGGGCGATACCGACGTATGCGATTACCAGGACTTCGTCCTCAAGCCGGGCCGTGAGCGCGATGCCCTCGGCGCCTGGCTCGACGCCATGACCGCGGAGGGCGTGACCGCGCTCGACCTCGGCCACGTGCGGCCGGATTCGATCGTGGTCACCATTCTGACGGATGTGGCGAAGGAACGGGGACTGGCGGTCACCCTGGCCGACGAGACCGTCTCCTTCGAGATGCCGCTGCCCGCGGATTTCGAGGGCTACCTGGAGATGCTTGATAAGAAGCAGCGCCACGAGGTCCGCCGCAAGATGCGGCGCATCGGCGCGGCCGGGGAGGTGACCTACGACGTGGTCAGTGACTTCGCGGCCATGCCGGCCCTCCTCGATGACTTCTTCAAGATGTTCACCGAGAGCCGGGCGGACAAGGCGGACTTCATGACCGCGGACATGGAGGTCTTCTTCCGGGCCATGGTAAGTGCCCTGGCGGAGGTCGGCATACTGAGCATCGGCGTGCTGCGGCTCGACGGCAAGGACATCGCCTCCATCATTTGCTTCGACCAGGAGGGGACGCGCTACCTGTACAACTGCGGCTATGACCCGGACTACACCGGCGTCAGCGCCGGGCAGATAAGCAAGGTGCTGGCCATCCGGGACGCCATCGAGCGGGGCTTCACGACCTTTGATTTTCTCAAGGGCCACGAAGACTACAAGCACCATCTCGGCGGGCGGGAGGTCAAACTGGCCCGCTGCCGTATACAACTAGCGAGGAAATAGAGAGAGCGTGCATACACCAAGTTTAAGAATTGCGATGATAAGTGCCCACAGCTGTCCGGTGGGCGAGCTCGGCGGCCGGGACACCGGCGGTATGAGCGTCTATATCCGGGAGCTGGCCGGGGAGCTGAGCCGCCAGGGCCATACCGTGGACGTCTACACCCGCGTCCATGACCCCAACGACCCCGTCGTCGTTGAACTGGGCGAGCGGGCCCGGCTCATCCACCTGGCGGTCGGGGAACCCGCCCACATTGATAAGCTGGCCGTGTATCCGCTGCTGCCGGACTTCACCTGCGGCCTGGAAAAGTACCGTAAGGACCACGGCTGCGAGTATGACATCGTCTTTTCCCACTACTGGCTGTCCGGCTGGGTCGGCGACTACCTCCGCCGCTGGTGGGGCGTGCCGCACGTCACCATGTTCCACACCCTCGGGGCGCTCAAGAACGCTTCCGGCTACGGCTTCGATGACACCGAGCTCCGCATCGTCACCGAGGAGGAAATCATCCGGCAGTGCCAGCGCGTCATCGTCGCCACCGAGCGCGAGAAGCGGGACATGGCGGAGCACTACGGTGCCGCGCCGGAGACCATCGGCGTGGTGCCCTGCGGCGTCAACATGGACCTCTTCCAGCCGATGGACCGGGCGGCGGCCCGGGCGCGGCTCGGCTTCGGCGACGAGAAGGTACTGCTCTTCGTGGGGCGCATTGACCCCGTCAAGGGCGTTGACCGCCTGGTGCGGTCGCTGCCGCTCGTCGCGGGCATTGACAAGCTCAAGCTCGTCATCATCGGCGGTGACGAAGCCAGCGCCGGGGAGGTCGAGCGGCTCCGTGCCCTCGCCACCGGTCTCGGCGTCGGCGATTCGGTCGTCTTCCGGGGCGCCGTCAGCCAGCCGGACCTCATGGTCTACTATAACGCCGCCGATGCCACCGTCGTCCCCTCCTACTACGAGAGCTTCGGCCTCGTCGGGCTGGAATCGCTCGCCTGCGGTACGCCGCTCGTCGCCGCGGACGTCGGCTGCCTGAAGGACATCGTCATTCCGGGCGAAACCGGGCTGGTGGTCCCGGACAACACGCCGGAGCGCCTCGCCGAAGGCATCAGCCGCGTGCTGGCCGGACCGGCCGCGTCCCGCGCCTTCGTCCGCGAATCGGTGGAGGACTACAGCTGGGAGAACGTGGCCGGCGGCGTGGTGAAACAGCTCCGCTATACCCTCTGCAAGACGCGGGAGCTTATCGCCTAGGAAGAAAGTACGAACGGCGCGGCGGGGCGCCGCCTCAGGGCGGCGCCTCCCTGTTTTACCGGGCCTCTGAAAATTGTGCCGGGCCCGGCGGTACGATACAATGAAAACGGTTCCATTACGGACAAGGAGTAGCGACAGACATGAGCGAAGGCGTCTATCTACTGGTTATCGCCCCCCATCCCGACGATTCGGAGTTCGGCATGGCCGGCACCGTGGCCGGCCTGACGAAGGAAGGCAAGAAGGTCGTCTACGTCATCTGCACCAACGGTGACAAGGGGACGAGCGATAGAAATATCAAGCAGGCCGACCTGATCGTGACCCGCCGTAAGGAGGAACAGGCCGCCGCGGACGTCCTCGGCGTGAGCGAGGTCGTCTTCCTCGACTACCCGGACCAGGGCATCGAGGACACCCCCGAGTTCCGCAAGGAGCTCGTCCGTCTCATCCGCAAGTACCAGCCGGAGGTCGTCGCCTCCTGCGACCCGTACCGCAAGTACATGTGGCACCGGGACCACCGCATCACCGGGCAGGTGGTGGCGGACGCCGTCTTTCCGTTCGCGCGGGACCACCTCGCCTATCCGGACCTCCTCGGCGAGGGCTACGAGCCCTGGAAGGTGAAGGAGATGTGGTTCTGGGGCACCGACGATATCAACCACCGCGTGGATGTCACCGCCACCTTCGAGACCAAGCTAAAGGCGCTCCGCTGCCACAAGAGCCAGGTAGGGGACGTGCCGCCGGAGATGGAGAAACGCCTGCGCGAGTGGGCCACCATCAACGCCAAGGACGAGCCGTTTGAGCTCGGCGAGGCGTTCCACCGCGTCGAGATGCGGCGCTAGTCGTCGGCCCAGGTCACGTCGCCGAACAGGTCGTCCGGGTGGGAACGGGCCATGAAGCCCGCGTACGCTTCCCGGAGGGCGCCGATGGTCCCGCCCTCGCCGTGGCCGGGCAGGAAGACCGTCTCGTCCGGCAGCGTCAGGATTTTGTCCCGTATCGAGACCAGCAGTTCCTGGAACCCCGCCGGGGAGAACGATTTGCCGGGCCCGCCGGGAAACACCGTGTCCCCCGCCAGCAGGAAGCCGGGACCGGCCAGGCAGATACCGCCCGGCGTGTGCCCCGGCGTGTGGCGCACCGTGAGGGTCACCTCCCCGAGTTCCAGCGTGTCGCCGTCCCACAGGAAGCGGTCAATGGTCACCGGCAGGCCGTCGGCATCGTAGGCGTGGGCGAGGAGCGGCACGCCCGGCTTTTCCCGTACCTCGGCCAGCACCAGGATATGGTCCGGGTGATTATGGGTCAGCAGCAGGTAGCGGGGCGTGGTACCGGCCGCCAGGGCGAGTATGGCCTCGGGGTCGTCCGGGGCATCCGCCACCAGGCTCTCCCCGCGGCGGAGGTCCGTGAGGACGTAGCAGTTCGTCTCCCACGGGCCGAGCACCGCCCGGTCAATGGTCACGCTCCCGTTTTCAAAGACGCGCGTCATCTCGAGGTTCCTTTCCGGTGATACCCGTATCTTCTCACAGGCGCGTCCCCCTTGGCAAAACCCTCCGTTTCCGCTACTATGGTGACAACCGGCCTCCCATGAAACAACGAATCGCCAGGCTCATCACCAACGTGGTCAACCCTTTCGCGGTGTCCGCCGTGGTCATCGGGCTGCTGGCGTTCCGGGACGCGCCGGATATCGCTCACGGCGTGCTCTGGCTGGCGGTGTCGCTGGCATTGAGCGTGGCGCCCGTATCGCTCGCCGTCCTTATCATGGTGCGGCGCCGCAAGATGGACGGCGTGTTCAACAACCCGCGCCGGCAGCGCTACCTGCTCTACGGCGTCGCTATCGCGATCGGCGTCGTCGGCTTTCTGGTGGTATGGCTCGGCAACGGCCCCAGGCTGCTCCGCCTCACCTTCATCGCCGGTGTTATCGCGCTGGCCGTCTTCATGACCGTCAATTTCTACTGGAAAATCAGCCTGCACACCGCCTTCATCGCCGGCAGCGCCACCATATTGGCCATCGTCATCGGCGGCTGGGGCGCGCTGGCGCTCGTGCTGCTGCCGGCGGTGGGCTGGTCGCGGTGGACGCTCGGGCAGCATTCACTGGCCCAGGTCACGGCGGGAGCTATCGGTGCCGCCGGTATCGTGACGGCGGTGTTCGCCGCCGGCGGCTATCTCTAACGGGTGTCATCCGATTTACCGAGGCCGCGGAACCTGATGTAGTCCTGGACCCGGTGGTCCCTGACTTTGGAAATCCTCTTGTTGTCCTGCGTTACCCAGGCAAAGCCGTCCAGGACTTTACCGACCATACCCCGCAGCAGGCGCCAGATAATCATCGCAGCCCGTCGTCGTCTCCGGTATCGGTCTCTCCGTCGAGGAAGCCGGCAACGTCCAGGTCGTCCGCTTTCTCCTCCTCGCTCTCGCTTTGCTCGGCTTCGAGCGCCGCGTCGAGCTGCTCCTTGAGGCGGGCCGCCCGTGGGTAGCCGATGTGCAGCTTGCGTTGCAGGAACGAGGTCGAGACCTCGGTGTACTGCCGGGCGAGCGCCTTGGCCTGCTCCAGCAGCGGGTCAATGGGATGCCCGCCAATCGTGTCGTTCGGCGTGGTGGCGACGAGCGTTTCCAGCCGCAGCGTGTCCGGCGCTTCCGCCTGCTGGTTGCCCCAGAAATAGACGAGGCGGTCTATCTCGGTATCGGAGAGGAAGCAGCCCTGGAGCCGCTTCGGCTTGGCGGCGTCGGTCGGCAGGTAGAGCATGTCGCCGTGGCCGAGCAGCTTCTCCGCGCCCGGCCCGTCGAGGATGGTGCGGGAGTCTATCTGCGAGGTCACCGCGAAGCTGAGGCGGGTGGGGAAGTTGGCCTTGATGAGCCCGGTGACGACGTCCACCGACGGCCGCTGCGTGGCCACGACGAGGTGGATGCCGGTGGCGCGGGCAAGCTGGGCGAGGCGGCAGAGGTTGGTTTCCACCTCCTCGTAGCCGGCCATCATGAGGTCCGCCAGCTCGTCAATGACGAGGACGAGGTAGGGCAGGCGGTCGGCGCCGCTCCGGTTCTTGTTGTAGCTCTCGATGTTCCGCGCCCCCATCTGGGAGAACTTCTTGTAGCGCTCGTCCATCTCCTGGCACAGCCAGCGCAAGGCCGCCAGGGCCTTCGGCGTGTCCACGATGACCGGCGTCGCCAGGTGGGGGATGCTGTTGTACTGTACGAGCTCCACCCGCTTGGGGTCAATGAGGATGAAGCGCAGGTCGTTCGGGGTATTGAACATCAGCAGCCCGCAGATAACGGTGTTGAGGCACACCGTCTTGCCGCTGCCGGTGGCGCCGGCGATGAGCAGGTGGGGCATCTTGGTGAGGTCGGCGGCCACCGATTCGCCGCCGGCCCCCTTCCCGAGCGCCACCGCCAGCTTGGTCTTGGCGGCGAGCTTCTGGAAGGTGCTGGTCTCGATGACGCTCCGCAGGCTGACGACGTCGGAGGTGATGTTGGGCACTTCCACGCCGACGTAGGTCTTGCCGGGGACCGGCGCCTCGATGCGGATGGACGGCGCCGCCAGCGCCAGCGCCAGGTCGTTGGAGAGGGAGCTGATGCGCCCGGCCTTGACGCGCGTCTTGGAGACCTCGACGAGCCGGACGGACACGTTGCCGTCGTCGTCCTTCTCCTTGACCTCGCGGTACTTGCGGTCCCAGCCGGGCTCCACGCCGAACTGGGTCACCGTGGGGCCGGAGTTAATCTGGACGACCTTGGCCTCCACGCCGTAGCTGGCCAGCGTTTCCTCGATGAGCTGGGCCCGCTGCGTGTTATCCACCTGGGCGAACTGCTGCACCTCCGGCGCGGCGTCGAGGATATCGAGCGGCGGCAGCGGCCACCCGTCAACGACCTTGAGTTCCAGGTCCTGCGTGTACTGCTCCATGAGGCCGGAGGGGGTCGGCCTGGCTTCCGCCTTGGCCCCGGTAATCGGCGTCTCGTTCTTCGGGGGCTTTGGCTTCTCCTTGGCCGGCGGCGTTACCTTGTCGGACGAGGGGCGCAGCGCCGCGGCGCGGGCGGCCAGCTCTTCGAGCTTCCGGCGGGAAGATTCCACCTCCGGCGGCACGAGCGGCTCGGTCATGTAGTCCGGGGTCGGCCGGCGGGCCGGCGTGGTATCGCGCGGTTCGAGAACGCGGTGGGCCGGCTGGCGGCTGTCTTTCACCGGCCGGGCCGTGCCGGCCGGCGCGGGGCGCCGTTTGAACAGCTCGGCGAACAGGGCAATTGTGCCCTTGATGGCCTTGAGGCTCGTCTTCGGAGCGATGAGGACGATGCCGACGACGAACAGCGCGATGATCCGCAGGGCCTGCATCCAGGCGGGGCCGCCCGCGTCAATGAGGTTCTGGCCGAACGTCCCACCGAGCCCTTCACTGAACGTGGGCGTGTAGTAGTTGACCGCCGCCAGAATGCCCCAGACGGCCAGGACAAAGGCGAACAGGCCGAGCCAGCGGTTCCAGCTGAAGATGAGGCTGCCCAGCCGCCGCCGGATAACGAGCGTCACCAGCATGGCGAGGACGGCCACGATGAACGCCAGCCCCCAGCCGAGGTCGGTGAGTAACGTGGTGAAAAAGTCCTCGATGTTGTTCCAGAAGACGGCCAGCAGCACCACGACGATGACGATGAGCGCCAGCCGGCGCATCGTCCTGGAGTAGAGCCAGCTGGCGTTCCCGCCGCTGCTCCGGCGTCGCGGGGCGGTCTTCGTTGTCCGCTTCTTGGGCGCGGTGGACCGCACCGTCTGCGCCTTGCGGGCGGTCCGCTGGAGTTTGTTCATGGGTTTCTTGCTCGGCATGCCTCTCTCACTAACCTTATCTTACACCTTGACCATGAAGGGCAGTATCATGGGGCGGCGTTTCGTCTTATCATAGTAGTATTTTTCCAGGGTATCTTTCACCTTGGTGTTGATGAAGCTCCACTCCGGTATGCGCCCGCCGCCGTGGTCGAGCGTCGTCGCCAGCAGCTGGCGGCTCTCGTCCATCATGTCCTTGAAGGCGGCGGTGTCCACGAAACCGCGGGTCACGATGTCCGGCGTGCCGACGAGCCGCCCCGTCTGCCGGTTCACCGCGATGATGACGACGACGATGCCGTCCCGCGAGAGCATCCGCCGCGTCCGCAGCACCACCCCGCCGAGGTCGCCGACGCTCAGGCCGTCCACGTAGACGTGGCCGGAGCTGACCTTGCCGTCAATTCTGGCGGTGCCGTCGTGCACCTCGAGGATGTCCCCGTCCTCCAGGATGAAGACGTTTTCCTCGGGGATGCCGACCGATTCCGCCAGCCGCGCGTGGAAGCTCAGGTGGCGGTACTCGCCGTGCACCGGCACGAAGTACTTCGGTTTGACCAGATTGAGGATGAGCTTCAGCTCTTCCTGGCTGGCGTGGCCGTGCACGTGGACCCGGCCCACCTTGTCGTAGATGACGCGGGCCTTCTGCTTGAAGAGGCTGTCCACCGTCCGGTTGACGAGCGCCTCGTTGCCGGGTACCGGCGTGGCGGAGAGGATGATGGTATCGCCCTCCTGGATGTGGACGTGCCGGTGGTCGTGGTTGGCCATGCGCACCAGCGCCGAGGTCGGCTCGCCCTGGCTGCCGGTGGTGATGAGGACGATTTTCTCCGGCGGGAGCGACTTCACCTCGTCAATGCGTCCCAGCAGCCCGTCCGGCGCGGTGAGGTAGCCGAGGTCGAGGGCGATGCGGACGGAGTCGGACATGCTCCGCCCCACGATGAACACCCGCCGGCCATGCTTGGCGGCCACGTCAATGACCTGCTGAATGCGCGAGATGAGCGAGGAGAAGGTGGTGACGATGACGCGCCCCCTGGCGTGGGCGATGACCTGTTCCAGCGCCTCGCCGACCGTGATCTCGGAGGGCGTGTAGCCGGGCAGTTCGGCGTAGGTGGAGTCCGAGAACAGCAGCAGCACCCCCTCCGCGCCGAGCTGCGCCAGCCGCGTTAGGTTGGTGCCGTCGCCGCTCACCGGCGTGTAGTCAATCTTGAAATCCCCGCTGTGGACGATGTTGCCCTCCGGCGTCCGGATGATGACCC
>DAOUEG010000136.1:0-2919 GCA_034430495.1 Dehalococcoidales bacterium
GCGGCGCTTCACTCCGCCGGGTCGCTCAGGCGGCCCATGAAGAGGATGCTCCCCGAACGGCGCTCCACGATGAAGAAGAGGAAGGGGTGATCGGCGCGAAAGACCACCGGCGGCTCCGGGGCAACGGCGGCCCCGAGCACCATGGTCACGGCGGTCGCGGCGGCAGCTTCTGTGCCCTCTTCGTTCACGTCGACGAATGCCTTGTGGATCACGGCCGAGATGAACAGGTCCTTGCGGCCGTCCATCCCGGAGAAGTCGGCCGGCGGAAGCGCGAACGCGTCCCCCATGCCCATCTCCCGCAGAGGGTCGCCCAGGGCGAACTGGCTGGTGAGCTTGAACCTGGGCAGGCTGAGCTCCACCTCCCGTTTGCGAAGCCGGGCCAGCCACTGCCTGACGCCCTCGACCTTCAGCCCGCCCTCCAACTTGGCCAGGCCGTCCCTTTCCTTCGGCAGGAGCACGAGCATCGCCAGCCGCCCCTTCGCGTAGGGCAGAAGCAGGGCCTGGCACTCGCCCGACTCCCCGTACTGAAAGTCCTTGGTCTGGTGCATCATCGGCGCGTCCGCGCTGTCCTCGGCGGAGGTCCAGAACGGCTCGTCGCGCGTCCGCTCTTCCTTGAACGGTTCGGTCCAGTCGCCCTTGAAGTAGATGGCGTTGGTCAGCACCAGGCGCGTCAGCGGGCCGAGCACCCCGGGCGCGATGATGTCCTTGATCTTGCCGCTGGTCTGCTCCTCCACCCAGTCGTTGATGGTCCGGCGAGCGCCTTCGGCGTTGCCGGCGAAGTCGAGCTCCGTCAGGCGCGCCCCGTAGCTGTCCTGCAGGAGGCCCAGGAACCCGGCCAGGAAGTCGAAGCCCTTCTGCCCCCAAAGGGCGTTGGCGATGCTGAGCTCGCATCCCTCGGCGGCGCCGGCCCCCTCGATCTCGTCCTTGAGCGCGGCCACGGCGCGGTGCAGTTGCGCCTCTTCCGCCGGCAGGTGCAGCACGCGCGCCATCTGCGCGGCGGTCTCCCCGCGCGCTCCCGCGTACGTCATCGTCAGCGCGGTAGCGATGCTGTAGGGGGAGAGGAAGAGGTTCCCCTCCCGGGCTCTCAACTGGGCGTAGAGCTCCAGGGCGAATCGGTTGCCGGCCTCCACGATGGCGTTCTTCTGTTGCATGGTCACCCCCGGCGCGAGTTCCTGGACGGCGCGAGCAGCGCCGCCTGTCAGGACGAGCGCGGCAATTCCCGCCGCAATGGCCGTCTGCATTCTCATAGTCCCTTCCCCCTTCCTGGAGCCCGAATCAACGGGCCTGACATCAATCTAGGGCCTGTGGCGCCGGCTGTCAATCCCCCCCGGCGCGCGGTGCTGTCAAGAGTTCGGTGTAAAAAGCTTCGGGCAGGTCTTCCGGGGCACTCGGCCGTAGCCCTGGCGTTGCAGTCTCCGCCAGACCAGGTAGGCAGCCCTCTCCAGGCTCTGGGCGCTGGGGAAGATGCCCACCTGCCGGATCTTTCTGTTCAGCTCCCGTATGAATCTCTCTATGGGGTTTGTGGTCTTTAGCCGACTCCGGTCCTCCGGCGCGGCGTTCAGGTAGGTCAGGGTGTCCTCAAACTCGTACGAGAAGCGGCGCACTGCCTCCGGCTCGGCCTCCCGCCAACGCTCCGCCCACTGACCCAAACGGTAGCGCGCCTGGTGGCGGGTGCCAAGGCCGTCATAGATGGCCGCCGCCTCCGAGAGGATCGCCCCCCGCAGGGAGCGCTCCTGGAGGTGGTCGGCGATGTTCTGGACCTTGTGGAAGACGCAGCGCTGCTTCGGCACCGTGGCATAGACCGTAAAGAGTGCCCCTCTGAGCCCCATGTCCCCGTCGGTCACTATCATGTCGAGGGTCTGCGCCCAGCGGTTGCGGCGCTTAAGTCCCCGCTCCCACAGGTCGGTGAGGAAGTCGGTCCAGGCCTCTTCGCTCTCGGACTCGGCCGCCCGGAAGCCGGCCAGCTCCTCGCTACCGTCGTGGCGCACCCCCCAGGCCAGAAGCAGGACGGCCTCTTTCTTCTTGCCCCGGCCCCGCCTCCTGCGTAAATGACTGGTGTAGCAGTGCTTGGCGTCCAGGTAGAGGTAGCGGTATCCATGGCTCAGCGGGCGCCTGTGGAAGGCGCGGATCTGTCCGTCAAGCTCGCCCACCACCCGGCTGACGGTGCCGGGGCTGAGCGTGGCGCCGAAGATGGCCTCCAGAAGCCGGCTGACCTGGCGGGTGGAGATGCCGCAGCCGACCCACTCGGTGATGATCTGGTCCACCCGGCGGGTGCGCCTCTGGTAGGCGGCTATGGTGCGGGGGTGCCACTGCCTCTGTGCCCCCCTGAGGCGCGGCACGCGCAGCCGGATCGAGCCGCTGGTGGTCTGGAGGTAACGGCGGCGGTAGCCGTTTCGGTAGCCCCGGCGCTCGGTCGACCTCTCGTAGCGTCCGCAGCCGAGGAACTGATCCCTTTCGGCCTCCATGATCTGCTCCAGCATCCGGCGGCGGTAGAGGGCGATGCGGCGGTCAATGAACGCGGCGGCCTGCAGTTGAAAAACATCCAGGTCGGTGAGAGACTCGAACATGGGCGAGGCCTCCTTCGGTTGGGTTGTAGTTTCTCTGGCGAAAAACCACAGCCAACCAGGGGCTCGCCCCCTTTTTCAACCGGCGAGGGCGGCTCGGGCCGGTCGGCCCGGCGCTGCTTTCGCTCCGGTCGCCCTCGGGCTCCCTCCGCGAAAGCAGCGCCAACCACCCCAAAACGAATCTACACCGAACACCTTACACTACGGCCGCCGCACCGGGGCGGCCGCTCGTCCTTGACGCGATGGCCTGCGGGCGGTACCGTCTGTCCCGTCAACTTGCCGAGGCATCAGGAGACCTACCTTGGAGCGCGAACGGCTCACCCCGAGTGAACGCTGGCTGGCCGTGCTCAATCGC